>JAKZUA010000210.1:0-2711 GCA_047516825.1 Dehalococcoidia bacterium
CGACGGATTGCCGAATAATATGGCTGACGGTTCTTGTCCAGCTACGAATCAGCGATCATGGAAAGATCACAGTGGCACTGTGCCAGGTTCAATTTCCTTGCAGGAATCCCCTCGTCAATTAATCCGTCGTTGTAATACTAGTCCATGCGGCGCAAATGCCATACCACTTGACCCAGAAACTCCGCGCCGTTAATGGCTAGTTCCTCATATCGATCATACCCGGACCGCAGCAGAATCCGGCCTTCCTGCATGCTGATGACGCGGAGTGACAGCTCTCCGGTTGCCGTACGGATGACGTAGAGCTTGTCGGATCGCAGATTGGCGGCGGGATTCAAAAATAGTAAATCATCGGAGCCGATGCCCTGGGATTTCAGCGAGTCTCCGCTGACCATCAGGGCGTAAAGACCGGGATATTGCAGCGCCACCTGCTCCGAAACCGGCACAGTACCCAAGTCCACGTCCCAGTCTTCGCGACTCAGGCCGGCGGACAGATATCCTTTTAGACGCACGTGGGCGACGGGGGCGGATACGTTGGCTTCGCCGGCTACGGGAATCTCCCCCAACAAACCGTCCATAGGCTGCTGGAAAAGCCGGGCCAGGGATCGCAATTTTGCGAAGGAGGGCTCAAACCTACCTGTCTCCCATCTGTAAACGGTCATTTCGGATACGCTCAACCGCTCGGCGACCTGAGATTGGGTCAGGCCAGCTAGCTCTCTAGCGTTCTTCAGGCGCTCCCCGATCAGGTGTTTGGCGGCTAACGTTTCTGGCGTGTCTGGTTCAACCATCGGCGTATTCCGGCATATTATGTCAACATACTACCAGAAATTCCGGTCGCTATACACATTCGGTTTTTTTAGGCCTCTGCGGTCTTGACACAAGGATCCTGCTATAGGACCATATATTCATAATATGTTAGTAACATATTATGTCTTAGGGTGGCACTGCCCCGTTGGTGGGAAGTTGCTGGATGATAGGGGACAGCCCCCTCGGAGGAATGGAAGAACCCTGGCCGAAGGATGTCAATCTCTCCCGTTTATTGGCACCAGTATTCAAGGCCCATTTTCAGGAAGGACTTATTCCGGCACCGAGCCGGAACTGATACCGGAGAAGTACCCAAAAGGCGATTCCCACTAAATAAAAAGCCGGAGGAGAACCCATGCTCGAAACCAGCACCCGCACCTACCAGGCCCTTACCAGCATTGCGACAGACCAGGCCACAAAGCTCTTGGACTTGGCCCAAACCGAGTGGAGTGCCTGCCAGCGGTATGCGGCTGTGACCATTCTCGAGGACATGCGGGACATATATCCCACCGTTATCTACATCCGATCATCCGTCGTCACACCAGAATTTGAGCTCCGCCGGGGAGGCTCCCATCAAATGCGTAGCTCTGCTGGCGTCTTCAGCGAAGGACGCTTGGAGGACTTGACCGCGATTCTGGCTAGATACTGAGTTCTTCCAAACCCGCGCTCGGCAGCCCCATATGCTCTGCAAGAAATCCTATTGTGTCCAGACCGGGGTTAGACTCTGGCAGGTTCCGGTCAGAGTTTGCCGGGCATTCTGAGGTTACGTCGCCGAGGATTCCGGGAGATATATGCAGGAAGTACGATCTCTTACCGAGATATTACCTTTGGTAGCGGCGGGTGCCTCGGTTTTGCTGGCTCTGGGGGCCGCAGCCCTTTCGGGGCTCTTTTTCTTTTTGACTGCCAGGCGCAATTCCCGCGCCGAGGAAGCAACTGGGCAGGTTGAAAGGAGCACAAATCAATTGTCGAGATTGTACGAACAGATGTACCGGGATACCTTGGCAAAGAAGCAAAACAGCGGCCAGGTACAGGTACAGACTCCGGCCCCACCTGGGAAAGAAGGGTATCCCACATTCCCTCAAGTGGGGCGGGGCTAGGGGCTCTTGCCCTGCCCATTCCGCGCCTATCGGGGGAAAGCTTACTAACACTCTCAGAATGTCACCCCGAGCGAAGCGAGGAGTCCAAAGTCCCTGGCAATAGGCTACTAACGCCGATGGCTGTGGCCTAATTGTGATACTGATTCATGAAGTCTTACGGCAGCAGGATTTAGATTCCTCATTCGCGGAGTTTATCCTGAGCTACGCTGAAGGGCTCCTTCGGAATGGCATGGGTCGTTTTGAGATAGTTGCTTAATGCGCGGCTTCCTCTATTTGAGAGAAACCAGGCTTACCGGCTGAGAACGGGGGGGCCATCATAGAAATCACCTCTGAAATCAACTCCCTGGAAATAATGTTCATTCTGAGGGCCGCCGCCGCTTCCGCGCTGCTAGCAGTGGTAGCCATGGGTCTCTGGCCCAGGATACTCTCAACCTCAGGTCGAGCTGCGCGACGAGGGGAGGTGGCCGCCAACTAGCTGGAGTACACCACCCATCAGCTTAAGGAATATATGGAAGCAAGGGCCGCCGAGTCCCTACTCTCATCGGCCGGAGGCGACACCCAGCAAGCTCCGGCTGCCCTAGAGATCGCTTCGCCAGAAACCGGCCTGGAGGACAGCAGTGAAGAGCCGGAAAGGACGGGAGAAGACTGGTTAAAGGAGCTAATCCACCAGCGACGGGTAACTGTTCAGACTTGATGAGGTGAATTGGCTCAAAGCCGTTGGAAAAACGCTGGCATGGCCGGGGGAGTTGTGGCATACCAGGGAGGTGGACACTGAACTAGACCTGAACGCGGCGAGTCGCGAAACTCTGCTGG
>JAKZUA010000211.1:0-18072 GCA_047516825.1 Dehalococcoidia bacterium
GTGGTGGAGAAAGAGGCCCAACTGGCCACCCACCAAACTGGGCATAATAGTGGAGTAATCCACTCCGGCATCTACTACCGGCCCGGCTCCCAGAAGGCGGCCTTTTGCGTCGGCGGCGCCCGGCGCCTGCGCCAGTTCTGCGAAGAGAATGAGATAGAGTTCCAGCAGTGCGGCAAGACCATTGTGGCAACCGATGAGTCGGAATTGGATAGGCTGGAGAACTTATACCAGCGGGGCGTGGACAACGGTGTGCAAGGCTTGGAGCTGGTCGGTCCGGAAAGGCTCAAAGAAATTGAGCCTTATGTTCACGGCCTGAAGGCGCTTTGGGCTCCCCAGACCGGCATCATAGATTACGTAAAGGTGGCCTCGGCCTATGCCTTCCGGTTTCAAGAAGAAGGCGGGGAAATTTATACCGGCGCTGCGGTGCAGCAGATTTCTGAGAATGACGGCTCCCTCCTAGTCACTACCCAGAAGGGAGTGCTGCAGGCCAAACACATTATCAACTGCGCGGGTCTGTACGCCGACCGGGTGGCGGAGATGACTGGGGAGCTGCCCAATGTACGGATCATCCCCTTCCGCGGCGAATACTATACCCTGCGTCCAGAAAGCCAGTATATGGTAAAAGGCTTGATCTATCCGGTCCCCGATCCGGCCTTTCCCTTCCTGGGGGTGCACTTCACCCGGAACATTCACGGGCAGGTGGAAGCCGGGCCCAATGCGGTGATGGCCCTGTCCCGGGAGGGGTACCAGAAAAGCGATATCAACCTGGCCGAATCCTGGGGAACCGTCACCTATCCGGGCTTCTGGAAAATGTCGGCCCGTTACTGGCGGACCGGCGTGGCCGAAGTGCACCGTTCCTACAGCAAGGGAGTATTCGTTCGGGACCTGCAGAAGCTCATCCCGGGCGTTCAATCTCAGGACCTGGCTGCCGGTGGTGCCGGAGTGAGGGCGCAAGCCGTAGCGAAGGACGGCTCCCTGCTGGACGATTTCAGCATTCTGCAAGGAAGAAAAGCTATTCACGTCCTCAACGCCCCGTCACCCGGCGCCACTTCATCGCTAACTATCGGCGAGCACATTGTGGGATTAGCCGATCAGTCTTTCCGGCTTGCGGATTGATTATCGCCTCACTGACTTGCTGAAAAAAGACTTCCACCGGCGCCGGAGGACTTTTCCTAGTCACAGACCAGCCAAACATAGGCGACAAAACGGGCCGGGTAGGGCTACAGGGTTCCCTATTTGCTGGTAAAATGGGCAGGCCAATTGGGTTGGGAGGCCTCGGAGCGGCGCCGATATTCCTCAGTAAGTCAGCCCAGAGTAGGTTAGCCCAAGGTAGGAGTAGCTCTCCTGGATAACCAGATAGAGTTGGGCCGCTGGAAGATCACCAAGGAGTGGGTGAGGCAGTATTTAGAGGCTGTGGGAGACCCCCTTCCTCACTACATGGAATTGGGGATAATGCCGCCTTTGGCCATCAGCGCCCTGGCCCTGGGTAATCTGTTGGAAAAGCTGGCACTTCCGGGCGGCGCAATCCATAGCCTCCAGGAAGTGAGTGCGGTTCGGGCGGTGCGATTGGAGGAGGAGCTGGTGGGCTGGGCTGGCCTGGAACGTCCGCGCCAACGGGGAAACCTGCAATTCATTACCGCCAACTATTGGGTGCGGGATGCGGCAGGCAATGAAGTGCAGAGGGGCAAGAGCACAGTTCTGGTTACCCAGAGTGACGACCCGTGAACCAACCTGCGTTAATTCAGCCTGGCGATTGGGACGCCGGTACTCAGCTGCCTTGCCGCTCCAGAACCATCACTCAGGAACAGCTGAACCGCTATTCCCGGGTGTCGGGAGACCAAAATCCCCTGCATTTGGACCCGGATTTTGCCGCCGCTACTCAGTTTGGCGGAATTATTGCCCACGGCATGCTGACCTTGGCGCTAATTTCCGAAATGCTGGTGGCCGCCTTCGGAAACTCCTGGCTGGAATCCGGCGGCTTAAAAGTCCGCTTCAAGGGAGCGGCATATGTGGGAGAGAATCTGGAAACCTGGGGAAGGGTGGAGAAAATCGCGACTAACGGCGAGGTAACTGAGCTGGTCTGCGCCGTCGGGGTTTGGCACCGAGACCGGGACCCGGACCGGGACCCGGACCGGGTCCCGGTCTTAGACCGGGAGATAATAACCGGCACTGCCACGCTGACCTTGAGTTGACCCAGAGATAAAGGAAGGAGCATGCAACAGCCAGCAGGGGGAACCCCGATCCGCATCGTATTGGATGCTATGGGCGGCGACTATGCCCCTCGAGAGACCGTCAAGGGAGCCGTGGAGGCGCTGGGTCAGCATGACGTGGAAATTACCCTGGTGGGGGATCGGGCCGCGGTGGAAGCCGAGCTGGCCCGGCATGACCCCGTGGGCCTGCCGATCAAGGTGGTCCCCTCCACCGGAAAGATAGGAGACGACGAACACCCGATTCATGCCCTGCGGCAACAGAAGGATGCCTCCATTGTGGTTGCAACCAAATTGCTCAAGAGTGGAGAGGCCGACGCGCTGGTGTCGGTGGGGTCCACCGGGGCGTCGATGGCCAGCGCGGTGATGGTCCTGGGGCTAATGGAGGGATTGGACCGGCCCTGCATCGGCGGGCCCTTCCTGGGGTTGGCGCCCCGCACCGTACTGGTCGACATTGGCAGCAACGTCGACTGCCGTCCTTCCCTGCTGGTCAGCTTCGGCGCCCTGGGGGCGGTTTTCGCCAAATACTTCCTGGGAATTGAGAATCCCCGGGTCGGCCTGCTGAGCGTGGGCTCAGAGGAGGCCAAAGGCAACCGGCAGGTTCAAGAAAGTTTCCCGTTGTTTCAGCAGAGTCATCTCAATTTTATCGGCAATGTCGAGGGCATGGACTTCTTCACCAACCGGGCCGACGTAATCGTATGCGACGGATTTGTCGGTAACATCCTGATCAAGTTCACCGAAGGTCTGGGCAGTGCCCTGGCGCCCTACTTGCATAAGCAGCTCTCCCAGCTCTTGCCGCCCCAGGAGGTGATCAAGATCATCTCCGAGCTTTGGACAACAACAAATTTGCCCCGAACCATGGGAGGACCGCTCTTCGGTATCAACGGCGCGGTCATCCTGGGACACGGCTCTTCCAAGGCCGACGGCATCTGTGGCGCCATTGGAACCGCTGTGCAATATGTCCGTCTGGGGTTGATGGACAGCATGCGAGCGGAGTTGGAGTCGGTGCACCGCCAGCGCGAGCTCAAGGTCTAGGGCCAGGGGCGTGGCGGATCTCAAAGGGCAGGTCGCTCTGGTAACCGGCGCTTCCCGGGGCATCGGGTCGGTTATCGCCCAGTACTTGGGAGAGGCGGGAGTCAACGTCGGCGTCAACTATGTGACGAGTGAAGACGCGGCGAGCCGGGTGGTCGACTCGGTAACCAAGGCCGGGGCGGAGGCGGTTTTGGTTCCAGCAGATGTTTCTCAGGAAGCCGAGGCCCGAGCGGCGGTAGAGCAGGTGGTGGACCGTTGGGGCCGGATAGACATCCTGGTGAACAATGCGGGAATTACACGAGATGGACTTTTGCTGCGGATGGGCGCGGAAGACTGGGATCGGGTGCTGGACGTGGACCTGCGGGGAGCCTTTCTCTGCACCAAATATGTTATGCCGCATCTGATTCGGCGGCGGCAAGGGCGGGTCGTCAACATATCATCGGTAGTGGGCATTGGGGGGAATCCGGGCCAGGCTAATTACGCGGCGGCCAAAGCGGGACTCATCGGGTTTACCAAGGCGGTGGCCCGAGAGGTTGCCTCTCGAAATGTTACGGTGAATGCCCTGGCTCCCGGCTTCATAGATACCGGCGGAATGGTGGATACCATGTCCGAAGAAGCCCGCCAAAATGTGTTGGGCCGCATTCCCATGGGGCGGTTTGGCAGCGGTTCCGACGTGGCGCAGGCCGTGGTTTTCCTTTGTGGCGAAGGCGCGGGTTACATAACCGGCCAGGTCCTGATCATCGATGGCGGTCTCATAGCCTAACATTACGGGCCTAATATTACGTACCAACTCCTGCCACCGGCTTTTCCATATCCTCCGGTCCCCCTCCTTTAGCTTATACTTGCATTACCCGGCAGCGGCGGAAACTCCATTCTTTGGGAGGAGATATGCGTGCCACGGCCAAATTGCGTCAGCTGCTCCAAGAGCCGGGAATCATAATGGCTCCCGGGGCCTATGATTGCCTGACTGCCAAAATCATTGAGCAAGCCGGATTTCCGGCGGTTTATATGACTGGAGCCGGCACCTCAGTGGCCCGGCTCGGCTTTCCGGATTTGGCGCTGGCCACCATGACCGAGATGACCGCCAACGCCGCTGATATTGCCGCCTCGGTAGCCGTCCCGGTTATTGCCGACGCCGATACCGGATATGGTGGCGTGCTAAACGTGCGCCGGACCGTCCGCAAGTATGAGCAGGCCGGAGTGGCGGCCGTCCATATCGAGGACCAGGAGTTTCCCAAGCGGTGCGGCCACCTGGATAACAAACGGGTCATCCCCGTTGAAGACATGGTGGCGAAAATCCGGGCTGCTGTGGAGGCGCGGACCGACGACGACTTTTTGATCATCATTCGAACCGATGCCTTGGCAGTTACCGGATGGGACGACACCATGGATCGGTGCCAGAAATACATTGAGGCTGGAGCAGACGCCCTGTTCGTCGAGGCCTTGCGTACTTCGGAGGAGGCCCAGCGGGCGGTCGAGGGTTTGCCGGTGCCGCTGCTTTACAACTTTGTTGAAACCGGCAAGTCGCCCCTGATTCCGGCAACCGAGTTGGAGCAGATGGGCTTCAAGCTGGTGATCTTTCCGGCCAGCGCCCTGCTGACGGTAACCGGCGTGGTGAGCCAGCTGATGCGAGAGCTCAAGGATAAAGGGACCACTGCCGGGATGATGGACCAGATGGTCAGCCTGGAGGATTGTTTCAACCTAGTGGGGTTATCGGAAATGCTTTCGATGGACTCTGGGCACCTGACTGCTGAGGGATTGGGGGAAGTTGCTGGATAAGTAATTATCTCAAAATGTCACCCGAGCCCTTCGGAATGACATGAGTCGTTTTTGGTCAGTTCGCGCTGGTTCTTATCGGCCCATCAGCTCCATGACGGCGTCATCGGACAATCGGCGAATCTCCTTGAGGTAGTGCCGCCGAAAACTCTCCAGCTCCTCGCTGCGGGGAGCCGCCAGATAGCTGGCGTCGACCAGCTCCTGGTGGGCCACCCGCTCCATCAGCTCCAACTCCTTGGCCACGATCTCCGAGCAATGATGAAGGTGGCGGTGGGCGGACCCGCCCAGAGACCATAGGGAAACAGTGGCCTGGCGGGTTACCAGATCCAACTTGGCTTCCGCCGCTCGGGAACCTACCCGGCGTAGAAAGGCCGCGATCTGCCGGGTAGAATCCTCCAGACCCCGGCGGGATGCCAGCCCTCCCAGGTACCCTAAAGAATAGGCGGTTTCTTCGGCGGTCGACAGCAAGTCCCTCTCCGCCGCTCGTTCCCCCAGAGCGCTCAAGACCGCCGCCACCCGCCGAACGACCGCTACCTGGGCCTTCTCCACCGCAACCTCGCCAACTCCCGAAATGGCTACCGCGGCCTGCCGGGCGGCATCCTGAACTCCATCCTCAGCCAGGATCGTGCCAACCGAGTCCAGGGAGTCGATTACTTGGAAGGGCGCTCTCGGGTCATCCACCGTAGACACCCCTATCTGGGCCAGCCGGCGAAAAATGGACTCGCCCAGAGTGGCCCGCCCCAGCCGCCAGGCCTCCAATCCTACCCTGGAGAGCTGGTCCATGCTTCGGGCGAAGGTATCGTAGTCCCGATAGCCGTAGGCGCTCATGACTATGTTGTCCAGGGCGGCAATCCCCGGGGGCTCCCCATCCTGGTTTTTATGCAGGTGGGCTATGGCCCGTCTCCCTTCATCCCCGGCCATACGCTCCGGGTCCAGCCGCTGCTTGAAGGACCACAAGTAGGGGACCAACAGGACCAGACAGGTACCGGCCAGGGCTAGAGCGAGGGTCACCGGATGTAGCGCCGGCAGGCCGCCGGGCAAGGGGATAATGAAGCTGGAAGACTGGGAGCTGAGGGCGGCCAGAACTACCATGGAGTAGATGCTGCTGCCGATGAACAGGCCCATGAAGATGCCGGTGGGCCAGGTAAAGATCCGAGACACCATCCGGTGGGTGTAGCGGGCGTTAAGTTGCGCCGCCACCAGGGAAATGGTGAATACCAGCGCCTGAGCGGTGATCAGACCGGTTGCCAGGGCACCGAGGAGGGTGCGCAGGGGATTCACCGACGCGAAATCCTCCAGATTGGCGGGCAAGTTTAGGACCAGGTACAGCAAGGCATAGAAAACCAGCAGCCCCAATACCACGTAGGTCCACAGGCTTTTTACGGTGACTTGCAGAAATTTCGACGTACTCATGCGGGCGGTGTGGTACATTGGCCTAATCGGGTGGCGCAATTAGCAAAGCTTCGAAGGTTTCTAGGGTTCCCAGATTTTATTTTTACCACCGTTTAAAGTCAACCATGCTACCGGTTCCACCGTTTGAGAAATCCCCCTATATCCCCCTTTGCCAAGGGGGACTGGGGGGATTTGGATCTTCCAACGTTAGTAATTTTTTGGGGGCCAGCAAATTAGCCCTGGGGGAGGGAATCATGCCTAACCTGGTTTTGGTAATCGACATGGTCCGGGGTTTTCTGGAGCCTGGGCACAACCTCTATTGCGGGGACGACTCTCGGCGAATAATTCCCAACGTGCTGGATCTCCTGGAGCGGGAGAGGGCAGCTGGGTCTGAAATCTTGTTTGTCAGCGACCACCACGACCCAGACGACCTGGAGTTTCAGGTATTTCCGGTCCATTGCGTCAAGGGGACCGATGAGCCACGGGTAATCGAAGAGCTGGCTGCTTTCGTCACGGACAGCAACGTAGTTCCCAAGAACCGCTACAGCGGTTTCTTTAACACCGACCTAGCCCAGCGGCTGGAACAGTCCCGGCCCGAAAAGTTGATTATCTGCGGTGTCTGCACCGACATCTGCGTCCTCCACACCACCTCAGATGCCCGCAATCGGGACTATCCGGTGGAGGTACCCGCCGACTGCGTGGCCAGCTTCGACCCGGCCGGGCATGAATGGGCCTTGGGACACCTGGCCAAGATCCTGGGCGCTGTGGTGGTATGACGGGCCAACATTGTCTCGGATGGTTTTTAATGAGTCCCTCCCCTTACCAAGAGGAGGTTAGGTTGGGTTAGAAGACCCCCTCTAAATCTCCCCCTTAGCAAGGGGGATACATTGGGTTTTTTAACACCCTCTCAGATGGTCCAGAAGCCCGACTCCTTATAGTGCCTGCCAGATGCGCTTTCCCTCAACCCGCACCAGCTTGCCGAAACCGGGCTTGGGGAAATGCCCGGCTGCTATGGTCATACCCTCCTGCTCCAGCCGGTCGAACACGGCGTAGCGGGTGGCGCGGGATTGGTCCTGGAGCACGTCAAACCCCGGGTTCCAGTCGGTTTCGTGGGTCTGAACCGGACTGTGGGCAACGTCGCCTAGAATTACGCCGCGCTCGCCTTCGGAATTTATCAAAAAGCTGACATGACCCGGCGTGTGCCCAGGTGTACTCCAGACGCGGACCTCCGGAGTCAAGTCCGTCTCCGGCTCAACATAATCCACCAGACCCAGCTCCACCAGCGGCAAGACCTGGTCTTTGATGTAGGGGAAGCTCTCCAGGCTGCCGGCGCTGGTAAAGAAATCAAAATCGGCTCGGGGTATCAGATACCTGGCCTGGGGGAAAGAGGGACGGGATTGCCCTCCGTCGGACCGCATGTTCCAGCCCACGTGGTTCGGATGGAGGTGGGTGAAGGTAACCGTCTCAATATCCTCGATGTTAACGCCCTTGGCTGCCAGTTGCCCGAACAGCCGCCCGGTCAGGGACGGGCCATATCCGGTGTCTATCAATATGATTCGGCCGGAGGAGCGGACGGCGAAGCAACCGGCATTCGGGTGAAGGTTGCCGTCATCTCCCAAATACTGATGGTGGGAGGCCCAGGATTCCTCGGAAACGGTGGGAAAAAAATCAGCGGCTGGAAAACTCAGGTCAGCGTCCGACAGTGAGATTATCTCCACATTGCCAATTCGGATAATGTCCTTGGGCATGATAGCCCTCCCCTAAACTAATGCCTAGATGAAACGCTCCGAGAATATGCCTAAATGCTAACCCATGCTTCTGCCCAGAACCACTGTCTTGCGGCGGTGGGAAACCAGGGCGTATCATGGCCTCACAATCGCCCAACTTGCCCAAGAGTTTTGGTCGGGAGGCAGGAATGCTCTACCGCTCCTATCGTTACTCCCAATGGGACGGCACTCAGCAGATCTTCGACATCGACGCCGGGGATCTGATGGACCAGCTATCCGATGAGCTGCTGAAGCAGGGCGACGTGATGCAGGCTCTGCGCGAGCTGTTCCGCAAGGGTATGCAGAATCGGGAGGGCATGCAGCTGACCGGCCTGCGGGAGTTGATGGAGCAATTGAAGAACCAAAGGCGCCAGCAGCTGCAGCAGCACAACATGGATTCGGTGGTGGATGACCTGAAGGAGCGCTTGGAGGAGATACTGCGAACCGAGCGGGAAGGCATCGACCGGCGCTTGGCCCAGGCCCAGGAGCAGATGGATCAGTCCTCCGAACAAGAGAGAACTCAACAGGAAGATCTGTACCGAATGCTGGAGCAGCGCTCCCAGCGCAATCTGGAGAAGCTGGACGCGCTGCCGGAGGGCTTGAGCGGCCAGACCCAGGGATTGATGGAGTATGACTTTATTGACCCCGAGGCGCAGCAGATGTTTCAGGAGTTGCTGGACCTGCTGAAAAGCCAGATGGCGCAGAATATCTCCCAGCAGATGCAGCAGCAAATTCAGGGGATGTCTCCAGAAGAGATGGCGGCCACGGCCGAGATGATGCGCCAGCTCAACCAGATGATGCGGGATAAAATGGCCGGACGGGAGCCGGACTTCGACGGGTTCATGCAGCAGTTCGGCTCCATGTTTGGTCCCAATCCTCCCCAGAGCTTTGACGAACTTTTGGAGCGGTTGCAGGAGCAGCTGGCTCAGATGCAGTCGATGCTGGAGAGTATGTCCCCCGAGGCGCGCCAGCAGCTGGAAGAGGCCTTGAACGCGGCTTTGGATCCGGCTCTGCGCCGAGAGATGGCCCAATTCGCCAGCATGATGGAGCAGCTGATGCCCATGGACGAGGTGCGCCGTCAGTACCCATTTCTAGGGGACGATAGCTTGACCATGGAACAGGCGATGGAGATGATGGGCCAGTTTCAGGACCTGGACCAGTTGGAGCAGGCGTTACAAGAGGCAATGCGGACCGGCAATCTGGACGATGTGGACCCGGATAAGCTGGCCGAGCTTTTGGGGGAAGAGGCTCGCCAGGCCTGGGAGCAGATGGACAAGCTGCGTCAGATGTTGAAGGATGCTGGCTACCTCACCGGCGATGACAACCTGGAATTGACCGCCCGAGGCATGCGCCGGATCGGTCAGAAAGCCCTTCGGGAGGTCTTCGCCCAGCTGAAGAAGGACCGTCTCGGCGGCCACGAGGTGGACAGCAGAGGAGCCGGTGGAGACTTGTTGGGAGATACCAAACCCTACGAGTTTGGAGACCCCTTCCAGCTGGATTTGCAGGCCACCGTTAAGAACGCCATCCTCCGCGGCGGTCCCCAGGTGCCGGTTGGGATAACCCCCCAGGACTTCGAAATTTACCGCAACGAGCACATGACCCGCTCGGCGACTGCCGTCCTGTTGGACCAGAGCCGGTCAATGGGGCTTTTCAATAATTTCCAAGCGGCTAAAAAGGTCACCATGGCGCTCTATGCCCTGATCCACTCCCAATACCCGCGAGATACCCTTATCGTCATCGGGTTCTCCGATTACGCGCGAGAGATCAAGGAGCAGGACTTGACCAAGGTCAACTGGAACGCCTGGGTATCCGGAACAAATCTCCAGCATGCCCTGATGCTGGCCCGCAAGAAGCTCGCCGATGAAAAGGGCAGCACCAGACAAATACTGGTGATAACCGATGGCGAGCCCACCGCCCACCTGGAGGGAGACAAGGCCTATTTCGCCTATCCGCCCAGCTTCCGCACCGAGCTGGAGACGATGAAAGAGGTTAAGCGGTGCACCCAAGAAGGCATCGTAATCAACACCTTCATGCTGGAAAACAATTATCAGCTGGTCAATTTCGTCGACCGCATGACGCGGATGAATCGCGGCCGCGCCTTCTACAGTAGCTCGGAAAACCTGGGACAGTATGTCCTGGTGGACTACCTGAGCAATCGCAAGAAGAGGGTGTCGGCCTGAAAGATTCCCCCGGATAAACCCTCGGCCCGGCGGCGAAGAATTGGTTGGTTTCTCCTCTTCCCAGGCCGTCGCCAAAATGCTAAGATTGTTGCCACAACAGAATATTCCTGTTAGCGGACTGGTCGACCAGAAAAGGGGGAGACCAGGCTTTTAAGGCGGCCCAGAGAGGCTGGCAAGGTAAAACAACCGCTGTATTTTCCGGCTGCTTCCTCCATATTTTGTCCGGAGAAAGGCGCTGGAAAACCCAAGCCCTTGCCAGCTAAATGGTGAGGGTTTTTTTGTATCTACCTAAATATAAAACCGAACATGGCAGTCTCCGGTCAGGCAAGAATCGTTTCCGCCGAATCCGGAGCAGGGCCTCCTAGGTACGCGATGACCGAACGCGAGATAATGGGACCCGATGACATTCGCCGCGCCCTGGCTAGGGTTTCCCATGAAATTCTGGAGCGCAACCGGGGAAGCCAGGAGGTGGTGTTGGTGGGAGTGCACACTCGCGGGGTACACCTGGCCAGACGCTTGGCGGAAAATATCTTGCAATTCGAAGGGAGCCAGGTGCCGGTGGCCGAGTTGGATATCAGCCTGTACCGGGACGATTTACAAGAACGGGCTCGTCCGCCGCTGAAGCCCACCAGTCTTCCGGTGGACATTCGGGACAAGAGGGTGGTGTTGGTTGACGATGTGCTCTACACGGGTCGCACCATCAGGGCGGCGATGGACGCGCTGATCGACTTCGGCCGTCCCCGGCAGGTTCAGCTGGCCATACTGCTGGATCGGGGACATCGTGAGCTACCGATTAGACCCGACTACGTGGGCAAAAACATCCCCACCAGCCAGGAGGAGCGGGTAATGGTCCGGCTGACGGAAGTCGATGGCGTCGATGAAGTAACGATCACCCGGGAAGTTACCATATCCAGGAGGGAAGACTGATGGCCACTGGTCTATCCCATCCTCTCCAATTGGAGCAGCAACCCGAGGGCGTGGGTCTAGCAGCAAGGGTCCGACCGCGGCGGCATGTCCTGGATCTGGATGATTTCCTCCCTGAGGAGATAACCCAAATTCTTGATGACACCCAAGGGATGAAAGAGGTCCTAAGCCGGGAGATCAAAAAAGTGCCTACCCTGAGGGGCCGGGTGATAGTCACGCTGTTTTATGAGGCCAGCACCCGGACTCGAATCTCCTTTGAAGAGGCAGGTAAAGTTCTCAGCGCCGATGTCATCAACATGTCCGCCGCCGGCAGTAGCGTGGAAAAGGGCGAGTCTCTGCTCAACACCGGACTCACCCTGCAGGCCATGGGAGTAGACGCCGTAGTAATCCGGCATCCCCATGCCGGCGCTCCCCATTTCCTGGCGCGGCACCTGCAAGGAGTCAGCGTGGTTAATGCCGGGGATGGTATACACGCTCATCCAACCCAGGCGCTGCTGGACCTCTATACAGTGCGGGAGAAGCTGGGCCGGTTGCCGGGGCTAAAAGTAGTCATAGTGGGCGATGTGATGCACAGCCGGGTGGCCCGTTCCAATCTGTGGGGTTTCAGCAAAATGGGCTGCCAGGTTACCCTCTGCGGTCCGGCGACCCTGATGCCCAGCGACTTCTTGCGGTCCCCGCAGGCCTGGCCCGAGGGCCATCCTCTAGCCGGTGTGCAGATCACTACCGACTTGGACCAGGCCATCGATGGCGCGGATGTGGTGATGGCCCTGCGGCTGCAAACCGAACGGCAAACCACTGGGTTTTTCCCCAGCCTCCGCGAGTACACGCGGCGCTGGCAGGTTACGGAGAAGCGGCTGAGCCGGGCCAGACCCAACGCCCTGGTGATGCACCCGGGTCCAATGAATGAGGGTATAGAGATAAGCACCGATCTGGCCCACGGCGATAGCTCGGTAATCGTCGAGCAGGTCACCAACGGCGTGGCAGTGCGTATGGCCTTGCTATACCAATTGGCAATTAGCCCGGTCGCGTTGAAACAGGAAGGCTCCCGGCCATATCGCCCGGCCATATCGTGAAAAGGCCGTCTGAAGTGGTGCGACAATCCGATTCGATATTGATCCAGGGAGGCAGGCTTATCGACCCCAGCCAGGACTGGGACCTGATAGCCGATGTCTTGATTCAAGACGGCAAGATAAGCTCTGCCGGCTCTGTTCTAGATGGAATTTCGCTTCCGGACCACTGCCAAATTATTGACGTAGGCGGCATGGTGGTCTGTCCGGGATTCATCGACCTGCACTCCCACCTGCGGGAACCTGGATTCGAGCACAAGGAAACCATCGCCACCGGCACCCGGGCCGCCGCCAGAGGCGGCTTCACCACCCTTTGCTGCATGCCCAACACCGACCCGGCCATAGATAACGCCGCTGTGGTGGATTTTATCCGCCGTCAGGCCTCAGCGGAAGGGACGGTGCGGGTTTGGCCCATTGGCTGTGTCACCAAGGGACGGAAGGGCAAGGAGCTGGCGGAGATGGAGGAGCTGGCCGCCGCCGGAGTGGTTGCCTTCAGTGACGACGGAGACCCGGTTTATGATCCCATGCTGATGCGGCTGGCCCTCAGCTACAGCCGGGATTTGGGCCTTCCCATCAGCAATCATTGTCAGGATCATTCCCTGTCCCGGGACGGCGTCATGGCCGAAGGCTGGGTGGCCACCCGTCTCGGGCTGCCGGGAATTCCCGCTGCCGCCGAGGAGGCAATGATTGCCCGGGACCTAGCTCTGGCTGACCTGACCGGAGGAAAGCTGCACCTGGCGCATTTGAGTACCGCCGGTTCGGTGTCGCTGGTCCGGCGGGCTCTGGAGCAGGGCATCGCCGTTACCGCCGAGGTCTGCCCCCATCATCTTTCAATTACCGACCGGTGGGTGTTGGGAACCAAGGGGGCCTATGTCGAGTCCGCTGGCCCATTCAGCTATGATACCTCTACCAAGGTTTATCCGCCGCTTCGAGCGGATGAAGATGTGGAAGCATTGATTGAGGGACTGGCCGACGGGGTCATCGCCTGCATCGCCACCGACCATGCTCCGCACGACCTGGCCAGTAAGCAGGTAACCTATCAGGATGCCGCTTTCGGCATCAGCGTCCTGGAGACGGCCTTGGGCTCGCTGATGGGCCTGGTGCATGAGGATAGGCTTGGACTGAGTACCTTGGTAGAACGGTTGACCGCCGGACCAGCCCAGGTGTTGGGTCCGGATTTTCACGACCTGGCCACCCTGCGGGCCGGAACCCCGGCCGATCTGGTAATTTTCGATCCGAATAGGGAGTGGGTGGTAGACCCCGGCGAGTTCGCTTCCAAGGGGAAGAACACCCCGCTGGAGGGAACCACGCTGAAAGGACGGGTGATCGCCACCCTGGTAGAAGGCCAGGTGGTCTTCCAGGACACGCCGCTTTCAGAAAAGCTTCCGGGAAGGGTAGGCTAATTTGGCCAGTCGGGTGTATCTGGTTCTGGAGGATGGCGCTGTCTTCCCCGGTGAGGCTTTTGGCGCGGAGGCTCCCGCCAGCGGCGAGGTGGTCTTCAACACCAGCATGACCGGCTACCAGGAGGTACTTACGGACCCGTCCTACGCCGGACAGCTGGTTAACCTTACCTATCCCCTGGTGGGAAACTACGGGATAAACCAGCAGGATATGGAATCCGCCTGCATTCGGGTGGCGGGCTTGATAGTGCGGGAGCACTGCGACCAGCCCAGCCATGGCGACAGCGAGAGCACGCTGCACCAATTTTTGCAGTCTCAGGGTATTCCGGGCATCAGCGGGGTGGACACCCGGGCCGTTACCCGCCGCCTCAGGAACACCGGCGTATTGATGGGAATGATTACCGCGGAGGAACCGGAAAAAGCCCTGGCTAAGCTGGCCGAAACACCCAGGTATGATGACCTGGACCTGGTTTCCCGAGTAACCACGGAGCAGCGCTACGACTGGGATACTCCAGATCTGGAATCGGATGCCCCGGCTCACCGAATATTGGTCACCGACTCGGGCCTAAAATACAATATTCTGCGCCATCTGCGCCGGCGGGGCTGCCAGGTCATGGTCCTGCCGGCCGCCACCTCCGCTGAAGAGATGCTGGCGCTGAATCCTGCCGGCATTCTGCTTTCCCCCGGACCGGGAGACCCGCAGCTGCTGGATTATATCGTCGACAACGTTCGCAGCTTGATAGGCCGGGTGCCCATGATGGGAATATGCCTGGGGCACCAGCTGGTAGCCCGGGCTCTGGGAGCGGATACCTTCAAGTTGAAGTTTGGCCATCGGGGGGCTAACCACCCGGTCAAGGACCTGGAGACCGGGAGGGTTTACATCACATCCCAGAACCACGGTTACGCGGTAGACCCGGACAGCCTTCCCTCCGGCCTGGAGGTTTCCCACGTTAATTTAAACGATGGCACGGTTGAGGGTCTGAAACATCAGAATCTCCCGTTATTTACTATTCAATACCATTCAGAGGCATCCCCCGGGCCCCAGGACAACGAGTATTTATTTGATCATTTCCTGAACCTGGTGGCCCAATCCAGTTCCTGAAGGAGGTTAAGAAGCAGCAGAGCAAAATAGAAGCAAACAAGAATTTTATAAACAATCCTTTTTACGCTGGTTAAACCCAGTACTACTTGGAGGTCTTATTTATGTCTTCTTTTTCTATGGTACTGCTGGAGCAAGGGGTAGAGATGGAGCTTCCTATCGAGATGTCGGAATTCATCACGATGCTTGATGGTTTGGTTCCTACCTTTGTCTGCGAGAACTACAGCTATCAGCTGGGCACGGTCAATCGGGCCACGTTGGGCCGCAATTGGGATCTATCGGTAAAGCTGGTGCACCTGGAAACCAACCAGGTGTTCGAGGAGCCGGTGGGTTGCATCGAGCTGGAAAAGTTGGACCAAAATCGGGTTAATTTCCGAATCCCGCCCCGGGTGCAGCAGGACTTCCCCGGTATGGGCAAGTTCGACTGCGACGGGCAATTCTTTGGTTCCTTCATCTACCAGATGCTCAACACCCTGCACAACAAGCAGCTGATCCAGCTCCCGGGGCTGTTGCCGCAAATATAGCTCCCAGAAAATTTAAACCGGGTAATTTGAATAGGCCGGGTTGCGAGCCCGTCGCCGCCCGTCGCCGAGGGATAAGGGGCTAGAGTTGGCAGACCTGTCGAGCAAGCCGGGCAAGGTCCTGGTAATTGGCTCCGGACCCATCGTTATCGGCCAAGCGGCAGAGTTCGACTACGCGGGCACCCAGGCCTGCAAAGCCCTCCGGGAGGAGGGAGTGACCACGGTGCTGGTCAACTCCAACCCGGCCACCATCATGACCGATGGGGACATAGCCGATCGGGTCTATATTGAGCCGCTCACCGTTGAAGTGCTGGAACGCATTATTCAGCGGGAGCGTCCCGACGGCTTGCTGCCTACCCTGGGGGGTCAGACGGGACTCAATTTGGCCGTGGCGCTGGCCGACGCCGGGGTGCTGGATAAATATGACGTTCGGCTCCTCGGCACGCCCCTGGAAACCATACGTAAATCGGAGGATCGGGACTTCTTCCGCCGCTTTCTCCACGACATCGATGAACCCGAGCCCCCCAATGTCACGGCAGGCTCTATTGAGGAAGCCGGCAGCCTGGGCCGGGAGATGGGTTTGCCTCTGGTGATACGCCCGGCCTACACCTTGGGAGGCAGCGGCGGGGGAATCGCCGACACCTGGGAGAAGTTCGAGGAGATAATCCGGAGCGGCCTGGCCGCCAGCCCCATATCTCAGGTGCTGCTGGAGCGGTCGCTGGTGGGCTGGAAGGAAATCGAGTACGAAGTTATTCGCGACGGAGCGGATAACTGCATCACCGTTTGCAACATGGAGAACCTGGACCCCATGGGCGCCCACACCGGCGACAGCATCGTGGTGGCTCCCAGCCAGACCCTGACGGACAAAGAATACCACATGCTGCGGAACGCCAGCATAAAGATTATTCGGGGGCTGGGCATAGAGGGCGGCTGCAATATTCAGTTCGGACTTCGGCCTCATCCCACGGTGGCGCGCGGGTTGCGGTCGGAATGGGAGCCCGACTCTGCCTACTACGTCATCGAGGTGAATCCCCGGGTCAGCCGAAGCTCGGCCCTGGCCAGCAAAGCCACCGGCTACCCCATCGCCCGGGTGTCGGCCAAAATAGCGGTGGGCAAGCGATTGGATCAGATTCCCAATGCGGTGACTGGGCAAGCCGGGGCCGCCTTCGAGCCGGCCTTGGATTACTGCGTCGTCAAAATTCCCCGCTGGCCCTTCGATAAGTTCCCTAACGGCGACCGCGAGATCACTACCCAGATGAAGGCCACCGGAGAAGTGATGGCCATTGACCGGTCCTTCGAGGCCGCGCTGCAAAAGGCCACCCGCTCCCTGGAGTTGGGAAACCGGACGTTGCTTTGGGAGGACCCTTCCTGGCGCGGCGGCGCTGAAAGTCAGGAAGCCTTGAATCGGCTGCCGCTGGGCCCCAACGACCTGCGACTGTGGGCGATTATGGTAGGGCTGCGGGCTGGCATGGACCCAAACGAGATGGTGCAGCGAACCAGTATCGACCCCTGGTTCATCAGCGCCCTGAACCGCATAGTGGGGATGGAGCGTCGATTGCTGGTGGAGGAGTTGACTCCAGACCTGCTGCTCAAGGCCAAACGTTTGGGCTTCTCCGACCCGCAAGTGGGCACCCTGTCCGACCTGCTGCCAGAGCAGGTACGGAACATGCGGCTCGGCTGGGGCCTGCGTCCGGTCTACAAAATGGTGGATACCTGCGCCGCGGAGTTTGAGGCAGCGACCCCCTACTACTACAGCTGTTACGATCAGGAGAACGAAGCCCCATCGCTACCCGGAAAAAAGGCGGTGGTCATCGGCAGCGGCCCTATCCGCATCGGCCAGGGCATTGAGTTCGACTATTGCAGTGTCCACGCTGCCTGGGCCCTCTCTCAGGCCGGCGTGAGCAGCATAATGATCAACTCCAATCCAGAGACGGTGTCAACCGACTTCGACACCAGCGATCGCCTGTATTTTGAGCCGTTGGATGAGGAGGCGGTGCGGGACATCCTGGATAACGAGGCGGTGGATGACCAGGCTCCGCCATCGGTGGTGCAATTCGGCGGCCAAACGGCCATCGACCTTTCGCAAGTCCTGGCCAACGCCGGGCTTCCCATTTTGGGGTCCAGCGCCGAGGCCATCGACATCGCTTCCGACCGGCATAAGTTCGAAGAATTCCTCTCGCGCTTGGGAATTCCTCAACCACCCGGCGCGTCGGTGGCGTCGGTGGCCGAAGCCCTGCAGGTGGCTCAAAACATTGGATATCCGGTGGTGGTCCGGCCCAGCTACGTGCTGGGAGGCAGGGCCATGGAAATTGTCCAGAACGCCTCGGAGCTAATCCGATACCTCACCCTGACGAACGAGGTGGCGCCGGAGCGCCGGGTGCTGGTGGACCACTACATGGAGGGTAAGGAATGTGAAGTGGACGCCGTTTGCGACGGGGAGCAGGTGCTGATTCCGGGAATAATGGAGCACATAGAGAGGGCCGGCGTTCACAGCGGTGACTCTATGGCCATATACCCCGGGCTGAATCTTTCCGACGCAGAGGTGGAAACCATAGTGGAGTACACCACCCGCATCGGTCTGGCCATGGGCGTGCGTGGTCTGATGAATATCCAGTTCGTAATCCAGGGGGGAAGCGCCTATCGCAGTCCCCAAGTTACTCCGACGGAGGATTCGGCTGAAACCACCGTATACGTGCTGGAGGTCAACC
>JAKZUA010000212.1:0-10809 GCA_047516825.1 Dehalococcoidia bacterium
GCCCGATCAATTGCTGTTGTGGCTGGAGGATACGCAGCTACGCAACGAACGGGCTCGCCGTTCCCACGAGAGACGCCGCTCCACCCGCCGCGAAAGCAGGATGGAGCCGCCACCTTAAACCCGTCGTTGTAGTACTAGAAGTCTGGCCGGAAAGCCATTGGTCGGGTTTCGCGCTACGACAAGCAGACGTATTACAGTCTTATACGGCATGGTAGTGTATGACATACGTTGCAAGAACCTATTGCTACATCGATAATCGACGTCAAGAAAACGACGGCTTGGGGAGAATCGGGGTTTCCGGCCAGGTTTCTAGACGTAGAGGTAGGGGTCAAAGCAGGTGTACTCCTCGGTGTTGGTGTGGGCCAAAGTGCGGGTGGGGCGTTCAGGTAAAATGTAGGATTAGCCGTTGGTGTGGGAATGACCGTCGGCTGGATAGCTCGCATTGAGGTCACCTTTGGTTCAGGCCCGGCGCAGGCCGCCAGCAACAGGGCGATTGTGGTAAAACCGGATACGGCGATTAAAGTTATTCGCATGGCATCACCAGAGCTTGGATCAATAGTAACAATAACTCCTGCCTAAAATCCGAAGTTTGGGCGAAAAAGTCGGAGATCAGCTAATGTCGATGCCCACCGGGCAATGGTCGGAGCCCATAACATCGGGATAGATGTAGGCGCCGCTTATCTGGCCGGAAAAAGCCTCGCTGACAAAAAAGTAGTCTATCCGCCAGCCAACGTTCCGGTCTCTGGCCCGGGTCATCATGTCCCAGTAGGTGTATTGCTCCGGCTGCTGGTCGTACATCCGGAAAGTGTCCACGTAACCATGACTCACGAATTTATCCATCCAGGCCCGCTCTTCAGGCAAAAATCCGGAGGTTTTTAGATTGGCCTGCGGTCTGGCCAGATCTATCTCCTTGTGGGCGGTATTGTAGTCTCCGCAAACCAGGACGCTCTTGCCCTGACCCTGGAGCCGATCCACGAACTCCAAGAAGGCGTCGTAAAATTCCATCTTGTAGGTCAGTCGCTCGGCGGAGGATCGACCGTTGGGGAAATAGATATTCAGCAATACGAACTGGCCGTAATCGGCAACGATGGTCCGGCCTTCATTGTCGAATTTTTCGATGCCAAAGCCGTAGCTCACCGCTACCGGCTCGGTTTTGGTATATACCGCCACACCGCTGTAGCCCTTTTTCACGCCTGATGAGAAATAAGACCGGTAGCCCTCGACACTGCGCAAATTGTCCGGCAGTTGGTCCTCCTGCGCCTTGGTCTCCTGAAGGCACAGTATCCCCGGGCTCTCTTGGGAAAACCACTCCAGAAATCCCTTCTTGTGCACCGCTCTCAGTCCATTTACGTTCCATGACAAGGCCCTGATGCTGTCCGCCATGCCACCTCTCCTCGAATTCCCCGGCGTCCCAACGTAGCGCGTCTCCGCCGCGCCCAGGTTTATTGTTTCATATCTTAACGCCTTCGGTGAAATTCGGACACCCTGCGGCAACTCCTTAGCTACGCGGCTAGCGCCCGGTGGGAGGCAACGCTATAATAGGCCGGATTAAACCCCCGGATTCAAACTCCCGGATTCAAATCCTATGAGGTAAATGATGGCTTCGCGGGCCAGTTTCGACCCCCGGCCGGTCACCCTGACAGGCAAAGTCGTTCGCCTGGAGCCCTTGAGCCTGGATCATAGTGCCGGCATGTTAGCCGCTGGGGCCGACGAATCCATTTGGCAGCTCTCAGCTGCGCCGGCGCCCACCAATTTGGACCAGGCCCAGGAATGGATTCGGAATCGCCTGGCGGATCAGGAGGCTGAGCGGCGAGTTCCCTTCGCTGTGATCTGCCTCGCCGACGGTAAATTTGCCGGTTCCACCGGGTACGGCGCCATCAACCGGCCGTATCGAACCATGGAGATCGGCACCTGGTATGGCGTGGATTATCAGCGGACTGGGGTCAACACCGAGTGCAAATATCTACTGCTCAAACACGCTTTTGAGGAGTTGGGCGCCCTGAGGGTTGGCTTGAATGTAGATATCGAGAACCTGCGCTCCCGACGCGCCGTGGAGCGTATCGGCGGCGTGCAAGAGGGTATCGTGCGCAAGCAACGGATTCGGCGCGATGGCACTCGACGGGATACGGTGGTTTTCGGCATCATCGATGATGATTGGCCGCAGGTCAAGCTCCATCTCGAAGGCCTGATGAATCGCTAGGCTGCCTCCGTCAGAGGATCGGGACCACAACTGAATCCAAGAGGAGAAATGGCATGAAAGTACAGATCATGTCCCCGGCCGCGGAACGGGTTGATTACCGCGTGCCGCCGGCGCCGCGCCTGACCAGCCTGAATGGCAAAACCATTGGCCTGTACAACAATATGACCGGCGGCGCCGACATCGCCGTGGACCGGGTGGCCGAACACATCAGCGAGCGGTTTTCCGGGGTAAAGTTCGAGAGATACGGCGGTGACCTGCGGTCGGGGCGTCCGGCGCTAAGCCGGGGGAATCATATCGATGATGAAGAGGCCGCCCGGATAGCCGAGGAGGTGGACGCTGTAGTCGGCGCCACCGCGCATTGAGGTGGCTGCACGTCGTGGCTTGCCCACGACATGGTCGCCGTCGAGAAGGCAGGCATACCCGCCGTGGCCATCGCCGCCCGGAGTTTTGCCCGGGCCTGGCAGTCTTGCGTCGATGGCTGGGGCCAGCCCAGCACCGCGTTCGTGACCATCCCCCACGCGACTACCGGCCAGCAGGCGGACTTTATCCGTAAGATGGTCGACGAGCAGATCGATGGCATCATCGGGGGTCTTACCGAGCTTCCGGCAGTTGCGGGTTCCAAAAGCTCTCAGGCACCGAGTCGGGAAACCGAGACCTTCACCGTAGAGATGAACAATACACCTGTGGGTCTGGATGCGGTAAACCGCTTCTTTGGGGAGCGAGACTGGAGTGACGGCATCCCCGTAATCCCGCCTACCCCGGCCGCCGTTGAGCAAATGTTGCAGGGAACCAGGCGTCAGCCCCAGGAAGTTCTCATGATTATGGAGCCTGGCTTCGGCCTGGCGACGGTGGAGAAAATTGCCATTAACGCCGTCATGGCCGGCTGCCAGCCGGAGCAGTTGCCAGTTCTCCTCGCGGCAATCGACGCTCTGGCCCAACCCCAGATGAACCACCGGGACATGCAGGTATCCGGCCATACCGAGGCCCCGCTGATCCTGGTGAACGGGCCTATCGTCAAAAAAGCGGGGATCAACTTTGGCACCACGGCTATGGGACCAGGAGTAGTGAACAGCGCTAACACAGCCATTGGGCGGGCCCTACGCCTGTGCCTGATCAACATCGGCTATTGCAAAGCCGGAGCGGGAGACCCGAACTTCATCGGCTTGCCAACCAAATTCGGAATGTGCATCGCCGAAAACGAGGAGGTCAGTCCCTGGCAGCCCTACCATATGGACCGGGGATTCCAGCGGGACGAGAGCGCGGTGACCGTGGTGTCCGTGACCGGCCCCACGGATATCCTTGATTCCGGTTCCAGGTCTCACGAGGATACGTTAAACAACATCGCGTCGATGATGTTCTACCCCAACTCGGGCGGTGGCGGATGGATCCGGGGCTGGCAATCGGCCCAAGTGGGCCACACCAACAAGAGGGTGCCCTACCAAGGGCCCTATCACCCGATAATCCTCAGCCCCTCCCGGGCCGTTATCTTGGCCGAGGCCGGCATGAGTAAGCAAGACGCCCAGGGCTGGCTGCACAAAAAATGCCTGGTCTCCTTGAAGTCCGTCCTGCGGTCGCGGGCCGTGGCCAAGGATGCCAGTGGCCGATGGCTGAATCATCCGGAGCTACAGCATTTGGAGAATGACCCGGAGGCGACGATTCCGGCCCTGGAAAGCCCGGAACAATACCTGCTCTTCGTCACCGGGGGGTCGACCCACTATGCCAACTTCTTCTATGGGACCTACGGCATCGCTACCGTGCCCGTGCCGGACGCCTAGATCGGAGAAAAAGAGGAGCGAAAAAGCCGGGGACGGGCAGCTAGGCCAGCTTTCGGAGGAACTGCTCTACTGCCGGATAAAGGGGTAGGCACGGAGCCATTGTGTACCGTTGCCAATTGTCATAAACCTCTTCCAACTGGCTGACCAAATGCGGCGCATTTGCGATCTTTTCCAGGTAGATCCCGGAATTTTGATTGAGGTCCTCCGCTTCCCGATGGTCCGGCCATGAGGCGGGAAATCCATACTCCTCGCACATAAATTCTTGTAGGCGAGCCACCCCGATCCAATTCTTCGGTATCTCAAGATAGCCGGGCAGGTGAACGGCTACTGTCTTGGTCGCCATGCCGGAGTTCGCCGCATATCTAGTGACCAGCTCAAGGATGGAGGCGGGCCGCTCCTTCGCTTGGTAGAGGGCGCTGAGGGACGGCACTGCATCCTCGCCGTCTGTCTGGTCACCCCAGCGAGAAAGCAGCAGCGGGCGGGTGTGGGGAACCAGGTCATACATGCCGCCGATGACCGTATATTCGCTCACAGCAAAGTAATCTAGGACCTTCAGGATCGACTCGATCAGCTCTTCACCGCGGAGATTAGGCTCTCTTACATGGAGGAAGATAAGGTCTTCTTCCTATTCTCGGATTGAGTAGTAGAAAGACGCATTAGGAATCAGAAAGTCCAATCGATCCTGTTGTTGGTGATAGGCCGGACGGTAACGGGTAAAGTCGTAGAAACGGCCCGGGCGGGCCAGGGCCGCAAGGGGTTTGGCGTTAAGAAAAGTCTCAGCCTTGTCTAGGCATAGAGTACCTACGGCTCCCGCATCGAACCAGGGTTTGAGAGAAGCCAGAACCCGCGGTCGGTTCAAAGCAGGAACGGGCTCCTTTACTTCAAAGGCTCCTAAAAACATCGCGCCAGTACCCAATTAGGTTTACTTGGTTCACCAGTGTGGTCTACCAGTAACGATAATTGGGTAAGGTGACTTCGCAGGGGTAAGCATTGTCCTGAATTGGGGTCAAGCTGGTTGCTAGTACGGGCAGATCCGGGGACAAAAGGGTAACCGGATGGGATTGGGAAGGTGGGGCTGGTTGGTAAGCGTTAAGTTGCGGCGACTCTCCGGTCGCGCCTTTCGATTGTCATTGCGAGGGCCGTAGGACCGAAGCAATCTCATGGGTGTAAGGTGGGATTGCTTCGCGGAGGTTATCCTGAGCGCAGTCGAAGGGCTCGCAATGACACTGGGGAGAACCGAGAGACTCCAGACCAAAGCCCAAGTGGAATCTACATCGACACCGGATTGGGCAGCGCTGCCAACACCGTCATTCCGGCATTCGCCGGTGGGACGAAGGATTTTGCTCCTTCAGGTTGCGCGAATTAACCCACTGCCGATTGACCGAGCTAACTCTGGGGCTTAGCTGAGTGTAGTTTTCACCTTGGTATCGGTTTAGACTCTTCTGAAATGCAATAGTATTTACCTAAATGGCCCAGGTCCAGCAATTCTCATTGACATAGCCCGGCGTCTCCCATAGAGTATTTTTGGGTCTACCAATCAAATATTGGGAGGCGACCTCATGGTAACAGTGCTGGACCACACCATTGTTCCGGTTCGGGACCGGGAAGAAGCGGTCAAATTTTACACCGCGATATTCGGGTTTGAGGATTTGGGAGAGGCGGGACCCTTCTTGGCGGTTCGGGTTAACGACACGCTGAACCTGGATTTCCGTCAGTCTGATGACTTCCGGAGCATCCATTACGCCTTTGCCATGGAGGCTGGCGAGTTTGAAGACGCCTTCTCTCGAATTCGCGGCTCCGGCATCCCCTACGGCGATAGCCCCTCGCAACAGGAAAACATGAAGGGCCCTGGGATGACTTTGGGCGCTAAGGGTCAGGGTAAGGCGGTCTACTTCAAAGATCCCAGCGGCCACGTTCTGGAAATAAAGACCTACTGACCCCTGGCCCGGCGTGCCAGCCGCCCCGGCAAAAAAAGTAAGATAGGACAGGATGGAAGTTGGCTGATCCCATCTTGGTGCGTCCGGCGAATCCCAGCGATCTGAAAGCCTTGGTAGAGTTCAACTCCGCTATGGCGCTGGAGACCGAGGGCAAGAATCTGGACCCAGATCCGCTGCATGCCGGCGTCGCCGCGGTGCTGGAAGACGGCCTCAAGGGGTTTTACCTAGTGGCGGAATGCCAGGGAAACCCGGTTGGCCAGCTGCTGGTCACCAGCGAGTGGAGCGATTGGCGCAACGCCTACTTCTGGTGGATCCAGAGTGTCTACGTTATGCCGGAACATCGCCGTCGCGGAGTCTATCGGGCTCTGGACCAGCAGGTTCGGGCCCAAGCCAAGCTGCGGGGTAATGTCTGCGGAGTACGGCTCTATGTTGACCGCCGAAATCATGGGGCGCAAAAGGTCTACTCCAGCCTGGGCATGGTTCCCTCGCACTACGACATGTACGAAGTGGAGATTTCCGAATAAGTCATGACGGCTTCGCCTAATGAGTACGACTACGTGGCCCAAGGCCAGTTCTTCCTGCAGCAGGGAATGCTGGACAACGCCATCGGCTCCTTCACCCAGGCGCTGGTCGAAAAAGACAAGTTCGCCCCGGCCTACTATTATCGTGGAATGGCCTACCGCAACGCCGGCGATCTGCGGCAAGCCATCGAAGACTATACCGCCGCCGTGGAGGCGGAGCCCGACTATCCAGTTGCGTTCTACGCCCGAGGCGTCGTCTATCGCCACCAGGGTGAATTCAGCAAGGCCATATCGGATTACGATGTCGCCATAGAATTGGAGCCGGAAGACGCCGATTTCTTCTACGCTCGCGGCGTGGCTCATGCCTCGCTAAATAGCTACGACTCGGCCATTGCCGACTTCAAAGCAGCCATCAAGATTAACCCGCAGCTGGCCAATGCCTACTATAACCTGGGCATCGCCTACCGGGATTTGGGCCGGAGAGAAGCTGCCCTGGAAGAATACTCCCAGGCAATAGAGCTGAGACCGGGTGATGCCGACTATCGCTACGCCCGGGGCAATGTGCTAAGCGACCAGCATCAATATTCCCTAGCGATCCAGGACTACGACCAGGCGATTCAGTTGGTGCCCACCTTCGCCAACGCCTACTACAATAGGGGCATAGCTCTTCGCAACCTGGGTCAGCCCCGGAAGGCCATCGAGGATTTTGATAGGGCCCTGCGGTTGGCGCCGGCCTTCGCCAATCTGTACCACAATCGAGGGACGGCGTTGGCAGACTTGGGCGAGATGGACCAAGCCCTTGTTGACTTTAACCGGGCCTTGCAGCTGGACCCATCCTTGGCCAATGCCTATCTCTCCCGGGGAAACGCCTATTTTCAAACCGAACGGCTGGAGCAAGCCCTCAGCGACTATTCAAAAACCATTGAGCTGAAGCCAGACCTGGCCGAGGCTTACCAGGCCCGGGGAGCGGCTTATCAAAAAACCGGCGACCAGGCAAGCGGTCGTGCGGACCTTCTCAAGTTCGCCGAATTAAGCCGCAAATTAAACCCTAACCAGGACGGGCCAAACTGAGCGCGGCTGTGGCCGGACCCGGCAGCGATACCGGTGGCAGGTCTTCTGGACAATTCGGCCCCGATTTTTATCAACGGTTGCCGGTAGGCGGGCAGTTGGGCCACCTGGAATACCTGGTCAAACCGGAATACCTGGGGCTTTACCGATCCGCTGTTGGGTATCCCGAGGCCGGGTTCCCCAGCCTGGCGCTTGCCGAGGGTCGTCAGGTCCTTGGCAGTAAATATGGGACCATGCCCCTTACCGGCGTGCGTCACCAGGAATGGTACTATCGGCCTCCATTCCTGGAACGACGCGTGCAGGTAAGCGGCTGGATCCGAGAAAAATACCGCCTCCATGGCCGGGACTGGCTGGTAGTGGGGACACTCGCGGTGGACGAGATCGGCACGGAAGTCCTGCGCAGCCGGCACACCTTCGTAGTGGAAGAAGAAGACTTGGGGGATGAAGATCCACGACCGCAGGCGCCAGGAAAATTCCCCCTCGCCCAAGCCGGTAAAGAGCTACCTGTTTTGGAAAAGCAGCTTGCCCCGGAGGATTTGGAGGTGTTCAGCACCTTGACCCCCAGGCTGGCCCCGGCCTGCGAATGGGCGGTAGATGAGCCAGCCGCGGCCAGGCTGATGTCCTTTGCCTACCTCCATCAGCTGGTGGCCAGCAGCTACGGCATCGACTTTCGGCAAGGAGGCCAGCTGGACGTGCGCTTTTTGCAGCCGCTGCGCCCCGGCGGGAAATTTACCGCCCGCGGGGCGATTTCTCGGGAGAAGGCGAAAGCCCATCGGACCCGCCTTTGTCTGCGAGTATGGCTGGAAGCCCAGGATGGGACCACCGTGGCTTTTGGGCAGGCCAAGGTCACTGTTCCCAGTCCTCTAACCTGACGCCCTATAACCTAAGGAAAGCGAGGCAAGGTGAGAAGCGTGCCCAGCTTTAGCGAGCAGTTGCAACAGGAAGCCCAGCCAATCTGGCAAGCGATATTTCAGCATCCCTTCCTTCAGGCCATCAAAGACGGCAGTCTGCCGGCGGATGCATTTCGGTATTACTTGACCCAGGATTACCTCTATTTGGAAGGATTTGCCCGCACGGTCGCCCTGACCCTGGCTAAAGCGCCCAACTCCCAGACCCTGGAAGAGCTTTCCCACCGCGTATTAACTCCCATCGAGCGTCCTCTCCACCATAGGTTGCTGGCGGAGGCCGGCGTGACCATGGAGGACATCCAGCGTACCGGTCTTTCTCCCACCAACACCGCATATGTCAACCACATGCTCAAGACCGCATCCCTTTACGGGCTGGGGCCCACTGCGGCCGCGCTGCTGCCTTGTCCCTGGACCTACCATTTGCTTAAAGACAACGTAGGCGCTTCGGAGCACCCGCTGTACAGCCAGTGGACCGCCTTCTACGTTGCGGGGGCCTTGCAGGGCAGCGTGGAGGCCTGGCGGGGGTTTGTGGACCAGGCGGCGGAGCAAGCCGGCGAGCCCGAGTTGCAAGCCATGCGAGAAGCCTTCTTGACCAGTAGTCGCTACGAGTACCTCTTCTGGGAAATGGCCTACAAACAGGAGAAGTGGCCCTTCTAGGGGCTCCGCCCACCAAGGACTCGGCTCCCCCGCCGGTCAGTTTCTTGCCAACCCTTAATCCAGGCCACCAAGCCCCTCTCTGCTTCTAGTCGCGGCCTTAGGTCGCCCTCAGGACCAGTCCAAGCTGGGAACCTAGGGACAAATTGTTACCAAGATTCTTCCAGACAGGGTGCTAGCACCCTGTCCTACCATCTGAGCCTCTTGGAAAATGGTCGGTAAATTAGATGGGTGAAGTAGCTGGGCGAGGTAGCTCGGTGAGGTAGCTCGGCGAAGTTAGGCCGGTTAGACGGGTGTCACCTTTAGCTGGGCAATGTCTAGCTAGGGTGCGAGCACCCTTTCGTAGGTAGGTCGGGTCCTTGACAATGGATCATGACCGTTCCCCTGCATTGGGGAGCTCCGGAAGAGGCTAATTGATGCTCATGACCGGCCGAGCGGGCATTGGGCGGACGGAAATCCTCCCCATAAATGAAAGCGCCTTGGTTTTAACCAGGACAGTTGGGAGGAGCGCCCTCCGGCCACTCGGCATTCCGTAGCCCTAGTAACCAAGAACCCCGGCAGGTAAACGGTGAATAGCCAGCAGCAGCTGAATTCTTTACGGGAAATTATTAGCCTTTCCCCTTCGAGCGAAGAGCCGGTCCAGATTATGGAAAGCATAATCCGGTGGTCCGCCGAAAACATGGAATGGTGGGAGTCGGTTATCATTTTTTCCATCGCGGTCTACGAGAAGCCTAGTTCATTGGCTCTCAGTCAATGGGCCCCTTCTTCCACTGGGGCAACGATGTATGCCGCTCCAGTCGCGGCATCCGAAGACCAGGCTGCTACGTTGAAAGAGCTGCTGGAAAACTGGGATGATTTTCGGCCCTTGGCCCTGTCTCCCGATCTGCCCTGGGGCAAGACCGCTCGAGAACTCTTCGGTGGCGAAGACGATGCCCGATTGATCGGCTTTCCCCTCAGGACAGCTCAAGGGGTCTGGGGATTATTGACCGTGGGCCTGGCGTCCGACGGCCAGCTTTCGGAAACAGAGCAGACGGAATTCCAGGGATTTGTCGACGTGGCCGCGATAGCGATGGAAAACTCGCGGCTGTTCGAAGCCCAGAACCGTCAGGTGCGGGAGCTGCGCCAAGAGGACGAGTTGCGCCGGTCCTTTATTTCTTTCATCACCCATGAGTTTCGAACACCTCTGGCGAGTTTAAAAACATCCTTTGACTTGATTCAGGAATCGGAAGACATCCAGGGGTTCGACCAACCCTACCAGCGACTGCTCAGCAACGTGAGCCGCAGCGTTTGGTTGATGAACCAGCTTACCAACGACCTTTCGGAGGTGGCCAACCTGTCTTCCGGCGGGGTGCGGCTGGACAAGGAATTCGTCTCGCCTTCCCGGATCTTGACCCCGGTGGTGGAATTGGCCACTCCTCTCAGCCAGCTTAAAAATCAGCGCTTGGATGTGGACATGCAACCGGACCTCCCCAAGGTTCTAAACCAAAGCTAAGGTGAAACCTACATAAAGCGAACCCGAAGAGGAGTTGCGATATTCTGTAAAAGAAGTCGATTGGCGGTGGTGGAAGGGATGACAGACATAGTGCAACTCCGGGAACGGTGGCAACTCAATGTAGGTGACTTACGGGAAAGGATGTATCGGGCGCCAACACCTCGGGAGCGAGAGCGATGGCATGGGCTATGGTTGTTGGCCCAAGGGTGGTCGGCCACTCAAGTGGCTGAGGCTTTGGAGAGAGAGCCTCATAC
>JAKZUA010000213.1:0-5659 GCA_047516825.1 Dehalococcoidia bacterium
CTACTTCCACCTCGTCCAGGCCGGCCTGCAGCAGAGTGCCAATGCCCATCCGCATGCCCTCCGCGGGCATGGGATGAAAGTCTTGGCCAAAGTCGCTGCTTACGATGCAGTTCTCCGGTCCAATAATCCTGATGGTCTCCACCAAATCCTGGGGCGATAGCCGGTAAGTGGTCGGCATCATCACGTGCAGGCAATGCTCCACGTAAGCCCCCATTTCCGCCATGGCCTTCATATCAGCCGCAGTCATGCCGGTCCAGAAGGCCGAAGTGGTGCCGTGGGTCACCACAACCGGCGAATGCCTTGGTTACGCGCTTCCTCCACCAGCACCATGCACTCCTTGGTTGAAACCTGCCCGGTGGCCAGAACCATGTCGTGAGACTTTACCAGACCCAGGATATCCTGGACCTCCGGCAGCAGCTTTCCGCGCTCATCCAGCAGGCAAATGCCCCCGCTCAATCCCTTATGTTGGCGATCCGCCTGGGCGGAGTAGGTAGGCATCCACACCACACGCCCGCCCAGGTCGGCGGTGCACTCCACGGCATCCGGATTCAATCCTCCTACCTGGACGTCCAGGGCCACTCCACCAACCAGCGTAATGTCAGGAATTACCTGATTCACCGTATAGGCCACCGGCTGAGTCGGATATTCATGACTCTTAAGGACCAGGCCCCTCATCCCCATTTCCCTGGCTTGACTGGCAACAGCCAGAGCGTCGCCGCGTCGCTCTACCCGAGGATCAGGAGCGAAGTGCACGTGGATGTCCACGGCGCCTTCCAGGATCCGGTCGACATTGCTCACGCCTACTCCTTAGGTGCGAATTCGGGTAAGGATTCCGGTCCGGTTCGACTCAGGCGATGACGGTCCCGGGAATCTCGCTTGGCCGTCTGGCGGCCCCCGAAGAATTGGCGAAAGCATAGGTGAAGGGAGATAGTCTGTCATTGACCCGTCTTCCCGTTTCATTTTTGCTGGCCTGCCTGTATCATAATCGTAAAGAATTCTCTACCTTCCTCCCGGCATCTGCCCTGATCGCAGTCCGGGGCCTAAGCCCAATCGAGGAGCTACCATTGAGAGACCTGGCTAACCTACTGGTCCACTTGTTTAGCCGTAATGGCGACCTGAGCCAAGTCTACCTGTCGGCGGTCCATGACAAGTGCCTGCTTTGTGAAGAGCCGATCAGCCAGTCGGAGGCCTACCTAACCTACCGGGTATGTCCCTTCTGCCGTTTTCACTACACGCTGTCCGCTCGCCAGCGCATCGAGCTACTCGCCGACAGCCGCAGCTTTAAAGAAACCCACAAGTTCTTGAGCTCCGTTTCTCCCCTTTCCTTTTCCAGCCGGGGGCCCTACCGAAAGCTCCTTGCCAAGAGCCAAAGCCGTACTGGATTAACCGAAGCTGCGGTAACCGGCCGGTGTAAGATCGACGGCATAGAAGTGATGACGGTGGTTCTCGACTTCGGCTTCATGGGCGGCAGCATGGGAAGCGTAGTCGGAGAAAAAGTGGCCCTGGCCCTGGAGGACGCCGCCCGCCGGGATTTTCCCATGATAGCCCTGGTAACCGGGGGTGGTCTGCGGGTCCAAGAGGGCGTTCTGTCCCTAATGCAGATGGCCAAAACGGTTACGGCCGCCAACCGGCTCCGGGACAAGGGCCTCCCCTTCATTGTGGTGCTGGCCAACCCATCCACCGGCCAGGCTTACGCCAGCTTCGCCAACCTGGCCGACGTGATTCTCGCGGAGCCTGGCTCCTTAATAGGGTTGTCACCCCTGCGGACCCTGCAGGCTCTCTCCAAGCAGCCCCTGCCCTTGGATGCCCACACGTCGGAAGCCCACCTGGCTCACGGCTTGCTGGACAATGTTATCGACCGGGAGGGCCTACAATCCCGCCTGGCCGTCCTGCTAAGAATCCTGACCGGGCAAACGCTCAGTAAAGGCAGCTATAAAGAGCTGCTCAAGACCAAGCAGGAGGCATCCCCCGATCCGGAGGCGTGGGAGGCCGTGACGATAGCCCGCCACGCCGAGCGCCCCTCCGCCATGGTCTACATGCGGTCCATGCTCGAACCCTTCGTGGAGCTCCACGGCGACCGGCTGAACAGCGATGACCGCTCGGTGGTGGGAGGAGTGGGTTATCTCTCCGGTGAGCCGGTGGCGATTATCGGCCAGCAGCGCCGTCCGCCGCTGGACGGCGAAAGGTACCACGTGTACCCGGATGGACTGCGGAAGGCCCAGCGGGTGATCAACCTGGCAGCTCGTTTCAAGCTGCCGCTGATAACCCTGATCGACACCCAGGGAGCCGACCCGGGTCTGGAAGCCGAAGAGCAAGGCATCGGCAACGCCATCGCCAACACCCTCTCGCTAATGGTCAACGTGCCCACGCCGGTGGTAACCGTCATCATTGGCGAGGGCGGCAGCGAAGGAGCCTTGGCCCTGGCACTGTCCGACCGTACCCTGATGCAGCAGTACGCGATATATGCCCCAATCTCGATGAACCGGACCCTGAGCAGTCTCTATCCCGACGAACAGCTGATCGACCGGGAGGCAGCCGAAGCCATGATGCTCACGGCCCAGGATTGCCAGGAGTTGGGGATAATCAACGCCGTGGTCCCGGAGCCGGCGGGAGGAGCCCACGACAACCCCAGAGAGGCGGCAACGGCCATCCAGATCGCTCTGATGAAAAACCTGGCGGAGCTTTCCAAACAGTCTCAGAGCAGGTTGCTCAAGCGCCGTTATAAAAGATTTCGTAAGATGGGAGAGTTGAGCAGCTATTCCCAGGAAGCCATGGATCGGGAGGTGGAGCTGCTGATGAAAATCTCCACTTCCCGCCTCCGCAGTCGCCGGGCTTCAAGACGAAGGGCCTCGGAGAGCGAACCCTCCGAAGCCCAACTTACCGCGCCAGATTAGAATTCCTGGCTAGAGTGTTCCGGGCCAGCGTCTGAGAGGACGTTTAAATGTCCCTCCCCTTGATAAGGAGAGGTTAGGAGGGGGTGTTTAGACACGCTCTTACCGGGGCTCTCGTCCCAGCTCTTCCAGACTCTTCTCTAGGCCTTTGACCAAATGGGCGTATTCCCGGCTTACCTCCTGGTCCAACAGGACCGTAGGTTTGGAATTATCCCGGTATGCCGAGCGGAGAGCCAGGGTTCCCAGGAAGGGGGTATCCACCTCTTCCGCCATCTTCCTACCGCCGCCTTCACCAAAAACCTCGCCGGTATAGTTTTCCACCACGCCCAAGATATTGAGGTTGAGCTTGCGGATCATGTTAATACAACGCTTTGCATCCATGTTGGCCAGCTCCTGCGGCGTACTCACCACGACGAAACCGTCCATGGGGATGGTTTGCATTACGGTTAATGGGGAATCGGAGGTTCCCGGCGGAAGGTCGACGATTAGATAATCCAACTCTCCCCAGTCAGTAGCCTGCAAAAACTGGTTAATGGCATTGTGGACCATGGGACCCCGCCAGATTATGGCCTCGTCCTCGCTGGCCTGGAAGAAGGCCATGGACACGACCTTTACGCCCCACTTTTCGGCCGGCTCTATTTGGCCGTCAACATAATCCGGCTTTTCGGAGATTCCCAGCACCTTGGTAACGTTGGGACAGTCGATGTCCACATCCAAGAGTCCCACCTTCTTGCCGGTTTGGGCCAGGGTGGTTGCCAGATTGACCGCCACAGTGGTCTTGCCGACGCCTCCCTTGCCGCTGTAAACGCCAACTTTGGCCTTGATGGTAGAAAGGCGCTCAGTTATGTCCCGCTTTTGCTGCCAGCTGCGCTTGATCTGCTCCAGCCTGGCATTCTCCTGGGGCGTAGCCATTATTCCTCCGCTGACATGCCCAGCCGCCGAGGCGGCGGGCCGAATTCCGTCCGGTTATTGATTCGGGCCTGCCCTAGCTAAATGCCCAGCTGGGCCCGGGCCTCTGCGCTGATCAAGTCCGGCGACCAAGGGGGGTCGAACACCAACTCTATCTCCACGTCTTCGACCCCTTCCACGTCCTGGATTGCCCACTCGGCTTGTTGGGCGATATGCGGACCCATTCCACAGCCGGGGAAGGTGAGAGTCAGCTGTACGTACACGTTATTTTCGTCGTTGACCTGCACCTCGTAAATCAGACCCAAGTCCACCACGTTGACCGGAATTTCCGGGTCATAGACCGTTCTCAAAGCCTCAAAAACGTCTTCCTGGGTAACGGATTGTGGCATGAAACCTCCTGCAGGGAAAGCCTGGGATAATTATACCTATTGTCGACTAAATAGGTCAACAATTATTAACACGCAGAATTCCTCAAGGAATCAGAACTACCTTGCCGGTGGTGGCCCGAGATTCCAGCTGGCGGTGGGCTTCCCCAGCTTCGGAAAGGGCCATGACGTGTTCCACCCGCAATTTCAACTCTCCGGACTTTACCCATCCCAGCACATCCCCGGCCCGCTGTTCCAGCTCCTGCCGAGTCAGGGTGTAATCGCCCAATCCCGGGCGGGTCAGGTACTTGGAGCCGTTGCCCAGGACCCGCGGGTCGACCGGTGGAACGGGACCGCTGGCCTGTCCGTACAGCACCAAATAACCACGCCGCGCCAAAGAGCTCACGCTTTTATCAAAGGTCGTCTGGCCCACCGCGTCGTACACCACCTGAACCCCAGCTCCTCCCGTGGCCTGTTTGATCTCCTCGGCGAAGTCCTGCTGGGTGTACAGAATTACCTGGTCAGCGCCGGCCCCTTTGGCCAGGTCGGCCTTGGCCTCTGTGGAAACAGTGGAAAAGACGTAGCCGCCCAGCCGCTTTACCATTTGGATCAACAGCAACCCTACGCCGCCGGCGCCGGCGTGAACCAGAACCTTGTCCCCCCGCTGGACCGGGTAGGTGGAATGACACAGATAGTGGGCAGTCATGCCCTGGAGCATCACCGCCGCACCGGATTTGGCGTCCAGCCCCTCGGGCAATTTAATCACCCTGGAAGCGGGCACCACCGCTTGCTCCGCGTAGGACCCCGGTATGCTGCAATACACTACCGAATCGCCTTCTTTAACCTCGGTAACTCCGGCGCCTACCCTTCGAACCACTCCAGCTCCTTCCACTCCCACCACCCAGGGCAAGCTGGGCGGGTTGACTCCAGAGCGGCTGTAGGTGTCGGTGAAGTTTACCCCCACCGCCTGAATCTCCAGCAAGGCCTGACCTTCTCCGGGCGTTGGGTCTGGTAAGTCCTGGTATTTCATGACCTCGGGGCCGCCAAACTCGGTGATCTGTACCGCTTTCATTCCTATACTCCCATTTCAGGTTATCGGACTTCCAAGGGATGCTGGAACTAGGACTGCGAGTCCAAGAAAGACCTCCGGCCAAGGGGTTCCCAGAGGAGTTCTATTGGCCACGCCATTGGGGTCCCGCCATTGGGCGGTAGTATACTACAATCTAGAGACCGGCCCGAGGCCAGTAAGTAGTTGGCCCCTAGCTGAGAAGTGAAAAAATGCTTCTGGACATTTGTCTGTTGAACCATCCTGCCGGATTCGGCCCGCCGGGGGCCTTGGTCTCCCAAGTGTCCTACAGGGCCTTTTCATTTTCTCAAAATAGTATAAAATTATTACCAGTTTAAGCGGGAGGGGAGGATGATGACTTTGAGAGAAGCGCTGGATTTGGTGCCTGACTTCCGGAGTAGCCAAGGGCGACGCCACTCTTTGGGGGC
>JAKZUA010000214.1:0-13377 GCA_047516825.1 Dehalococcoidia bacterium
TCTGATGTATCTGATAGCTGAAGGCCGGAGTATTAACGTATTGGTAGGTGAAGGGCCACAGCCCGACCTGCCGGGCCATTTCGGTCTGATCAATCAGGTCCCCAATAAAGGAGTTGAAATCCAGCAGGGCATAAGGAGTCAGAACAAAAAACACCGCCAGCGCCACCGCACCGGCCGCGCAGGCATGGGCAAAGGGCCCCTGGATCTTTTCCAGGGTAATGGCCGACCAACGGCCGTCACAAGAGTCCAGGACTCGCCACAGGTAGGCCAACCCCAGCGGCAGCACCAGCGGCAGCACACTTACTTTGGGAGCCATGGCCAGACCCACCAAGGCACCCAGCAGCAGCGAGTCCCGCAACCTCCCCCGCTCCACCATCCGGACCATGGCCCAGAAACTGGCCATAAGGAAGAAGACGGAGAAGGTCTCCGGCCGGTAAAAATGGCTGTTCTGTATGTGAATAACCGCCAAAGCAGTGAAGGCCGCCGCCAGAAGACCCACCCTCTGGCTGAACACTTTCCGGCCCAAAAGGAAGACCATGAAAACCGTTCCCACGTCGAACAAAGCCGACAGAGGGCGGCCGAGGTATCGCATATCCAGCGCGCTAATGTCGGTAAACAGCTCGATTATCCACCGGAATAGCACCATGACGTAAATCAGCACGCTGCCCAGGGGGAACCAGTGGGGATTAAGGGGGCTGCGCTCCGCGTCGAAGAAGGTCTTCAGGCCCGGCATTCCGGACTCCATTTCCGGAAAATCCCGCATACAGGACTGGTGTCCTACGGATTCCACGAGCACGTCGTACATGCAGCCAGCCCGCATGTAGATGGACCGTTCGTCGGGATGGAAGCCGAATCCGGAGTCCCAGTTAATGCCGTAGAGGCGCAGCGCCAGGGCGACCGCCAGAATGGCAAGCAGCAGCAAAAGGGAAGGAGAAAGCGCAGTGGGAATAGGGAATGATAACCGGCGCATAGTTATCTTGACGTGTCCCGGACTGTTTGCCGGAAGAATAAAAAAAGGACGGGGGAGGAAGCGCTCGTGGCGGCCTCCTCCCCCGTTATTCTAATACGGATGCCGCCGGTTGCTAGATGCCCTTATCTGCGATGAATGAACAAAGATCCGCGGTGCGGCAGGAGTAACCCCATTCGTTATCGTACCAACCCATGATTTTGACCATGCGGTCCCGCATTACCATGGTGGAGAGAGCATCGAATATGCAGCTGTGGGGGTTTTCCCGGATGTCGGAGCTGACTATTGGGTCCTCGGTATATTCCAGGATACCCTTCAATGAACCCTGCGAGGCCTTCAAGAAAGCCTGGTTCACTTCCTCGACTGTCACATCCCGAGACAGATTGGCCACGAAATCGGTGACCGAGCCGGTGGCGGTAGGCACCCGGAAGGCAATTCCATGCAGCCTGCCATTGAGCTCAGGCAGCACCAAGCCCACGGCCTGGGCCGCGCCGGTGCTGGTGGGGATTATGTTCTGAGCAGCAGAACGGGCCCGGCGCAGGTCCGAATGCCTCTGGTCCAGAATAGCCTGGTCATTGGTATATGAGTGGATAGTCGACATCAGCCCGTGGTCCACCCCGAAGCCCTCATGGAGCACCTTTACCATGGGCGCGAAGCAGTTGGTAGTGCAGGAAGCGTTGGAAACTATGGTGTGCTGGGAGGCATTATAGGCCTGGTCATTTACTCCCAAGACCAGGGTCAGGTCCACGTTGCTGGCCGGGGCCGAGATGATTACCTTGCTGGCGCCGCCCTTCAAATGCCCGCCGGCCTGCTCGCCGTCGGTAAAGATGCCGGTGGATTCCACCACCAGGTCCACACCCATCTCTGACCAGGGAATTTGAGCCGGGTCTCGCTCGGAGAAAACCTTGATGCTGCTACCGTCTATTACGAGATCGCCATTGTTGGCTTCCACCTGGCCCGGATAGACGCCGTAGTTGGTGTCGTATTTGAAAAGATGGGCGTTGGTTTTAGCGTCGGTCAAATCGTTTACCGCCGCCACTTCCAGCGTGTTAGGATACCGAGCCAGGGTCGCCCGGACCACCAAGCGCCCAATCCTACCGAAGCCATTGATTCCCACGCGGGTCGCCATGCTTAGCCTCCCAACCTTTCCAGACTCGGCCGGATGCCGGATGAAAGAGTCAGCCTTTCCCTTCCGGTAGCCGCCCTTCGGCCAACGGAACATATAATACCCGCCGGGAAGGAAAAGGGGAAGAGAAAGGGAAAGAGCAGTCAAGGCCCTGGGCGCAGTTGAGGATAGTCCCGGCTGAGGATGGCCCGTGGTTCGGGGGTTGAAAAACCGGCGGGAACTTAGCCCAGGTTCAGGTGTTTGAAGGCTTGCCTTCCTGCGTAGCGGGCATCGGCGCCCAGAGCAACTTCAATCCGGAGTAACCGGTTATACTTGGCGACTCTCTCGGAGCGGGCCGGCGCGCCGGTCTTGATTTGGCCCACGTTCCAGGCCACCGCCAGGTCGGCTATGGTCGTGTCCTCGGTCTCTCCCGACCGGTGGCTCATCACGGCGCCCCAACCGGCCCCTCGGGTCATCTGCAGCGCCTGGTAGGTCTCGGTCAACGTGCCGATTTGGTTGGGTTTGAGCAGCACCGCGTTACTGGCCTGTTGATCAATCCCTTTTTGAATACGCGAGATATTGGTGACGAACAGGTCGTCGCCGACCAGCTGCACCCGATTACCCAACCGGTGGCGCAACTCGGCCCAACCTGTCCAGTCGTCTTCATCCAATCCGTCTTCAATGCTGATAATCGGGTATTCCCTGGCCCAAAGCTCGTAAAGATCGACCAGTTGGGCGGAAGACAGAGAGAGGCCATCTCGCTCCAGCGCATATCGGTTCTCGGCCTTTTGGAATAGCTCGGAAGCCGCCACATCCAACGCCAGAAACACCTCCCGACCGGGCTCGTATCCGGCGCTGCGGACGGCCCGGAGCACCATTTCCAGGGCATCCCGATTGGAGGGCAAAGATGGAGCGAATCCGCCTTCGTCCCCTACGTTGAGGTTGTGTCCTCCCTCGCTCAGTAGGGCTCGCAGGGACTGGTAGATCTCCACGCCGGCGCGCAAAGCCTGGGAAAAGGTTTCCAATCCCTGGGGCACCACCATGAACTCCTGGATGTCAGTCGAGTTGGAAGCGTGCCGCCCCCCGTTAAGTATGTTGAACATGGGCACCGGCAGGCTGACCTCTCCTCCCTGGGCAAGATACCGCCAGAGCTCCCCGTCGTGGGGTTCTAGGGTCAGCGACGCGGCCCGGGCGGTGGCCATCGAGACCGACAGAATGGCGTTGGCGCCCAGCTTGCTCTTGTCCCCAGTGCCGTCCAGCTCCAGCATCCTCTGGTCGACGGACGCCTGGTCCAGCGGCGACATGCCCAGTAATGCCGGAGCGATGAGATAGTTGACGTTTCTGACCGCCTGCTGAACACCGCTGCCGTGGAACCGACCGGGGTCCTTGTCCCTCAGTTCCAGGGCCTCACAGCTGCCGGTGCTGGCCCCTGAAGGCACCAGGGCATGGGCCCGAACGCCGTTGGATAGCTGAACCTCGGCCTCAACTGTGGGGTTGCCCCGGGAATCCAACGCTTCGTGGGCATTAATCCCGGTGATGGTTATCCGGTCGGTTTGGCCAGACATACCTAGCCCGCGCCTCTCGTCGGCGCTGAAGAGTTCCGGGCCTGGGCCGCAGACAGCGCTTTGTCCACGGCCTCCTTGGCGGTGGAGGCGGGTATCAAACCGTCGCCGATGGGATCGCCGTCGCCCTTAACGGTCAGGGGCCAGGTGCTCAAGCCGATGACCGGTATACCTTCCCCCAGGGCGTGGGCGATTTCGGAGAGGGTACCAAAGGCGCCACCGATGGCGATCGCAGCCTCTCCGGTGTGCACTACGATGACGTTTCTGGCATAGCCCATGCTGGTGACGATGGGGATGTCGACGTAGGAATTGGCATCTTTGGACGACCGCCCCGGCAAAATCCCGATAGTTGTGCCACCGGCCTCTTTGGCGCCGCGACAGACCGCCTCCATTACGCCCTTAAGTCCGCCGCACACTACTGTAGCTCCGCGCCGAGCCAGCTCGCGGCCCACCTCTTCGGCCAGGGCGATATGCTCCGGCTTAGCGTCGCTGCCGCCTATGACTGCGATTATCATTACCTTCTGCCCCAACTCCACCTTTTATGTCGGCTGATGAAGATTGCCCCGCAACCTAACTGCCGCCGGCCGGTAGACAATTATATCAGGCCCGTGGGGGCGTAAGACCAAGATCCAAATGCCCAGTCTAGGTGCTGTTGCAGCTATCCGCCGGGCAATATGGCCCGGCTGGCAGCTTCGACTGCCTCCAGCAGGGGAGCCGGGTAAACCCCAATCCATACAACCGCCAAAAAGGAGAGCCCAATGACCGCCGCCAGGGGCAGGGAAGGAAACCTCATCACGGCCGGGGTTGTCGCCGCATCTTCTTCCGACATCGCCGCTTCCTCAGGCCCAGCGGACGGGGGCGCCGGCTCCGGAGGCGCCGGTTCAATGTACATCTGCCGAATAACATTGAGATAGTAATACAGGGACACCAGGCTGCTGAATATGGCCAGCCCGGCCAGCCAGAGAAATCCTTCCGTAGCCACGGCGGTGAAGAGATAGAATTTGATCGTAAATCCGGCGAAAATGGGCAGTCCACCCAGGGAAAAGAAACCCATTGCTATTGCGGCCGCCAGCAGAGGTTGCCGGTCGGCTAACCCCCCGAAATCAGCGATTTCCTCATGGCCGGTGGAGTTAAAGAAGGCGATCAGCGCGGCGAATACCAGCAGGTTGGTGACGGCATAGCCGACCAAGTACAACATGATGCCGTTAGCCGCCAGCAGCGAGTCCGGACCCAGAGCGGCAATACCAGCCAGCACAAACCCCACGTGGGCGATGCTGGAGTAGGCCATTAGCCGCTTGATGTTTCGCTGAGCCAGCGCCACCAAATTCCCCAGCAGCATGGTGACCGCCGCCAAAACCGCCACAATTATCTGCCACTCCGACCAGCGGTCGGCGGCCGGGACCAACCCTTCCGCCACAAACCTCAGCAGCAGGGCAAAGGCCGCCGCTTTGGAACCGATGGCCAAGTAGGCGGTTACCGGAAGGGGAGCGCCTTCATAGGTGTCGGGCGCCCACATGTGGAAAGGCACCGCCGCCAGCTTGAAACCCAGCCCCACTATGATCAGTGCCAGCCCGACCCACAACGCCGGTCCTACCTGGGAGGCATTGCCCAGGGCTTCGCTGATCGCCGCGAATTGGGTCACTCCCAGGGTGCTATACACCATGCTGATGCCGTAAAGCAGAATCGCTGAGGAAAAGGCGCCGATTATTATGTATTTTATGCTGGCTTCATTGGACTTGGGGTTACGCAGACCATAGGCAACCATTACGTACAGGCTGAAGCTCAGCAGTTCCAGAGATATGTAGGCGGTCAACAGTTCCCTGGATTGGGCCATCAGGTTCATGCCCAGGATTGAGAAAAGCAGCAGGCCGTAGAATTCCCCGGTATGCTCCAGAAACTGCTTCACGAAGTTGAAGGAGATCAAGATTATGAAGATGCCCAGTCCCAGAAAAAAGACCTTGAAAAACAGGGAGTAGGCGTCGATGGCCAGCAGTCCACCGTAAAGGCTTTCGGTTTGTCCCCAAAGCATCCCCAGGGAAAGGGCAATGAGGCCGATCAACCCCAGAATGGAAAGCCAGGGCAGGACATTTTTGCGCTGCTCCGGCAGCAACAGGTCGACGACAAACACCAGCAGGGCGAGTCCGGCCAGGGCGAACTCGGGCGTCAGAAGATGTATGTTTTCAGTCAATGCCATGATCGCTTAGAGGCCCGCCAGAACCGTGGCCACTCCTTCGTTGATCACGCGCAGCAGCGGGGCCGGCCAGACCCCCACGAAAATCAGAATAAGCACCAGGGCGCCGCCCACCGCCTTCTCCACCGGACTGGCGTCGGTCAGGTGTTCCCATTGAGGGTCCAGCTCACCGAAGAAGGTGCGGGCCAGTAGCCGCAGGATGTACACCGCGGTTATGGCCGCTCCAATGACTGCCAGAACAGCCAATGGCAAGTAGGTGCGGAAAGCGCCCACAAATACCATGAACTCGGCGATAAATCCGCTGAGGCCCGGCAGTCCCAAAGACGCCAGCCCCGCGATGGCGAAGAAGAAGCTGGTGGTTCCCATTCGCTTCATCAGCCCGTTGAGGACGGTGATATCGCGGATATGAGCCCGATCGTAAATAACTCCCACCATGGCGAACATGAGGGCGGTCATTATTCCGTGGGAGAACATTTGCAGCACCCCGCCGGCCACCCCTACGGGATGCAGGGTGGCTATCCCCATCAGCACATAGCCCATGTGGCTGACGCTGGAATAACCGATAATGTATTTCAGGTCTTTTTGCGACACGGCGGATATAGCGCCATAGAGCACGTTGACGGTGCCCAAAATGATCAATACCGGCATCCAGTTGGCGGCGCCCTCCGGCAACAACACAATCCCGACCCGGATAATGCCGTAGGCTCCCAGCTTCATCAGAACCCCGGCGTGCAGCATGCTGACCCCGGTGGGGGCCGCCACGTGTCCGTCGGGCGACCAGGTATGAAAGGGCCAAAGACCGGCCAGGACTCCAAAGCCGACCATGAACAGCGGGAACACCCAATTCTGAAAACCCTCGCTGAAAGCGCCATCCTGAGCTAGCCGACCCAATAGTTGCAATGAGAAAGTGGGGGAGCCCGCATGCGCAGCCTCAACGTACACCGCCAGGATGCCCACCCAAACCAGCACGCTGCCGGCCACCAGGTAGAGCATCAACTTCATAGCCCCGTACTCTTTAGTGCGGAGGAAGCTGCCAAAATCGGTGCTGCTGCCCCATACGCCAATAAGCAGGTACATGGGCAGCACGGCCAACTCGTAGAAAAAGAACAGGAAGAACAGGTCCTGTACGACGAACACGCCGAATACGCCGGACCCCAGTGCCAAGAGCAGCACAAAGAAATCGCGGGCACGGTGCAGAATAGTCTGGGATATGAGTACCGCTCCGAAGAGAACGATGCCGTTGAGCAACATCAGCGGGGCCGAGATGCCGTCTATCCCCAGCGACAGGCTAATGTTGAGCGGCTCATCCAGCCAATTAAAGGTGCGGGTCAACTGAAAGCCACCGGCACTGTAGTCGTACCTGGCGAAGGCAATCAGGGATATTAAAAGGGTGAGGCCGGATGCGAAGATGGCAAAGTACCAGGCATCTTTGGGCTGGTCTTTGGCCATGAACATGGACAGCAGAGCGCCGACCAGCGGCACCGCAATCAGCAGGAAGAGGGCAACCTGGTCGAAGACGATCATCGGCTACCCACTATACCGATTGGACCCACCAGACTAGGGCCAGACCAATGGTCCCCAAAACCATGCCCAGGGCGTAGCTGTAAACATGCCCGGTGACGTGCAACCGTAGCGCGACCCCCAAATGACGCACGGCATTGGCCGGGCCGTTCACCGCCACGTCATTGACCACCGCCCGATCGAAAAAGCCCACGAAAGACGCCACCACCAGCACGATACGATCCACGATCCATTGGTAGAACTCGTCCACGTAGTACTTATTCTCCACAACCCGCAGGATGGGCGCCAGGCTGCGTCGCATTCCCTCCAACGCTATGCTTTTCCTGGAGTAAGCCAGGTAGGCGCCTAGGAAGGCCCCTGTGGCCAGCAGGATGGAAAGGATTCCCAGCCAGGGTTCAAAATGGAAGGCCTCGGCTTCCTGAAAAAACAGGAGGCTGCCGAAGCCGGCGAAAGTGCCCGGCCAACTCTCGGGCCATTTCAGCGTGATCAGCCCGAAGAGCAGGGCTAGAATTCCCAAAAGCGCCATGGTGCCGGCCATGGTCAGCGGAGCATCGTGTACCTGGCTATGGGTGGCCCGGGCAGAACCGAAGAACACCAGGAACATGGCCCGGGCCATGTACAGCGCACTGAGCAGGGCGGTCAGCAAGGTGAGGACGATGAATGCCGGGTGCAGGTGTTCGTTGACCGCCAGCAGAATCTCGTCCTTGCTCCAGAATCCGGCCAATATGGGTATTCCGCCCAGAGACAAGGCGCCGATGGAAAAAAGTATGGCGGTTACCGGCATCACCCGTCGCAGTCCGCCCAGGTTGCGCACATCCAACTCATCGGTGCTGTGCATCACGCTGCCAGCGCCCAGAAACAACAACGCCTTGGAAAAGCCATGGGCCAGGAGGTGAAAAATAGCCGCGGTGTAGCCCAAGGCCCCCAGGGAAAGCATCATCAAACCCAGATGGCTGATGGTGGAGTAGGCCAGGATGCGCTTCAGGTCGGTAGACACCAGAGCGATAGTAGCAGCGCCCAGCGCGGTAATGAGGCCAACAATCGCCACTACCGTCAGGGCATAGTCCGACTGCTGAAACAGAGGGTAGACCCGGGCCACCAGGTAAACGCCAGCCACTACCATGGTGGCGGCGTGGATCAAGGCGCTGACCGGCGTCGGTCCTTCCATTGCGTCGGGAAGCCAAACATGGAAGGGAAACTGGGCCGATTTTCCCGCCGCTCCCAGGAATATCAGGATGGCCGCCCAAGTAATTACTCCCTGGCTCAGCGCCCCGCTCTGGGCCGCCTGGAAGGCCTCCGACATGCTGAAGCTGCCCACCTCGCGCCAGAGCAGCAGAATGCCTATCAGAAGACCCACGTCCCCGATGCGGGTGACCACAAAGGCCTTCTTGGCGGCTTCCCGCGCCGCCGGACGCTCGAACCAGAAGCCGATGAGCAGGTAGGAACAGAGGCCGACCAGTTCCCAAGCAACGTAGAGCAGCAGGAAGTTGTCGGCCAACACCAACGTGAGCATCGAAGCGGCGAACAAGGCATGAAAGGCGTAGTACCAGTCCAACCGGGGATCGCCGCGCATGTATCCCAGGGAGTAGACCTGCACCATCAGCGCCACAAAGGTGATCAGGCCCAGCATGCTCAGGGTTAGGGGGTCGATAACCACGCCCAGGACCAGCCGCACCCCTTGGTCTACATCATTCTCGACGCCCGGCGTTCCGGCCTGGAACCAGACCCGCTGATACTCGCAGGTCAGCACGCCGGTCTCCCGGCTGGTATGGCAATCCTCGGTGGCGGGACCGGCCGCCAACCAACCCAGGAACACCCAGCAGAACAGGCCAAACCCGGCGGCGATAGCCAGGATGGCCAGGAAGGACCCCTTGCCGGGCAGATACTTGCCGAAGAGGATAATAAGAGGTACTGCCGCCAAGCTGAAAAGCGGAATCAACCAAGCCCATTCCATGTCAGGCGATGACTCCGATAGAATTCCGTATTCCTGCCCAATCCTCTGAAAATAGGGGGTCCATGGCAGTCAAGTTGGTTGTCAACTTGACCTCTGCTAACGAAAAGGAAGAATTGGTGGCGGCCCGCGCGAGCGTTACCATTTCATCAGGTTGATCTCGTCGACATTGACCGTGGCGCGGTTTCGGTACATGCGGAGGATTATGGCAAAAGCCAATCCGATCTCGGCGGCGGCAACGGTTATGACGAAGATGGCGATGACTTGACCATCAAAACTAAGGAACTTGCCGGGGCCCTGCTCCGCCAGATGGGAGGCCGCTGCGATCAGGTTGATGTTTACCGCGTTCAGCATCAGCTCTATGGAAATGACGATCAGCACGGCGCTGCGGCGGGCCAGCACACCGTACAAACCAACGGCGAACAGGGCGGCACTCAGCAGTTGAAAGTAAACCAGCGGCACCATAGGCTAGCTATCCGGCCCGGGCCCGGGCCTGGAGTCGGAGCGGGCGATGATTAGGGCGCCAATCAGCGCCACCAGCAGAACCAGGGAGGCTATCTCAAAGGGAATGGCCCAGCGGGTGAACAGCGAGTTACCCAGCTCGGCGAAGGGCGGGGGTTGGGCCTGAGTATCGCCGGGGGAGCTCAGCCAAAAGGCCGCCCCCAGAACTCCGGCCAGCGCGATGGCTGCCAGCGCCGCCAGAGGCCACTGGGGGTTGTCAGATATGTGAGGGTACTCTGAGCTGCGGGTCAGCATGATTGCGAACAACACCACTATGATGATGGCGCCGCCGTAGATTAGGACCTGCACTAGAGCCAGGAATTCAGCAAGCAGGATCAGGTAGACCCCCGCCACGGCCAGCAGGGAGAGGAGGAGGAACAGGGCAGCGTGTACCACATTGCGGGTCGTAACCACGCCCAACCCCCCGATCAAGGTCAGCGCGGACAACAACCCAAAGAGAAACCAGGACATGGTTTAAGGCTCTCCACCAAATAAAGAGCCGCCGGGTGGGCGGCTCCAAAATTAAACTGGAGCGAGTCGTTTACTTCTTAGTAGTTATCTCAAAACCACCCATGTCATCTCGAAGCGCTCGGGGTGACATCTTGAGATTACTGCTCAGTCCGCTTCCAGACAAATCGCTGTCACTTCTTTCCGAATAGCTTGCTGAATAGCCCGCCGCCGGGTTTAGTCACCGTATTACTCGCCAGAGGAGCTTCAGAAGGTATTTCGGCAACCGACCGCAGAAGGTTACAGGTGGCGCAACTACAGTTGGCCGGATGCCGCCGATTCTGTTTGCCTTTCAACAGCCGCTGAAACAGCGACTGCTTGCCGCGAATTCCCCTTTTCTTTAAAAACTTGTCGGTGCACTGGGTGCAGGTGCAATAAACCGGATGCCTGCCGGTAAGGTTAGCGTACCGCTCATCCTCTCGCCTAGGCACGAATTACCAACATAGACCGGGCTTCAAGTCGCGGGTTCCTCGCTTTCGGCCGCGCCATCCGGAGCCTCTGTGTTTGCGGCCTCCGGGCTAGCAACCTCGGCGGCCTGCTTCCGCTTGGCCAGGACGGTGGGCGGAACCCAATTGGTCTTATCCTGATATTTCCGTCCTATTTGGAGCAACGCCGGCAGATCCACCCGGTCTCCGTTGCGCTGATAGGTGCTCATTTCGTGCTCGTGGCTCATGACAATGGCGTCAAAATTACACACTTCCACGCAAATCCCGCACAGTATACACCGGTTAAGGTTAATCTCGAAATAGTCCACTATTTTTCTTCGAGAGCTTTTGCCCTCTTCCTGCAGTGGGTTGTCCTTCATGCTCGCCGACATGCATTGGGTGGGGCAATGGCGAATACACACCATGCAGGATGTGCAGAAGGGCTCCTCCACATCCTGGTCCCAGGTCAAGGCTGGGAACCCCATGAATCTGGGCTGCACCGGAGTGGGTACCGTCGGGTACTGCCTCGTCACGGGCTTGCGCAGACCGGTGAAGGTGGAAGCCAGGGTTAGCATTAATCCCTTCAGGCTATTCAGCATTTGCCAACCTTCCCTGTTGTTCTCCTAGTTCTTCTTTTCTGGCTTTACACTCCACTGGCCTGCTCCCTTCTGGCTTTACGCTCCAGTAGTAGCTGTTCCTGTCTGGCCTTAACCTCCGCAACCCGTCGAACCGGCGCCATCATCCTCTGGTATACCAGATATCCAACTACGGCCAAGCCGGCCAGGGACATGAGAGTCAGGCTCCAACCTGGCCAACCGTAAAACCGGTAGACCGCTGCAATCAAAATCGCATAGAAAGATAGGGGCACCATCACCTTCCAGGCGAAGGCCATCAGCTGGTCGATGCGCAGACGGGGGAAGGTGCCTCGCACCCAAAAAATGACCAGGATTACCGCGTACACTTTCAGCAAGAACCACCCAATGCCCAGCCACAACGGACCCGGCCCCAGCCACCCGCCCAGGAACAGCAAAGCAGTGAGCGCGGCAATAGCGAAGGTGTTGATGTACTCCGCCAGGAAGAACACGGCCCAGTGGGCGCCGCTATACTCAACAAAGGGTCCACCAACCACCTCGGATTCGGCGTGGTAAATGTCGAAGGGCGTTCTGCCCACCTCCGCCAATCCGGCGATGAAGAATATAACCAGCCCCAGCGGAAACAACACCAGGTAGGGAAGGCTCGACTGCTGATTTACGATCACCTTCAAGTCCAGGGACTCGGCCAGTATGGCCACCGCCACCACCACCAGGATCACGGGTATCTCATAGCTGATCAGCTGGGCGGCGGAGCGGAGACCCCCCAGGACGCCGTACTTGTTGGCGGAACCCCAGCCGGCCAGAACCAGGCCCAAAATGCCAACCACGGCGAAGGCGATAATGTAGAAAAGCCCCAGCTCCAGGTTCCGCAGCACCAGATTCTGGGTGGCCGGTATGGTGACCCAAATCATAAAAGCGGGGATAAAAACGATTACCGGCGCGACCCAGAATAGGGCCCGGTCCGAAGAGCTGGGAATGATATCCTCCTTGATCACTAGCTTCACGGCGTCGGCCAGCGGCTGAAGCAGTCCGAAAGGACCGGTACGGGTGGGCCCAAATCTAAGCTGCAGACGTCCCAGGGCCTTCCGCTCCAGCCATGTCAGAGAGAGAACGACTATTGAAAGCCCGATGAACATGGCCAGCAGCCCCACTACCATCCAGCGCAACTCAACCGGGACAATATCCAGGTAGTTTTGAATCACCGGTCCACCTCGCCCAACACTATGTCCAGCGAGCCGAGGATAACCACCGAGTCAGCGAGCCAGGAGTCCCGAAGGAGCAGCTTCAAAGCGGAAAGGTTGCAGAAAGATGGCGGGCGCACCTTGAGCCGGTAGGGGCGGTCGGTACCGTCACTCACTATATGAACGCCGATCTCGCCCCGGGGATTTTCCGACCTTACGTACACTTCCCCCTTCGGCGGGCGGATTAAGCGGCGGCCCAGGGAGGAGGTTACCGTACCTTCCGGCATCTGCTCCAGGGCCTGCTCCACAATGGCCAGGGATTGGTACATTTCCTGCACTCGAACCCAGTGCCGGTCCCAGCAGTCGCCGTCCAGCCCCACCGGAACGTCAAAATCGAACCGGTCGTAGACCGAGTAGGGCTGGGCTTTGCGGACGTCGTACTCCACACCACAGCCGCGCAGGCAGGGCCCGGTCAAACCAAAGTCGATAGCCTCCTCCGCGCTGATGGCCGCCACATCCTTGAGTCGGGAGAGAAATATTTCGTTGAAAGTCAGGAGATTATCGCTTTGCTCCACATCCACCCGTAGCTGGGGCAACAATTCACCAATCAGCTGCCGGAAATTATCCGGCAACTCCTCTTTGATGCCGCCGATACGGAAATAGTTGTGCATCATTCGGGCGCCGGAAACCGCTTCGAACAGGGACTGGATCCGTTCCCGGCCGCGAAAGGCGAACATAGATGGCGTCATTGCCCCGGCATCCAGCCCTATCGTTGCAATGTAGAGCAGATGGCTGGCGATGCGGTTGAGCTCGCAGAGGATGACCCGCACGTACTCGGCACGCTCCGGAACAGTCAGCCCCATCAACTGCTCC
>JAKZUA010000215.1:0-5000 GCA_047516825.1 Dehalococcoidia bacterium
TACATCCAGTTGCCACTCTTCCATGAGTTGCACTATGTCTGTCATCCCTTCCACCACCGCCAATCGACTTCTTTTACAGAATATCGCAACTCCTCTTCGGGTTCGCTTTATGTAGGTTTCACCTTAGCTTTGGTTTAGTCCGGAAACTCTGGACGCCATCCGCGAATTGAATGCGGCTGCGGTGGGCAGTCGGTAAGCCCACGCGTCGAGCGGCAGCCTCTTCTCCCGCTCCTGCAGATCATCGGCCAGGGCGCCACCTAAAAGAATGAGCTAGTTCTCGTCCCGCCCCATGGCTTGGATCGGCGTGAAGACCGCCTCTCCGTTCCGCAGACCTTCCTGGGTAATACCCGTAGGCTTACCCGGGTAGCTAGGGTACGCCCACAAGCTCCGGGATAACTACATGGACGTAACTGTTTTCTGGACCTGCCTTCGCCTCTCACCTAGCTAGGTCTGCCGAAGCTTCGACCTGATTGGTTGACTCAGGGTGCTCCGGATTAAGTCAGGCCACAGGGATGCCTATGCCAACATTGGGCTACAAATTGTAAACACTGGAGCTTGGTCCATCGAGGGAGAAGGGGGTGGTCCTCTCCCCCTTGCTACTCCCCACGGAATATGGACCCTCTATTGGGGTTGGTCAATTCATCTCCGGCGGTAGATCTGCAGCCGGTGGCGAGCCGAATCCACGACGATGATCCGGCCCATCGGGTCGATTTTCACGGATACCGGATGCACGAAGCGTTTTTCGGGTTCCAGGCTTCTCGCCTCCCGGCGCTGCCCCAACATGTTTTCAGGATTGGACGAAAGCCGTTCTTCTCCCCACTTGGACATGGTGGCATTGCCCAGTAATTCAGCGCTGAATCTGCCACCTGGATCAAACACCTGGACCCGGTCGTTCTCCCAATCCGCTACATAAATGTTCCCGTCCGCATCCACGGCCACTCCGCTGGGGCGACTTAGCTGTCCTACTCCCGACCCGGTTTCGCCAATGGACATTAGGAATTGACCCGAGGGATCGAATTTTTGAACCCGGTCATTTCGCCAATCGGCCACATATACCATTCCGAAGGAATCGAGGCAGATTCCCCAGGGAGTGTCCAATTCCCCCTCACCGGAGCCAGGCGAGCCCCATTGGTGAAGAAACTCACCGTCGCGGGTAAATCTCTGCACCCTATGGTTCATGCTGTCCACCAGGAGCAGATTATCTTCGGCGTCGTTAGTAATGCCGGCTGGGCGATTAAAGTGTCCGGGACTATCCCCCTCTTCACCCCAATACCTTAAGAGATTACCCTCCGGGTCAAATACCGATACCCGATGCAACCACTCGTCGGTTACGTACAAATTGCCCGGCTGGTCGGTGGTCAAGGAGTTGGGCCAGATAAATTGGCCGGGATCGCTACCGGAAGAGCCGAATTCGCCAAGAAACTCTTCCTGCTCAAGGGTGAATTTGGCTACCCGATTACCCTTGGGGGTGTTCTCGGCGGCATGGCTCAACACATACACCAAATCCCCCGGCCCCAGGGCGACATCCACCGGATTCCTGAAGCCGATCTGACTCGGCGCAGCGGCGTTGCCAATGGTTTTTACATACTCGATCGATGTAGTGGACTCCTTGGAACTGACCATCCTAATCCCCTCTCGCTGGAATGGGCCTAAGAGATCACCAACTTAGGACAACTGGAACTCCCGCAAGGCCACAATAAGTTGTAGTAGCCTGGCAACTGTTGGGCCAAAGGATTCATCAGTGGGGCAATCACCACTTTCCGAGCGAGGCACGCTGGCGATGAGCACTTCTCGCCTCTCCGGAGAAACCAGCACCGGCCCCGCCAGATCAAGACACCCATCCACCAACTGCTCCGGCGTTAGGGAAGAGCCCAATGCTGCGAGGCGTTCAATAATTCGACGAACGCCGGGTTTGGTAAGATTTCCCACTTGATCCGCGGCGAAGTTGATCCGTTCTACCAAGGCGCCGCTGTCAATCCATTCTTTGCCGGTGTGCCACCCTTCGACCGTAGGGGGATTGAGCAATTCCTGGCCCATGTAATTGCATGCCGCCGAGATTTCGTTAATCCGGGGCTTGGGGGTCGTGTAGTCGTCGACCAACCGCATCACGCCTGCTACCAACTCCGCCGGGCTCTTTACCTTGGTATAACGGGCATTCTTGAAAAAATCGGAATCAAAAAGTACCGCCAGCATCGACCGCAGGTCATAATTGGAGCGGAAATACTCTTGCGACAGCAGCTCTATAGCCGAGGGGTCTTGGGGCGGTGTCGTTGGCCAGGCCGATACCGGCGGCTCCTCGGCCACAAAAAAGTTGTAAAGATGGCGGGAGATAAATCGAGCCGTGGCCGGCTGCCGGCAAATGATGTTTATGATGTCCTCACCATTGAATTGTCCCTGATGCTCTAAAAATATTTTCTCTGAGTCATCGTGGTCATCCGGCCGGTACTCGAACTCCCTCAAGAATTCTCCCCAGGGATACCGGGGCAGGGCGGGGATGATAGTCCACCCGGTGAAGGCGCGGGCGCAGTTCTTTACGTCGTCTTCCGTGTAGTTGCCCACCCCCATAGAGAACAACTCCAGCAGCTCCCGCCCAAAGTTCTCGTTGGGCGCATCCTTATGGCTCTCACAGTTGTCCAGCCAGAATATCATCGCCGGATCCTTGGAAAGCTCCAACAGAAGAGTTCTGAAATTGCCCATGCCATGCCTTCGGAAGGTGTCAATCTGCTGGTGCATCTCCGGCGCATTTTCCACCTTGGCGAATCCGGTAGCGAACAGATGATGCCAGAAAAGAGCCATCTTTTCTTCTAACGGTCGGCGGGTGCCAATCATGCGTAGCATCCAATGACTCTGCTGGGAAGGCAGCGCGGTTCCGATACGAAAATAGGGGAAATAGCGATACGCCAAGTCATCATCATAGGGTGGCAGGCTTTCCGGATGTAACAGTTCCACCAACGCGGCTTCATATCCCTGGGCCAGGTAGACTTCGAGAGAGTCCCGGTTAGCGCCGAACCCGGCTCGGCGCATCAAGTGAGCCATCAGCGCCAAATCTTCCGAAGTAGGCATTTGTAACCTCCCTGATTTTTCTCCCCAGGTAAGATGGGTAATGAAGTAGTTCGAAACCTGGGGCTCGCTCGGACTTATTCCGCGTGCCCGGTAACAGTATACTCCGGTTTGAATTCTCGTCAAAACGCCTTAGGTAACGGGACCGGGGTGATGGCCAACACCGCAAGCTATATGGAAAGGAAACGATTACTACCCAAGAGAACCCCTTCGACCTAAACTAATACCAAGGTGAAAACTACTACTCAGCTAAACCCCAGAATCTGCTTCAGAAATTGCCAATGTATTAATTTGCGCAACCTGAAGGAGCAAAATCCTTCGTCACACCGGCGTAAGCCGGTGTCCAGGAAAGGACATTCTCAACTGTTCTCTGGATTCCACCGAACGCCGGAATGACGGTGTTGGCAGCGTTGCCCAATCCGGTGTCGATGTAGATTCCACTTTGGCTTTGGTTTAGTTATTGCCGGCACCGGGGGCGGCCGATCTCCAGCTCATCCTAGGACCTTGGAGCAGGGAGAAAGGTGGATTCCAGAGAGAATTGGCCCTCCGTCCCGCTCATGTTCATTACCTTACATCTAAAGATGCCCGCCGCAACAACCTCACAAGATACTTCTTCCAGCGCCTGATAGCTGTCGGTTGTTGAGCTCCACAGGGGCAGCCAATCCCCTCCCTCTTGTTTGGCAATCTCCACCATCTTGCGGGCGAAACCTCCCTGTGACGCGGAGGGGACACCTCGCGGTTTAAGCAATGATCTAGGGAGAGATATCTGGCACGAAATCCGGCCTGGTCCCTCCGCCCGAACTAGCTGTTCCAAATGGTCGCTCATCAGGTCGGCCGCACCGGGATCTGGAAAGGGCACTAAATTGCCGCTAATCCTCATGGACCGGTTTGCTCGAATTGGGCCGCCTGGTGATGGGCCACGGAATTGCGATCCATATCACTTTCGCTACTTTACTTGCTCCCCACTTTACTTGCTTTTTAGGGCGGCGAGCACTTTTTCCGCCGTGATGGGAAGCTCCTGAATTCGGACGCCCACCGCATCGTACACGGCATTAGCGATGGCCGGAGCTACCGGCGGCAGGGGTTGCTCTCCAATGGTTTTTGCTCCGTAGGGGCCGTTGCCCCCCGGGGATTCCACCAAGACCGTTGCCAGCTCGGGAACGTCCTGGATTGTGGGTGTTTTGACATCTCCCATGCTTAGGGTCAAGATCTGCCCCTCTTCCGACAACAACTCCTCCATCAGCGCGTAACCGACCCCTTGGACCACCGCCCCATCGATCTGCCCCTGGTGGCTAAGCGGGTTGTGAATAGTCCCCACGTCATGGGCGCTTATGAATTTCCGCAGCTTGACCTCGCCGGTCTCCGGATCAACTTCCACCTCGGCCACCTGGGCACAAAAGCAAGTTACCTCCGGCTCCTCAGCCGTGGTGGAGATATCGACAGAAATGGGTCCTCCGGTGGCGGCTACGACCCGGTAAGCCAGCTCCTTAATTGGCACACCCTTTTCCGGGTCGCCATCGACAAAGACTCGGCCTTCCCGGAAAATTATCCGTTCTTCCGGCCATCCGTAGAACTCAGCCGCCATCAGGGTGAGTTTTTGCCGGACTCCCTGAGCACCGCCCAAAGCCGCGTTGGTCCCGCCCACGCTGCTGCCGCTGCCCGCGCCGCTGTCGAAATTGCCGCCGTCTGTGTCCATTTGGACCGCTGCCACATCCGCCACGGGTATGCCCAAATCCTCCGCCACCATCTGGCGTCCGACGGTGTGAGAGCCAGTGCCTGTTTCCGGCACCAACGTATGCAGGGTCGCCCGGGCGTTTTCGTCCATGCTCACTCGAACCGAATAAATGCTTTGGCCCTGAGGCCGCTGCCCCAAGGACATGCCTCGTCCAACATAAGGCCCGGACTTGGGCGAACCCCAATTCGCAGCCTCGGCGGCCGCT
>JAKZUA010000216.1:0-10891 GCA_047516825.1 Dehalococcoidia bacterium
TCGGGCCCGATCAATTGCTGTTGTGGCTGGAGGATACGCAGCTACGCAACGAACGGGCTCGCCGTTCCCACGAGAGACGCCGCTCCACCCGCCGCGAAAGCAGGATGGAGCCGCCACCTTAAACCCGTCGTTGTAGTACTAAGAGGGTGTTTAAAAAGCCTCGCGCATTGTCCGCTCTAGAATAGAGAAATGCGCATCCTGATATGGCCCGACAATAGCCCCTTCTCCCTTGATGGGAGAAGGTTGGGATGAGGGTGATACCCCTCACCTCAATCCTCTCCCACAAGGGGAGAGGAAGCTGAAGCCCAAACCGGCATAACAGCTTGAGCCTGGAAGTCAAGCAACTTTTAAAACACCCTCTAAGTTGGCCAGCATTGGCGCCATCTTCAATCTATCGCCTTGCGTCAATTTGGTTCCAGATTGGCTGAGCCCGGAACCTTGGGGGCCGGGTTTATGTTTCCTGCGTTAGGTTTAATAAAGGGGAGGGCTTTGGGATATACTCCTGCCGAGAAACGCTATCCTACTGCCATTGGCTAAACCTGTTTTCGATTTAGCCCTGACTTAATCCTTGGGAGGAAGGAGCTAACCTCATGATGATTGTGGACACCCATAGCCATGCCGGGATTAACTGGTTTGAGCCGGTGGAAATGATTCTCCACCAGATGAACCTCAACGGCGTAGAAAAGACCGTCCTAATTCAGCATGCCGGTAATTTCCACAACCGGTACATCCTCGAGTCGGTGAAGCGATTCCCGGGTCGCTTCGGGGCGGTGGTTTGGGTTGACGTGAAAAACCCCAACGCGCCTGCGACCTTGGAGCGCCTCTCCCAAGAGGAGGGTGTGGTCGGAGTGAGGTTTCACCCCACCGAACGCTCCCCAGGCCCCGACCCATTGGCCATCTGGCGTAAGGCTGCGGAATTGGGCCTGCCGGTTAGCTGCTTTGCCCGCAGCGCCGAGCACGTGGCCGACCTCGAGTTCCAGAGGCTGGCTGAAGAGCTCCCGGAAATGACGCTAATTCTGGAGCATCTGGCCGGAGCTTATCGACCCCAGAGCCCGGAGTCGGTAACGGCTCCGTACCAATGGTACAAGGAGGCTCTCACCCTCGCTCGACTGCCCAACACCTACATCAAATTCGGTGGCTTGGGGGAGTTTTGTGTTAGGCCCATGCCCCTGGCTGCCCAATTTGGTTTCGAGGAAGTTCCACCGCTGCTGGACATGGCATACCAGGCCTTCGGCAACCAGCGCATGATGTGGGGAAGCGACTATCCGCCGGTGGGCGCCCGGGAAGGATACCGCAACTCTCTTCAGGGCGTGCTGGAACTGGCCCTTTTCCAGAGCCAGGAAAAGAAGGATTGGGCCTTCGGCAAGACCGCGGTTCAGGCTTTCAAACTGGCCTAACAAAACGTGGTGCTGAAGGAGGTTGGATATGACACTTCAAAGCAAGCCAAGGATCATCGCCCTGGAAGAGCATTACTGGGACCAGGAAGTGGCGGCAACCTTTGGACCAGGCGATGGTGTGCGCCGTGCTCCTGGCATTGTTGAGCGCCTGTTCGATTATGGTGAGCTGAGAATCAAGGAAATGGACGAAGCCGGCATCGACTTTCAGGTGCTGTCCCACGGCGCACCCGCAACCCAAAGAGGTGACGCGGAAGTGGCGGTTAGGTTGGCCCGGGGGGCCAATGACCGGCTTCGGGAGATAGTCCTTTCCCATCCCGACCGGTTTGCGGCCTTTGCCGCCCTGCCTACACCCGACCCAATGGCCGCTGCGGATGAGTTGGAGCGTTGCGTCACAAAACTGGGGTTCAAGGGTGCAATGGTGCATGGACTAACTAATGGCGTGTTTTTTGACGATAAACGGTTCTGGCCTGTCTTCGAACGAGCCCAAGCGCTGGATGTACCGCTTTACATGCATCCAGCCTCTCCACATTCCGCGGTGGTCGAGGCCTATTACCAGGACTATCTAGGGGATTTCCCGGGTTTGCTTACCGCAGCCTGGGGATTCACGGTCGAGACGGCCACCCAAGGAATCCGGCTAGTTCTCTCGGGTGTTTTCGACGCCTACCCCGAAGTGAAGATCATCCTTGGGCATTTAGGAGAATCCCTTCCCTTTTCTCTCTGGCGCATCGATCAAGCGCTGTCCCGGCCGGGAAATCGGAATGCCTCTTTCTCTTTCCGGGATTATTTTTGCCGCCATTTCTGGATCACCACCAGCGGCAATTTCTCCAATCCGGCCCTGCTCTGTAGCGTGATGGAGATGGGAGTAGACCGGATTCTATTCTCAGTCGATTATCCTTTTGTAGATAACCTTCCTGGTACCGAATGGATTCCTACCATACCCCTCTGCCAAGAAGACAAACTAAAAATCATGAGCGGCAACGCCGAAAAACTGCTCCGGTTGTAGTTGGGCGCTATTCTCCATTTGACGCGCTCGGCATGCAGATTTATAGTTCGGAGCATCCCAGAAGTCCCCCGTCGAAGGGAATCAACTTGATCTGGAAAAGCCCAGATGAAGGGAAGGAGTTGAACTATGGCTTGGACCCAAGAGGAAAAGCAAGCGGAGTTACAAAGGGTTACCAAAATCAGTGGGTTCTGCGTTGGCGCTCATGCTCTCTTGGCGGAGATGGACCCGGATGGCCTGAAGGCTCGCAACGATCGCTGGGAAGAAGAACATGGCAAGATGTCCCGTGAAGAGCGGATGCGAGAAGAGTTAGATCGGATGATGGTGTATGTGGGCGCCGGTAAGGTGGCCCACCACATCGCGATTCATATTCACGCGGCCCATCAGTGTGGCGCTACGAAGGAGGATATTTACCAGCGCATTAAAAAAGCGGCTCAATGGGGCGGCGCGCCTGAGGCCGGTCAGACCGGACTGGAAGCCTGGCGCATGGTTTTCATGCCGGATTTCCCGCCAGTCGCTCGCATCGTGGAGCTGACCAGCGATTCCTTGCGGTAGAGATCGCTGCCAGCTCCTGGTGGAATTACGACCAACTGAAATTGATACATGCGACCTCACACCCACTCTGACTCTCCCTCTCGATGGGGGAAGGTTAGAATGGAGGTGGTCACCAATTCCTCAAAACCAACTGGACGATGTACTAGGGAGCCCTGGTCTCTTGCCGCTCTCGACCATCAGCTATCGCGGTTCAGCTAATAAGGAAACATAGGCGTTATCCGCTTGTTCAGAACTTCCAGCATCCCAGCTTTGGCCGTTCTTCAGAATCGGGACTTCCGCATACTTTGGGCCGGCCGGGCGATCCACGAGCTTTCTCGGCGGATGGAACTATTGGTGCTGGGTTATCTCATCTACCAAATGACTTCCTCCGCCTTTCAGGTAGGGCTGATTGCGGTCTTCCTCAATTTGCCACGGCCCTTTATGTCCCCCTTTGCCGGCGTCTTGGCGGACCGGCTGGACCGGCGACGCATCATGATCGGCGTACACGCAACCTTTTTCGTGATAGCGATTGTCCTTGCGGGTTTGCTTATCACCGAGGCCATACAGGCCTGGCACGTTTATGCCGCCGCTTTCCTCCAGGGGTCAGTTAAGGTGTTGGATGACCCTTCGCGGCGCACCGCCATCGCCGACCTGGCCGGCTCGGAGCACCTGGCCAGCGCCATGTCCCTGGAAACCATTACCAACAATAGTGGCAAAATACTAGGGCCATTTGCCGGCGGAGCCCTGGTGGCGGGTCCAGGTTTTGTCGTCGCTTATGGGATTCTCGCGGCGTTGGACCTGGCGGTTCTCCTGCTGATGATTCGGCTCAGGTTACCCAATCGAGCGCCCGCCAGCGGGGCTCAAATAGCCGTATGGCAAAGTCTCCTAGAAGGAGTAAGGCACTCCATATCCAACCGTATGGTTTTGGGTGTTCTCTGCATCTCACTGATCATGAACGCGCTGGTCCTACCCGTTCAGTATTTCATTCCGGTCATCGCCAGCGAACTGCTTATGGTCGGTCCTACCTTGGGTGGACTGCTGGGGTCTGCGGAAGGTATCGGGACGTTGATCGGCGCCTCAATAATTGCCCTCAAAAGGCAAATTCACTACCACGGGCGGCTATTCATCGCCGGTGCCTTAATCACGGCGCTGGGGGTTACGCTGATGGCCTGGTCGCCTTGGTTCCTGGTCTCGTTCCTCTTGCTGCTCCTGGCCGGCATAGGACAAGCGGGTTTCAGCACCATGCAGAGCACCATTTTGTTGCTGTCTTCAGTGCCGGAAATGAGAGGACGGACCATGGGGGCCCAGGGTACGGTCAACGGCCTGGGTCACCTGGTTGGCGACTACGAGATAGCGGCATTGGCCCGGATTTTTGGGACTGGTGGAATTGGTCTCGCCATCGGCCTGAACGCCGGAGTTGGACTGCTATTGATCCTCCCCGTAACCTTACTCACACCCCTGATCTTTCGGCGGGTCGGGCTCGTGCCTGAAAATGCCTCTCCAGCTGAGGAAGCGTTACCGGGGTCGTCGCAAACTTCAGAGGGCAGAGGGTAAAAATTCCTTTTTAGGCAGAGCCGCCATGGTCTGGAAAAGGGACATGGTACCCTTATCAGAATAGAGGTTGCAGGCGGTAACGCCGCGACCCGTTTCATTAGTAGGATTGACCGGGTGCCGGACGGGATGAAAACAGGTGTGCCGCGGGCCATCGGTGGTCAGGCCGTGTCCCTGGTCACCCGCGATACACTGCTGAATCGAAAGGGAGGTCCCCATGAAGTTCCTGGCCATCACACTCATTCCGTATGCGCCGGATCCCATCACCGGAATTCAGAAATCCACCACGGAGCGCTTGCGCGAGGTGGTGGATAACGCTTCCCTCGCCGAGGAGTTGGGGTTCGACGGGTACGGTGTGGGAGAGCGGCACGAGCGGCCCTTCCTTTCTTCGTCGCCACCGGTCGTCCTTAGCCACATCGCCGCGCGGACGTCGACAATCAGGCTTTTCACCACGGTGACCACGCTGAGCCTGCTCGATCCGGTACGAGCATTCGAAGACTATGCGACCCTCGACCACCTCTGCGGGGGCCGGCTGGAGCTCATAATCGGCAAGGGCAACGGGTCGGCCCAGGCCCAGCTGTTCCATGTCACGGAACAGGACCAATGGGAGCGAAATCGCGAGGGTTATGAGCTGTTCCGCCGTCTCTGGCGGGAGGACAAGGTAACCTGGTCCGGCCAGTTCCGTCCTTCGCTGGAGGCGGCCGAGACCTGGCCCCGCCCGTTGCAGCAGCCGATCCGGGTCTGGCACGGTAGCGCGACCAGCCAGGCGTCCGTGGACCTGGCAGCCAAGTGGGGTGATCCCCTGTTCTCGGCAAACGTCACCAATACCATTGAGCCTTATGCCGAGCTGGTCCGATACTACCGGGAATGCTGGACGGGCTACGGTCACGATCCAGCCGACGCGCTAGTCGGAGCCGGCACCGCCGGTTACTACGGCGCCAAAACATCCCAGGAGGCCGTCGCGACCTACCGCCCCATCTTCAAGGCCCGGCTAGCGGCGATGCGGACGCGGGGTATCGAGCCGGTCTTTCACTCGATTGAGGACGCTATGGAACGCAGCTCAGCCTTGATCGGCAGCCCGCAGCAGATCATCGAGAAGGTGCATCGGTACCACGAGCAGTTGGGGCACGAGGTGCTTCATTTGAACGCCGATGGGGCCGGGTTAACCTCAGCGCAGCACCGCGAAACCCTGGAGCTGTTCCAGAGTAAGATCGCCCCGGTGCTGCGGCGGGAGATTCCGAGCCGGCCTTTTCCGGCGGCCCGGGCTGAGTGACTAAGGTTGCCTATGAGCTGGCACGCCTGGTTCAGCCAAAGTGGCGGTGTCCGCAGCCTAAACGCCTGTGTCAAAAGATTCGATGAGCCCTGGGGCGGTGAATTTGTCGCTCCGGTGAGAGCCGGAGCCTAGATGCCGCCCTCTAATCGATGGGGAGATGACGCTGGATTCCGGCCTGCGCCGGCATGACGTGCCGGGAATTATGCTATGTCCGGATATCTTTGGACCCAGGCTCTTAGACGAAGTCCAGCTGCTCGAAGTGGCCGCCTACAATCGTTACCGGGTCCAGGCCCAGCCACCGCTCTAAAACAGTACTGTAAGCGCCGCGGTAGTCGAAGTTGAAATGCAGATCCCCTTCCAACAGCTCCTCGGGTTTCAGCGACGGATATTCGCTGAACATGCCGCCTTTTACCGGGTCGCCGATGGCAAAGGCCACCCCGCCGGAGCCGTGATCAGTGCCTGAGCCGTTGTCCTTCACCCGGCGGCCGAACTCGGTGAAAACGTACATCAGCACGTTATCCGCCGCATCGTGCTCCTTCAGGTCGGCGTAAAAGTCGGTTATGGCCTGAGAAAGGTCGGTCCAGAGCTTCGGGTGGAAGGGCCCCTGGCTGGCGTGGGTGTCATAACCAATGTGCTGGGTGTTGAAGATCCGGGTGCCCAGGTCCGCCATCAGCACCTGGGCCACCCCATGGAGGTTCTGGCCGATGGTTGTGTCCGCGTACTCCACCGTGGAGTGGTACTTCCCGGGCGCCGTCTTCAAAATATCAGCGCCCTTCAGAGCATCCAGGCCCGTCTGCCCCAGGTAGTCCATCACCGGACCCGTGCCCAAGGTGGGGGCATACATCCGAGCGAACACGTCCAGAACCTGGTCCCGTCGCGGCTGGCCGGTGATGCCGGTGAGTACGCCGTAGGTCTCCAGCTCCGCTACCGACGCCACCGGGACTCCAGTTAAGGCCATGGCCCGGGGCAGGCCTCGCCCGAAATTAACACCGGTCAGTACATTCTCCGCCCTGGGGTCCAGGTCGCGGATAGCCCGGCCCAGCCAGCCCTCGGTGCCGATTTTATCCGGCTCGCAGGTGTGCCAGATATCCATGGAGCGGAAGTGGGACCGGTTGGGGTTCGGGTAACCTATCCCGTTGATAATGGCCACCTTGCCCTGATCGTACAGCTCCTTGATCGGTTGCAGGGCCGGGTTAAAACCAAAATTATCGTCGATGGGCAGCACCTGGTCGGCGGGAATGCCCAGGTTGGCGCGGTTGTCATAATACAGCGGGTCATTGTAGGGGATGATGGTGTTAAGATAGTCGTTGCCCCCGGTCAACTGTATCACCACCAGAATCGGATCCTTCCGGTTAGTGGTCATCTCTTTTGCTCCTATTTCCCAGATACCAGATATATGAGGGTTCACCAGGTTTGACCTAAGACAGGGGAGAAGTTGCCGCTCGACTCAGGCCGGGACCTTGCGATACACTTGGAGTCGGCCCCTGCTTGAGTCCACCACGAAGACGCGGTCCTGATCATCCACTTTTACTCCGCGCGGGTTCCAAAACCCCTTCTCCTGGCTCAAGTCCTTGGCGTTGCGCCTTTGCTCCACCATTTGCGGGTTCGCGGCCAGCAGCTGTTCGGCCCAAGTTGATAGATTAGCGTCGCCGGTCAACTGGGCTTGAAACCCGCCGCCGGAGTCAAATATCTGCACCCGGTGGTTGTGCCAGTCAACCACGTACACATCGCCGGCTCGGTCCACGTCAATCCCCACTGGCCGGTTGAATTCCCCCTCGCCGCTGCCTGCGGAACCCCACTGAAGGAGAAAATTTCCCTGGGCACCGAACTTTTGGACCCGATCGTTGCGCCAGTCGGTTACATACACCTCGCCCCCGGCATTGACGGCCACTCCCCAGGGCAGGTTGAACTGGCCCGGTCCGGACCCGTAGCTGCCCCAGCTGCTCAGGAATTTCCCTTCTTGGGTAAATCTCTGGATCCGGTGATTGTAGGCGTCCACCACCAGCAGGTGCTCCTCGGCATCAAAAGCCAGTCCCGAGGGCCGGTTTAGCTGCCCCTCGCTGGCGCCTGCTTCGCCCCATTCGTTCAGCAGATTACCCTGTTTGTCGAAAACGGTGATGCGCTGATTCCATTCGTCGCTGACATAAAGTCGCTGCTGAGAATCTGCCGCGATGCCGGCGGGCCAAACCCACTGTCCCGGCCCGCTGCCGTAGGTACCGAAGTCCCCGAAGAACTCCTCCTCGACGCTGCAGATCTTAACCGCCAGGTTTTTTTGCAGAGACATGCCCCGCTGTAATACGAACAACAGCCCTTCCGGACCCAGGGCCAAGTCGACGGCACAGCGGAAGCTACGACCCGCGGAATCATCGATGCCGATGGTGTGGCTGTACTGATAATTTCTGGTACCAACTTCTGGCATGCTCATCCTTAGCATCCTTAAAAGCTGGGTGTCCCTTGCCCTGGGACTGGTTCAGTCCTTAAACCCAGCGGTGTATTACCAAGAGACCATCTCAAAATGCCCCAGGTCGTTCCGAAGGACTCGGGAGGACATTTTGAGACAAGTACCAAAAGAGTTCGTCAGGCGAATTGGAACTCCCTGGTGGCCACGATGAGCTGAAGCATCTCGCCAACCCGCTGGGCCATCTCTTCTTTTTCCAGCGGGGTGCCAAATCGCACCTCGCCTCCCAGGCTCGCCTGGGCCACCAGCGGTTTACGGGTCTTCTCGCCCACCTCCAGGGGACCGATCAGGTCCAGGCAGCCGTCCACCAGATCTTCCGGCGACATGGAAGTACCCCGGGAGGTTCCCGGTGCGGCCAGGCGCTCAATGATGTCCCGAATTCCGGGATGGTTGATGTCCCCCACCTGGTCGGCGGCGAAGTTTACCCGCCCTACTAAAGACCCGCTATCAATCCACTCTTTGCCGGTGTGCCAACCCTCTACCGTCGGCGGATTAAGTAGCTCCTGTCCGATGTACTTGGCCTCTATGGCCAGTTCCATCAGGCCTGGCCTGACTTCCCGGTAATCATCCACCAGGCGCAGCACACCGGCCACCAGCTCGGCGGGGCTTTTCACTTTAGCGAAGCGGGCCTCCTTGAAGAATTCGGAGTTAAACAGGACCCGCATCACCGACCTGATGTCATAGTGAGACTGGAAATAGGCATCGGACAGGGTTTGGATCGCCTCTTCCGTTGGTGGATCGTCGGAAACGAAGAAATTGTATAGCTTGCCGGCCATGAAGTGGGCGGTAGCCGGCTGCTGGACGATGATGTCAATTATGTCCTCGCCGTCCAAGCGCCCGGTATGGCCCAAGAACTCTTTTTCATCATCGTCGTGGTCCTCGGGGCGATACTCAAACTCCAGGGGAAAGGCGCCCCAGGGGTAGCGGGCGATAAAATTAACGATAGTCCAACCGGTGAAGGCCCGGGTGCAAGCCTTGACATCATCTTCAGTATAGTTACCAACCCCCATGGAGAACAGCTCCAGCAGCTCTCGCCCGTAGTTCTCGTTGGGGGCATCCTTATGATTGGTGTCGTTATCCAGCCAGAGGATCATGGCCGGATCGTGGGACAGCTCCAGAAGCATGGTGCGGAAGTCGCCCAAACACTGACGCCGAAACATCTCGATCTGGGCAGCGGTGGCCCGGCCGTTCATTATTTTTTCGTAGGCGGTGGCAAACAGGCCGTGCCAGAAGAGCGCCATCCTCTCCCGCAGGGGACTACCGCTGTTGATCATCCGGTAAAGCCACCAGCCACTGGCCGCCGTGGCTTGACGCATGTCGTCGATCTCGATGTAGTAGCGGTCTACCAGGTCCTTCTCCAGCTCGGAATCATCCCCTGGCTGGAGCAACTCCTCGACCGTTGCCTCGTACCCTTTGGCCAGACGAGCCTCCAGCTCGCTACGAGTAGCGCCGAACCCGGCCCGGCGCATAAGGTGGGCCATCAGTTCAAGCTCTGCATCGGTTGACATTTAAACGACTCCTTCCCTTTCCCTGGGTTAATCCCTGGGTTAATTTAACACCGCTAATTTTACACTATCCGGTAAGGTTAGCTGGCATACCCTTGGCAAATATCATACTCTCCTCGGCCTGGAATCCAAAGTATCCCCAACCCAAAGCTGCCGGAAAGTTAGGAGCGGATGGGCGGACCCAATGGCCCTGGCTATTTTTCATAAGCCCAGGACGGCACGTAGTGCCAGGCCTCCTTCGCCTCCTTCTCCAAGATTTTACTGTCGGGAAGCCTTTCTACCACCAACTCCCAGAACTTGGGCGAGTGGTCCAGCTGAATTGTATGGACCAATTCGTGGACCAATACATACCTAACCAAAGGGGCAGGCAGGAACAAGAGATTACGATTGATACTTATAGTCTTATGTGGCGAGCAACTGCCCCAGCGTGTTCTCTGCCCTTTTACCAGGACTTTTCCAAAGGGCAGGCTAAGCTCTTGACTAACGACGCGGAGCCAAGGGACCAGGTCTTCGTGAGCTTTGCCACTTAACCAACGCCTTAAAGCCAGCGCTATTTGGTAGGAATCGCCAACATTTCCCTTGACTAGAAGGGTGGCGCTTCCGCGCTCTGCTATTGCAATCCCACCGGATGAGGTGGCCCGGTATTCCACACCCCAGCGTCTCCCACTGGCCCGAAGCTCAATCTCCTCTGGCGCCAATCCTTCCAGCCGTTCCCGGACCTGGGCAAGAGAACTAACAATCCATTCCTGGTTCTCTTTCAGAACCCGATCCACCATCTTGCGGCTGGTGCCCCTGGGAATCCTCACCTCCAAACCCTTCTGAAGCGATAATTCGAGCCGGATTCTCCTGGAGTTATTGCTTACCTTAATGGTGTAGTCGAAGGGGCTCGCGCTGTCCAAGATTTGCTCCTAAAGTTTGATAGGTGGAAGCTAAGAAACAGCCTCGGAAAAACCTGGAGCAACTGCGTGGAATCCGAAGTTGATCACTCCATCTTAATCCATATTTCTGCGATGAATGGCCATTCTACGACGAAGTCAGGGCAATCGCGTCTTATTATCTTTCTTAAATTTGTTTAAAATAGTAATCATCATGACGAAACTAGGGAGGGGTAGTGATGGTTCAGGCAACAGGCGCACCCATCGCCGAATACTTCGCGGCGTTGGACGACCCGAG
>JAKZUA010000217.1:0-10506 GCA_047516825.1 Dehalococcoidia bacterium
CCCAATGAAAGCGGGGACTTTGAGTGAATCAGGCCGCATCAGACCGCATTTGACGCCCTTGGAATGCGGGATTATATTTGGCGGTATCCCCGCGGGAGCTATATCCAGGAAAGGTGGTTTGATCTGGGGAATCCCGGGTTAGATATCCATTATTGTCTCCGAAAATAATGCCTTTGGGTCTAACCAGGGACCAGGTATGGAATAGATAAGATTCAGGAAACTCGTCCCACTTGCCGGTTTTTTTCGACACCGAAGCCGTGAATGAGGTGATCGCCGTTCTCCATTTACGAGACCTTGCGTAGGATTATCTTGGTGTTACGGCCTTGGCAACTGGGCCGCATAGGTGGTTAAATTAGTCGGCGTTTTAGTCAGACAAGTCCCAGCACTCGAGGAGGGGAAGGATGATTACCAATTTCGGTAGTCTTTACGCTGGCCACGTAGACTTGGGCGACATCGGTCTGGAGGCAACGGCGGTCAATGACCGCTGGTTCTCCGACGATCACCTGAAAACCATCTACGACCGGGCCACCGCCGTCGCGCAACTCATGGACCGGGTGGGGTATGACAGTTTCTGGATGGCGGAGCACCACTTCCAGCGGGAGGGCAACGAGTGTATTGGCAACTTGCTGATGCTCTACCTGCACCTGTCCCACCTGACCAAGAACCTGAAATTCGGTTGCGGTTTCAACATAACCCCTATGTGGCACCCGCTACGCTTGGCGGAGGACTTCGCCGCGGTGGACATTCTCACCAAGGGGCGGGTGATTTTCGGCGTGGGGCGGGGCTACCACTCCCGGGAGGTGGACACTTACGGTGCTCCCAGCACCATCACCGATAGCGACGCCAACCGGGACCTGTTCGAAGAGCAGGTGGAAATCATTATGAAAGCCTTCAACAACCGCTCTTTTTCTCACCACGGCCAGGTCTATGACCTGCCACCCAGGGGGATGCCTTACCGAGGCTACGAGCTGGAGGAAATCACCCTGGTGCCCCGGCCCGTCAATCGGCCGGTGGAGTGCTGGCAGCCCATCGTCAGCGCCAGCGAGCGGGCCATGGACTTCATGTGCAAGCACGGCATTAAGGGCATAATCGGCGGCGGCGCGGTCACTGGCGGCGCATCGGAGGAGGTCGTGATCCGGTGGCGTGACGCCCTGGCCCGCCACGGCAAGGAGACTGAGCTGGGCGGCGACTTGACCATCGGGGTTGTTACCTACGTCGCCGACTCCCAAGCGCAGGGAATCAGGGAGTCCAGAAAGTACTTCCAAGAGGACATGAAGATGTTCGCCCCTCTGGGCTTCTTCCGGGGGATGACCGAGCAGCAGCTTGCCGACTTGGCCGACCCCAATATCGCTCCCACGGCCGACCTGCCGACCATCGAAGCCGCCGTTGAGGCCGGGTCCTGGCTGTGCGGCCCGCCGGAGCACATCATAGAGCGGTTGGAAGAGCTGCAGGACAAGTATCCGGGTTTGGAGCACATCCATGTGGGCTGCACCAGGATGGGGACGACGCTACCCGTAATATTGGAGCAGCTGGAGCGGTTCGGCACCGAAGTAATGCCAAAATTCAAGGCCCAGAAGGCCAACTAGCGAGACTCTAAGAGCTTTTGTTAAAAGTCCTGGGGCCAAGCAATGGGGCCGCTCTAGCTGAATGGAATGCTCCTGGCAGATCCCACTAGAGCAGTATTAGCGGACTCGCCGTCGGACCGGACAACCATTTGCTGTTCCAAGTACCCGCTGGCACTCCTAGCCGATATCTGGGTGCCGTAGCCCTTCCATTTCAAGAGAGAACTCCCGGTCCCTCAACACCCAAGTTGGGACAGGCGGCGTGGGGTTATCTGGGGGTGTCTTCAGACCCTGAGGCGGTGGTTGGGCCTAGGCAATTAAATTCTACCGAAACGTAACCATCATCAGCGGGGGCGTCCTCCTCCCGCGTCAGGTCTCGATCGAAAACACGGATCAGCGAGTTGCCCGCCAGGTCCTCCAAGCAAGGGTCGACGACCACTTGGTGCCGACCCTCTTGCCACGGTGACTGGGGCACGAACCGCCACGACAGTTCGCCCGAGCCCACGGTGGACCGGCCGGCCAGGGTCGAACCGGTCGGGTCATTAACCTGGAGACTGTGCTCAAGCAGCGCGTGGTCCAGCGGCCGGTCGAACTCCACGACCAGCGGGGCCTTTGACCCAGCGATAGGGGCTTGGCACCGCCAATCAGCCGACCCGACCCGAACTCTCAGCGGGGGGCCAATGTCGTAACGCCTTTTCGCGCCGTTTCGGAGCGGTCGGCCCGCGGCGTCCCGAAATTGGCTGTCGATGGACAAGATGATCGGGGTGCCCTCGTTCAAGGGATAGCCAGCCTCCAGGTTCGGGACCAGGCCACGCTTGATGCGGCCGGGGTCGAGCAGCAGAGTGAGGCGCCGGCGCTCTGGATCCCACAGCTCCGGGTCCATCGTGAGGAACACACCCTGGAGTGGCTGGCCGGAATCGGCGCGAAGGACCTGAACCCCTCGGGCGGCAAAGCCCTCGCTCATGGGACTTGAGAAGTGGACGTAGAACTTGAGCTGGTTGACCGGCAATTGATCGCCGCTGGGGTAGATAGTGACAACGTCAGTGGTGGGCGGGCCCTCGGGTGGCGGACGTTCGATGTTCCAAACTTCCGGGCCAATGTCCTGTTCCCCCGGAGATAGATCGACCAGCAGCGAGTAACCTAATCCGTCTAAGAAGGGGAATCTGGGAAAGAAGGAGACAGCGTCAGCGCCGACCATGAAGCGACCGGCGATAGACTGAATAGAGCCCAGACTAGCGCCAACCACAACGAACTCGCTGGGGAGAACGGCCAGCCGCCGGCTTTGCTCCGTGGCGGCCAGCCTCCCCAACTCGCTTAGCTCAACTCGGGTCCACCCGCGAACCCGGAGGCAGTCGTCCCCCTCCTGATCCCACCATTCCAGCTGGAGTTGACGACCTCTGTTCACAGGGTGGATGTCGCGTAGGAACGGAGATGAATCCCCGCATCGTCCTCCTGCAACATCAGCACCTGGCTCTTATTCAGGACTGCCAGTCGGCTCACGCCCGGATGCGGCAGTTCCTGGCGAGGAGTGCCGGCCAGGGGAGAGAGGGGCCCATCCCGCTTATCGTCCAGCGACCGGTCGGGCTCCGTGAGCGACCCCTGCCGATCGATGTCCTTGCAGGCGATCTTCGTCAGGGGGTGGTTGAGATTGGAGACGAGAAGATATTCCTCACCGCCCAACTCATACGACACTATGTCGATGGGCCGGTTGTGCGCGCCGAGCTCGGCGACCGTCTTGCCCATGAGATGTGTTCCGGCTTTAAGGTCGCCAATGGAGAATTGAACGACCGGTGTGCAGGTATAGCTGGCCAAAAGGCTGGTGTTGTGGTCGTAGGGCACGAAGGTGCGAATCGGTGCCGCTGTCTCGTAACGGCCGTGGGAAACGTGGAATATCTCCAGGGAGTTCGTCTGAGCGTTCCCGTTGAACGGGAAGGGGATCCGACGAAGTGTGGACGAGAACTCTTCGTTGGAAGCTCCTGCTACTATCAGTAGGCCATCAACGTAGGACATGTCGGTCAGCGTCACCGTCCGAAGCCGGACACGAGACACTTCGCGAGGGTCGTCCTCGTCCGCTGCGTCCTCGATCAATGTCTGGGAAAAGGGCACGTTCTCCAGCGATACCTCGGATAGAGTCCCGTCCCTTCCGACTTGGATCAGAACCGGAACGGTAGCCTCGCCGCTGCCTCGCATCACTGCCAAGTAAACGTTCTGCGATGACGGGTGAACTGCCATGTCCCGAATGGTAATATCGTCGCGGGAGCAGCCCAAGTACGCCGCCAGGGGTTTGTCGAGATTTTCGACATTGATCTCCCCTTGCTCGTTGGCTACACCAGCGTCGCCAACATCGATAGCGAAGATCGCCGCCCCCACGTTATCCCCCACGAACAAGATTCCCTCAGGCCCGAAGGCCAGGGGACCAACCGACTTGACGCCTGGTGTTCCAACCTCCAAGCCATACTTGCCGACAGCAACTGCGGATTCCCGCTCTACCATCTTCGCCTCCTTTTTACGTAGGGTTGATTCGGGATTAGTTTAGCATTCTGCCGGAGCACTCGCAATGACATACCGTCCTGGGATTTATCATCGAGCCAATGGGTCGTAGGCGACAGATTACAGAATAAGCAAGCGACAAAAACGCTGCCACCAGGTCGGCCACTCCATCCTCGATCCCGCCTACGGTGTCCCATCCACTCGACGGCGTCCGACTCATCCACCAAAGCCTATCCATAAGCAGTCCGGCGGGGATGGGGATAAGAGCCTAGGAAGTCGTATAAAGCCGGAAGAAGCACTAATAAGCTATGGCCATTGATGTCCTCTAATCCGCGAGCACCCCAGGTCGTGAGCCCCAATGAGGTTAGCTGATTCAGCCTTGTCTAAGAGCCTGTTTTAAAAGTTCCTTGACTTCCGGGCTCAAGCTGTTATGCCGGTTTGGGCTTCAGCATCCTCTCCCCTTGTGGGAGAGGAGTGAGGTGAGGGGTATCACCCTCATCCCAACCTTCTCCCATCAAGGGAGAAGGGGCTATTGTCAGGCCATACCAGGACGCGCATTTCTCTATTCTAGCGCGGACAATGCGCGAGGCTTTTTAAACACCCTCTTAGGTGGACCGATTGGTCGAGAGCTAGCCTATATCTTTAGGGAGGCGGTTAGGAATTGCGGCATCAGCTCTTGAGCGAACCGGCGTAAAGATGGAAGCCCTCCCGGGCTGTTGAGCAGAACGTATTCGACGCCCACATCCTGAAGAGCCTGTAGTTTGGCGGCGACTTCCTCGGGTGTTCCATAGAGGGTTCCGGCTTCCGCGGCCTCGCGAGTGTCACGGAAGTTCGGCCGGCGAGCCAGTTGCTGAGTGCGCAGTCGCCCGGCTATTCTGGCCTCCAACGCTTGCTCGTACTCTGATGCGGTATCGATGATGTTGATGGATCGGGCTACCGCCACGTTCATGGGATTATATTCGTACCCGTGGGACTCAATTTCCGATTTATAGAGAGCGACTTGCTCACTGATCTTTTCCAGGGAGTCGAATTGGCCCAGCAACACGTTCATTCCCTGGGCGGCCACCTGCTTAATGGAAGCCGGGCTTCCCGCTCCCATCCAAAGCGGCGGATGAGGCCTCTGGGCGCTAGGAGGTTCCACCACAATATCATCGAACTGCCAGTAGGTACCCTGATGGGACCAGGGGGCATCTGATGCCAGAGCTTTGATCATCACCTCCAAGCATTCCTCAAAACGGTCATCGGCTTCTTCGATGGAAATATGAAATCCATCAAACTCGTTAAGCCGGTATCCCTTACCAACCCCGGCATCGACTCGGCCCTCGGACAAGAGGTCGAGGGTTGCGATCTGTTCGGCCAACAAAACCGGATTGTGCCAGGGAAGCACTATGACGGCGGTGCCCAGGCGGAGGGTCTTAGTCCTAGCGCCGATCCAGGTGAGGAGGTTCAGAGTCGCGGAGACCTGACCGAAGCCGGTAAAGTGATGTTCAACTAGGAAGGTGCTGTGATAACCGAGAGCCTCGGCTTCTATGTTTCGTTCGACGAAATCTCGGAATCCCGCTCCACTATCATCATTGGGACCTCCCCGTCTCGCCTGGGCGCTGCCGAATAGTCCAAATCGCACGATTTCTCCCTTAATCTCTTGGGATATTGGCTGCTAACCGGTGCCTTCCCCGGTATCTTCGGATTTAGGCCGTAAGATCCAAAAGAAGGCCTAGCTGCCCATCTGCCGGACGGTTCCCCGATGGTACCGGTCGGCGGTCGTCTCTGGATCCCAGTCATCAGGCACCGAGGATGCCCAGGGTGGCACCGGGTCTTCGAAGCTGAAGATGAAATCCCGGTCACCCCGGCCCCTGCGGAAAAGCTCCTTGGAAGTCGGGAATTCGTAATAAATTTCCAGTCCATTACCGTCTGGGTCGGTAAAATACATGCTGCGCTGATTGGCGTGCTCAACCAAGCGGTTCACTTGAACCCCGTGGACCTGCAGATGTTCATAAGCTTCCTTCAGATCATCATGAGAACCTACTTTGATGGCGATGTGCGCTACACCGACCTGATTCCGAGTCGGAGGTGGAAGCGCGGTACCGGGGTCCTCCACCGGACTGATGTCGAAGGTATGCCCATCAATGGTGTCGTCATGGCCTAAACTCATAAAAACGCCACCATGCTCCGGGTCTTCTTCAACTATTCTGAATCCCATGACTTCAGTGCAGAACTCCTTCGCGGCTTCAATATCCCGAACCCTCACCGCTGTGTGACCAATTCTGGAGAGTCTAATCGCCATGTTGCCCTCCTATTGCACCTTGATACGGGTCTAGAGGAGTTAGCCAGTGGGCTGGCCTGATCTCCTTGGGTATTGCCTGTTAATAATAACTTGTAGCTGGTGTCTGTAAAAGGTGCCAAGCCAACTTGCCTCCTTTAGTGTTCCATGATACATGGGAATCCGATTGGGGATAAGAAGCCAAGGCAGATCCTAAATGGCCTTGATAAAAGATGCACCCCTACCCGATATATGGATGGATGGTATTGAGGCTCTTGACTAGTCGCACCAGACCCGCCACCCTAGAGTGTCTGAGGGAAGCGGCAAATTGGTAAATGTTGAAGGATAAATATGGACTTTGGACTGCAAGGAAAGACGGTGCTTATTACCGGAGCGACTCGTAACCACGGTAGAGCCAGTGCGCTGGCCTTTGCGGAAGAGGGGTCCAACCTGCTCCTGTGCACGCGGCAAAGCATGGATTTGCTGGAAGAAACGGCGCAGATGGTCTCTGGCTCTGGAGTCAAGGTGGTGACGGCCCAATGCGATGTCACCGACGAGGAACAGGTCAATTCGTTAATTCAGAAAGGCCTTAGCGAGTTTGGCCACGTTGACGTGGTGGTGAACAACGCTGCCTGGCGGGCCCGGGGCGAGCTAATGGATATAACTAATGAGGCCTGGCAGCATGCCGTGGGTGTAAATGTCCACGCGCCCTTCCTGATGTGCCGGGCGGTCATTCCCAGCATGGTAAACAATCGGTGGGGCCGCATCATCAACTACTCCGGAATCGCCCCTTTTCGAGGAGCTTCGGGACAGGGCACTTTGAAGCTGGCCTGCGAAGGATTGACCAGAGCTATTGCCACTGAGTACGGGAAATACAACATTACGGCGAATTGCATTGGGCCGGGTAGTATCGATGTAACGCGGACCCAGGGTCAAGAAAATCACCCTGGCGCGGGCGGCATTGAACTGGATAATCCGGTTCCCCGCCAGGGCACCGTCGAGGAATGCAGCGCGGTAGTGGTTTTTCTGGCCAGCGATGGCGCCAGGTATATCACCGGGCAGACCTACCTGGTAAATGGTGGCGCTCACTACCTTTGAACAAGTAGGAAGGCCAGCGCCGAAGCCTTAGCGGACTTGAGGCATCGACCGTTAGGACATGCCTGCTCCGGTAGAACAATTCGATGCGGAATAATCGGATAATTAAGGGGAGTAGATGCCGTGGAGACTAATCTTGAAGGGAAGACCGTCCTAGTTACCGAAGCAGTGCTGAACTTCGGCCCCGCTACCTCGCTGGCCTTTGCCAGGGAGGGATGTAATCTTTTACTGGCTACTCGTGAGGGCAATGAACAGCTTCAGAGGACGGCTCAGGCGGCAAGTTACCTGGGCGTGAAGGTAGCAACCCAGGTTTGCGACATCAGCGATCCAGGACAGGCCCAGGCTCTGGTCCAGAGAGCTATCAGCGAATTTGGTCGCATAGAGGTGCTGGTCAACAATGTTTCCTTCCCCATGCCAGCCCAGTCTCTTGAGCAGTTGCCCTTCGAGTTGTGGCAAAGAAAAATCGATGTGGAAATGACCGGCTCCTTTTTCCTCTGTAAAGAGGTGATACCGGGCATGATTCAGCAGCAGTGGGGACGGGTTGTCAACTTTACCGGCCTCGCGGCATTTCGGGGCTCCGACCCCCTGGCCAGCACCACCGAACTTGGTATTGTGGGACTTACTCGCGGGATAGCCCGCGAATACGGTAAATACAACATCACCGCCAACTGCGTGGGCCCCGGCGGAGTTGCGGGGGAGGAGGGTCCGGGGGAGTTGGATCCGCCGGAGGACCGCCACGCACTGCCGCGCTGGGGCAAACCCACCGAGGTGGCGTTTCTGGCCGTATGTCTGGCCAGCGAGGATGCCGGATATATTACCGGGCAGTGTCTCTTGGCCAATGGCGGCAAGTACTTTCTCTGATTTACGGTGCAGCGACGGGTCCCACCCACCACACGTCGCCGGAAGAATGGGTTTAAAAATCTGGTCTCTGCCTCTTGCCAGTAGGACGACCAACAGGGGATGATGTTACTCCAATTAACTTACCTTGAATAAAAAATAAAGGCAAACGCAAATTAGCACGCCCTCAGAGCTATCAACCTCGGGAAGCTTTTTCCGCCTAAATGACAGTAATATCCGCGGCTAACCTAGCGCTCGCTTACGGCAACGTTGAAATATTCTCCGGCGTCAACCTCAGAGTAGAGGATGCCGGCCGCATCGGAATCGTGGGACCCAATGGCAGCGGCAAAAGCACCCTCCTCAAACTTTTGGTAGGCGAATTGGAGCCCGACGCCGGGTCGATCCACCTCACCAGAGGCGCCCGCGTGGGCTATGTTCCCCAGGATCCGAAGTCACCCTCCTCCGGCACCATCAGAGATCAGCTGATGACCGCCTTTCAGGACCTACGCCGGTTGGAGATAGAGCTGGAGTACGCAGCCTCAAATCTCCAGCAGTCGGAGCTTGGCGATGGTGTACAGGCGGAGGAACACTATTCGGCTCTGCTGGACCGATACGAGGCCTCGGGTGGTTACAGCTATCTCCATACTCTGGAGCGGGTCGCCGCCGGTGTGGGTCTCTCCTCCGCGTCGCTGGAACTTCCCGCCATTACTGCCAGCGGTGGGGAAGGTACCCGAGCCGCCCTGGCCAAGGCGCTTCTGTCCAGTCCGGATGTGTTGGTGCTGGACGAGCCCACCAACTACCTGGACTTGGAGGGGCTAACCTGGCTCGAAAGTTTCCTGAGCCACAATACCAAAGCCTTTTTGGTGGTATCCCATGACCGGTACTTTCTGGACCGGGTGGTGAACCAGGTTTGGGAGATGTACCGGGGACGCCTCCAAATCTTCCCCGGTAATTACTCCAGGTACCGGCTGCTCCGGGAGGAAGGTCGGTTACGACAGCAGCGAGAGTACCAGCGCCAGCAGGAGCATATCGAAAGCGAACAAGCATTTATCCGCCGCTACCGAGCGGGACAGCGGGCCCGCGAAGCCAGGGGCCGGGCCCGTCGGCTGGATCGGTTGGAGCGGATAGAATCTCCCCAAGCCGATGCCGCGGTAACTTTCTCGGGAATCGACGCCGGCCGGACCGGTCGTATGGTGCTCCAATCCGAGGGTTTGGTCGTTGGATTTGCCGAAGGGGAACAGACTACCAAGTTGTTGTCGGTCCCTGATGTGAAGTTAGAACGGGGCGCTCGAATCGCCATCATCGGCAGTAACGGCTCCGGCAAGACCACTCTGCTTCGGACCCTGTTGGGTTTGGCACCCCCGATTAGCGGGAGGGTGCTTACCGGCCAGGGAGTCGAGATCGGATACTATTCTCAGGAGTCCAGCGAACTGCCGGAAGATGCCACGGTGCTAGACGCTTTCCTGGATGTGCGAAACCTGCCCCTGGAGGAAGCCCGCTCCTACCTGGCCCGGTTCTTGTTCCACGGCGATGAGGTTTTTCAGTCAGTTGGTTCGTTGAGCGGAGGCGAGCGCAGCAGACTGGCCCTGGCCCGACTATTGATTGGGGAGCCCAACCTGCTGATTTTGGACGAACCAACCACTCATCTGGATATCGCGACCCGGGAAGCTCTGGAGCAGGTGTTGCTGACATACACCGGCACTTTGTTGCTGGTATCCCACGACCGCCAATTAATATCCAAGATGGCAGATAAGCTGTGGATTGTGCGGGAAGGGAGCTTGTCGCTTTTCAATGGAGGATACCAAGAATGGGTCGAGCAGACTGCGGTGGCCGAGCCGGCATCGCGGGCCGAAAAACCCTCGGCGAGAATCAGGAACCGGACCCGGATCAATCGGCACAATCCTCAGTGGAAGCCTCGGGTCACTGCTACTGAGAGGATAGAGAGTGAAATACTGAATTTGGAGAACCGTCTCCAAGAGATCGAGGAACAGGTGGAGCTGGCGTCGGAGTCTCAGGACCTGGCAACCATTGCCAGGCTGGGGGCAGAGCATACGCAGATCCAATCCCAATTGGAGCAGAGGTGGACAGAGTGGGGGCAGTAATAGTAAAACTGACACCAAGGAGCCTGTCCCACAAACCCTCTTCCAGAAGCAAGGCTGGAGCCCTAAACTGGTGACAGCTGAAGATGGGGGTGGACGGGATGGCCTACCATTTGGTGCCCTGTGACCGGGAGCAAGGATACCTGATGCCCCCTTCCTTACA
>JAKZUA010000218.1:0-5476 GCA_047516825.1 Dehalococcoidia bacterium
ACAGGTGCCTTGACTTACCCCGAGATACCAGGCGGCATGGCTGCACCGGCTGGTTCGAAGGTTCATCCGAACTGAACCAGTTCCACTTATCGGTTCATCACCAAAAGTGCGGAAGAGCCTCTTTATCACCGGCGGTAACAGGAGGAGGCATCACGAACTAATAGAGAAGCATGGCATGCACCACGAATAGGATACTGTCTCCTACTGTTCCCCCGAATATAAAAAGTTAACGTTCAATTGTTCACTCAGATATGCCGAAGAGGAATTAGGGTGGACGATCGGGGAATCGGTACAACCACTGATACCACGAGCCTCGTAGCTCGGCGTTCAACCCTAGCTGATATTGAACGTTTAGCCGTTCAAGGCCGTTCAATTGAACGCATTAGGTCCTCGAATTAAACCGAGCGAGGATTTCGGTATATCCCAGAATCCCGTCAAAACCGAATGTTTTGGTTGATGCAGGTCGGGGCGTGTTGCAAAAAAGGAGTCCTACCGGAGAGGCCGGATGTCGTTGTCCAGGGAAAGTGTCAGGGTTAAGTGTTCAGCGAAAATGTCAGTATTGTTTAGGCCTAAAGTCCACGAGCATCCAACAGGCGCTTCAGAGTCGCATAGCCGATGCCTAGCTCCCGAGCTGCCCGCCGCCTGGAGAGGTTTCCCGATCCCAGGCGTTCTAACATCGCAGTAAACCGTTGCTCGAACTCGGGTCTTTCACTGACCTTGGGACGGCCGATGCGCTTGCCCAACTGACGGGCCCGCTCCATGCCAGCCAACACCAGGTCTCGGTGGACCTGTTTCCTATCGGGGTCCTCATACCAGATAGTCTCCCCAGCCAGGGGACCTGGGATTATAGGGGCTCTGACTCGTTGCGGTGGTCTCCAGTACGTCGGGTCCGGGTCGGGAAGCGTTGCGATCACCGGAGCCTCTACCACCTGAGCCCGCAATTCGGCCGCCAGTGGTGGCGCATCCTGGGGTGTCAGGAGCTGATCCTTATGGCGTACCAGCAAGCGGCCATCCAATCGTTCCTGCACCTCCACTCGGACTCGGGCGTAGCTGGGTCGATCCAGAGTGGGATAGAGTTGCAAGGTGCGACCGTGGTATCGCACCGTGTTATCTTTGCCCACGCGGCGCAATTCCTTGATACACAGCACACCACCCAGGTCCAGTTCTGGGTCCACCGGTCGGTAGGCTGATTCCGGCTGAGCCGCGGGCACTCCGAAGCGTTGGTTGAACCGAGGCAGAAAGTCGCTCAACACCTGGTTGGCCTCCTCCAGGGTACTGGCTCCGGCCAGTCGCAGTTCCGCCACCAGCCGATCTTGGAAGGTGCCATTGGCCCGCTCCACTCGTCCTTTAGCTTGGGGACTATGGGCCAATATCGGAGTCACTCCCAGTTCTTGCAGCGCTCTACCCCATTGGGTTGATGGCCCTTTCTGAGTAACTTGGGATGGGTCCCAGGCACATCGACGGGACTGAAAGACGGCATGACCGTCGGTGTACACCGCCATCGGTACGCCCTGCTGCTCGATGATGCCCTGGAGCAGGGTCAGATAGCCTCGGGTGTCCTCCTGTTCCTGTATCAGGGCATGGGGTGCGGTCCCAGTAGCGTCGTCAATTGCCAGCAGCAAGGTCAGCACCGGTCCCCGGTCCTCCAGCCAGGCGTGATGACTCCCGTCCAACTGCAGTAGCATTCCCTCCTGGGGCATTCGTTGCCGACGATGCCGATGTTGTGGCGGTCGACGCTGGCGAGGGCTAGACAGTCCGGCACGCACCAGGAGTCGTCTTACCGTCGGTCGGGACAACATCACCCCCTCCCGCTCAGCTAGCAACTCGGTCAGGTGAGTATGGTTGATGCCCCAGTAGCGCTCTTGGGCCAGGGTCACTACTTGTTGCTGGATAATCTCTGGAGTGACGTTGGGTGGTAACCGACCTCGGTTCTTATGCACCAGTCCCCGGGCCCCTTCCCTCCGGTACGCTGCCAACAGTCGCCATCCCTGACGTTCACTTACTCCCAGGAGCGGTGCCGCCTCCTGCATGCTCCAGTATCGTTCCAACACTCCGTTCAAGATCTTTAACCGGTTCTGTTCCTTGGTACTCAATGTCAGTCCTTTCATGAACTGACATTTTCCCTGACCTGTTAACTACTGACAAAATTGTAGACCTACAACAGTATCTGAAACGATCCTGAATTTACCGGCTCCGGAAGGACTTCTTTTTGGATTACTGATGATTCTTCCGACCGCGTAGGCAGCGGTTGGCTACACCGCGCAGTCGCGAATTCAGGCCGATCAGACGCTAATGGAATCCTTTTTGACTGCCACGGACTCTAAAACGCCAATACCGGGAGATCAAGGGGGAGACCCAGGTAGACCTGCCCCACAGTCTCATATCGGGATTCAGCGGCGAGTGCATGATGCTTCAATACTTGTATGTCCCGAAAGTATCGTTCCAATGGGCTCGTCGTGCGAATCGCGCTGGTACCCGCCACGCTGTACATCAACTCCACCGCTTTCGTAGCGCTGGCCGCTGCGTGGGTGTTGGCCAGCAACAAGTCCGCTTTCTGGGTCAGCGAGAGGATTTCCCCCGCCAAGGTCATTTCCCACGCTGCACTTAGGGTATCGTAGAGAAACAAGCGACCAGAACGTAGGATAGCCTCAGCTTTGGCCACTTTAGCTTGCGCCGATGCTCGTTCTCGTAATAATGTGCTTGAGGTAACCGGAGGCTTGCCCTGAGCCAAAGCGGACACCTCATTGATGGCATTGCGGGCCACCGCGAGCATCACTGGGGGGATGCTGGTTGCCACTATGCCAAATAACGGGAACCGATAGAGGGGACCCTGATAGTGGGAGCCGGGCTCGAACTCAGGCATCATGGGAAAGGTCCGGGCGGTGGGTACGGAGACGTCATCCACAGAGACGTCGTTGCTGCCGGTTCCTTGCATTCCCAGGACATGCCAGGTGTCGATTATCTAGCCGCTTTCCCTTGGAAAATACACCATCACCATCTCCGGCTCGCCTTCTACCTCTGCGCCCGACACCACTGCCGTCATAGCGAACCAGTTTGAATCGTAGCAGTTGCTGACAAAGGGTGCCCGCCCGGCAATGCGATACCCACCTTGCACTGGTGTTGCCGCCAGGGGGCGCCCAAATTGCGCTGCGATCAAGACGTCCGCACCATTGCCGTAAATCTCCGCGGGTCCCTCATCCGGCAATCGGGCACAGAAGTGCGCCCAGTCTAAGGGGTTGCAGAGGGTCCAACCGGCTGCAGCATCGTACCCCGCGATTTCTTCAGACACGCGGGTGCGTGTAATGGGGTCCACTTCCAGGCCGCCCAGAGAGCGCGGTGTGTACATTCTCAACAGTCCGGATTCATGTAGCGCAGCCAGAACCGGCGATGACAGCCGACGTTCCCGCTCCGCCTCCTCGCTGTGTTCCAGGATCACTGGTCCGATTCGCTGTGCGGCCTCTATGAGGGAGGTGTCGGCATTGAACTGCATTTCCTACTCCTAATTGCTGGGCTTTCACGACCTTTCGAGCGATCCTCCCTCCACCGGGTAACTAGCGTCGGGAGTTTAACGCGCACCTCGGAGACCAATTCGGCGATGTTGGCAGCACCGGGTGCCATCTCAGAAGCCAGTTGTTGGCGGTCTTTCTGCCGGATGCAGGAGCGTAGCGTCTGCACCCAGGGCCAAAAAGGTGGTGCGCCCTCTTCCTCCTGGGAGCGGCCCCATAAGACTTGAGCACCACGATTTTCAGCGATGTAAGCCAACTCCTCTGCGGTACGAGTTTTGCCGATTCCCGGCTCGCCCATCAGCATCACCAGACGGCCCTGGCTGGAAAGGGCTTCCTCCAGGGTCACCCTAAGATCAGCCATCTCCCGCTCCCGGCCCACACCCCCCCTGAATGCAGCACTGCCTCAACGAAGACCGTACCCACGAGACTGTCGGAGGTAGGAGCTTCAAGTGCGCAAATTAATTGGTCGACGTCAGTGCGGAAGCGGTTGTCGCTGACTGCCAGGGCATTTCGATGGGCCAACCCTCTCAGATCTTCGGGGAGATGGTTGGCCCGGGACATTAAGGCCCCCTGCACCAGCACCGGGATGACCCTAATGTCCCGCCCCAGGGCAGTGGCGATTTCCAACCTTACCAGGTCTCCTGGAGACTCTCACCGCCGGCCTCCACTGGTATCAGAGGCTTGAAGCCAATGGGGAGCGATGACTGCGACCAGTCCATCACAAACACCGACCGCCTACTCAACTACCTCCACAAAGTTGAGGCCAGGCTTGATCGCGTCGACATCCATGAAGACCTGGCCCTGACCGAAGCGGCCTTCTAGTCGGTCGTAGATCCGGCCAGCACTGGTAGCACTGTCGTTACGGCGGTAGCTGATGACGATCTTAGGCATAGGGTTTCACATGCCTGGTGGGCCAGGCGAGGGCTTTTGTATGGGGCAATTCTAATGCTGCCGGGGCATGGCCGCAAGCCAGGACTAGGTTGACAAACAGGGTCAGCGGTTAAAGACTATAGAGGCACAATAAAATGGGGGCAGGAGATGGTCATGCGGAGGACGAGAAGAAGCTATCTGGGCCAACAATCAAGCTGCCATCAGCTCTACGCCGACTAAGCCCATAGCTGAGTCAGGATTTCCCAAATATCGTGTACGGTATAGTTCCACTCTAGTTGAACTCGCGCCTTCAACATTTTTATGTTCCTCGGCATGTAGCTTCGCCACTCTCTCGGCTTAGATTCCTTGTCTTGACGACCGCGGTACCAATGCCACTGGAATCGAAACCGATGCCTGTGGCAGAAGCTATCTCTCATTGATGGCATGGAGGTGGTCTTCGATCATGGTGAGCACCTCCAGTATCGGTGGCCCTTCGCTGTAGCCCTTTTGATGAAACACTGCGTCTACTAATTCATAGATGGCAGCTGCTCCGTCAAAAGCGTCAGGAGTCAACCCTATTCCTTCCATGGTGAGCGCAATTTCTTTCATTTCACCTATCCACCTTCCAGCCCGGTGAGGTACAGTGGGAAGATTGTCTTCCATTCGCCCCCATAATGCTGGATGGCTCGATGTCCATTCTTTTCGCAGGGTATCAAGAACACCAAGAGATTGCGCAGTGATAAGCGAGTGAAGCCATAGGGCAGTGGTGCCTTTCGTTTGAGACGCATAGCACATTTTTAGAGCTGAAGCCGCCCCTATTTCATCTCCCAAGTTGCGGAAATCAATATTTTGACCATGTAGCTCTAATAATTCGGACGTGTCAGGGCCCGAGAAGTAGACACGGGTTAGCCCTCTCCTATCAGGTGGAGAACCTATGATTCCGCCATCTATATAGCGTGCTCCTGCACCGTCAATAATTTCTGCTATCTTTAGGGTTGTTTGAGGAGCGATCGCGTTGCAATCCACGTAGAGCAGTCCAGGATTTGCGCTCTGGATTTGTCCTGCGATGCCTTGGGCAACAGAAAGCGCCGATTCAGGAG
>JAKZUA010000219.1:0-3459 GCA_047516825.1 Dehalococcoidia bacterium
AGTCCTGCGCCAGATAGCCCTCAATTTGCTGAAGCAGGAGTCCAGCCTTAAACGGGGACTTCAAGGTAAACGGCTGAAAGCCGGCTGGGTTGAGGATTACCTACTCAAAGTGCTCCTTGGTTAAGACGCGATTGCCCTGTGGAAAGGGCTGGTTGACACCTAATTGCCGGCCAGGGTAGTGTAAACTCGAGCCAGTCGCGATTCCAATTACTGGCCAAGGACCGCCCAAGTCCCAGTTTTACGGCCCGGAGATACCGGATGTCTGACCATATTCTGCTGGAGCGGGTCCCGCCGCTGGCGACAATAACCCTCAACCGTCCCCAGCAGCGCAACGCTATTAGCTACCAAATGTGGGGAGAGTTGTCCCAGCTTTTATGGGATCTGGACGACGATGGGAATTGTCGAGCCGTGGTGATTACCGGCGCCGGGAGCGAAGCTTTCTCGGCGGGGGCGGACATCACGGATTTTGAGGAATATCGGGCCGACTCCACCATGGGCCGGCGGTACAACTCCGCCGTTGACGGGCTCCTCCGCACTCTGTCGGAAATGGAAACCCCGACTATTTCCATGATCCGCGGGTATGCCGTTGGTGGGGGCTGCGAGCTGGCAGTCGCCACCGATCTGCGGATCGCCTCCGAGGACAGTAGGATGGGAATTCCGGCCGCCCGCCTCGGCATAAGTATCGGTCATCTGGAAATGCAAGGGCTGGTCAACCTGGTGGGCAAGGGTAATGCGCTTTACATTCTGTATTCCGGTAGGCTGGTTGAGGCCCAGGAAGCGCTGGGAATGGGCCTGGTTAACCAGGTGGTCTCGACCGAAGACTTGGCGCCCATCACCTACCGGCTAGCCCGAGAGATAGCGGCATTGGCTCCCCTTTCTCATGCCATTAACAAGCGCACGCTGAACCAGGTATTGGCCAAGCCCAGTTTGGACCAGCTCACCCAAGATGAGGCCGACCTTCCCCTGACTCAGTTCGACACACGGGACTATCAAGAGGGCTACCGGGCTTTCCTGGAGAAGCGGCATCCCGAGTTCCGGGGAGAATGACCCTCCGGGAAATTGGTCTGGTTTACTTCCCCAGAAAGAAATGGCAGAAAGAAATGGCGCCTAAGATCACCAAGAAAAGGGCTGACCTTTTGCTGGCCGAGCGGGGTTTGGCGGAGAGTCGAGAGCAGGCCCAGGCCCTGATAATGGAGGGGTTGGTTTACGGTCCGGTCGGCCGGGTGCTGAAGCCCGGCACCAGCCTGGCGGAAGCGACTCCCCTGGAGGTTCGCGGGCGGCTGCCCTATGTCAGCCGGGGCGGGCTGAAGCTGGCCCACGCCCTGGATGCTTTTGGGCTGGGGGTGGATGGCCTGGTTGCATTGGACGTCGGAGCATCCACCGGCGGGTTTACCGATTGTCTCCTCCAGCGGGGCGCCAGCCGGGTCTACGCGGTGGACGTCGGGTTCGGCCAGCTGCACTACCGGCTGCGGCAGGACTCCCGAGTCACAGTGATTGAAAAGTGCAACGCCCGCTATCCCTTTGAGCTGCCCGAGCCGGCGGATATCCTGACCATCGATGTGTCCTTCATCTCCCTCACGTTGGTACTGCCTTCGGTTATGAACCATCTGAAGCCGGGGTCCTCCGCGGTGACGCTGGTCAAGCCCCAGTTTGAATCCCGGCGGGAAGAAGTGGGAAGAGGTGGGGTGATCAAAGCTCCCGAAGTCCACGCCCGGGTCCTGGAAAAGGTTATTGGATGGTCTGATGAGCGGGGAATCGAGGTGCTCGGCCAGAGTGAGTCGCCGATTCTGGGAGATGCCGGCAATAAGGAATTCTTTTTACTATTGCGAAAACCGGAATAATAAATCCCTAACCCCGTGGATAGCCCTGAGGAGCAAAGGATGGACGTAAAGGAAGTGGCGGAAATACTGCTGGCCCAGGATAAAACCGTTTCGGTGGCCGAGGCCTGCACCTGCGGGTTGGTTGGATATACCCTGGGCACTGTGCCCGGCGCATCCAGGTTTTTCCCCGGAGGAGTTGTTGCCTACACCGGCGGTCTAAAACAGAGAGTCCTGGGGGTGCCCGACGAGGTTTACGATACCAAAGGCAGCGTCAGCAGAGAGGTTGCTATCGCCATGGCCAAAGGGGTTCGGGAGCTGGTGGGGACGGACTATGCCCTCTCCACCACCGGAGTTACCGGACCGGCCCAGGGCAGGTCCGGCTTGCCCATAGGAACCTTCTTCGTGGGTCTTTCGGTCAAGGATGGCGAAGATACGGCGGTGGAAATCCACGTATCCGGGGATCGGGACGCAACCAAGCACGGGGCGACCCAGGCCGCTATCGACCTATTGGGGCGGCATCTCAAGGACGCTTAAGCCAATATTTCCAAATGTCACCCCGGGCGAGGCGGACGATGCAGATAACCGAACATGTTTACAGCACCCACATTATGGAGGACCAGGCCAGCTTCGGCGCGATGCACCCCGGTGGCACCCAGATCTACTTCGTGGGGGATCCCCAGGACCACATGGTCCTGATCGATTCGGGGGAGCCTTACCGGTCCTGGACCAGGCAAATACTGGACTATCATCGGGAGTTGGGAAGCCCCAAAATATCCGCAATTCTCATCACCCACGGTCACGGCGACCACATCGGCGGCCTGGACCGGCTGCAAGAAACGATGGGATGTCCGGTACGCTGCCACCCCAAATTGGAGCCCGCCCTGGTGCAGCGGCTGGGCGCTGGAGCGGTGCTCAAGCTGCGCTCCCGGGAGCAGATTCCCACTGGAGGCGGAGCCGTCTTGCGCGCCCTGTTTACTCCCGGCCACGAGGACGACCACGTTTGCTATTACCTGGCCGCCGACCGGGTGCTGTTCAGCGGAGACAATATCCTGGGTAACTCATCGTCCAGCGTTAGAAACCTCAGGCAATACCTGCGCTCTTTGGAGCTGATGGCCAAACAGCGGCCGAAGATCATCTGCCCCGGCCACGGCCAGGTGATACCCAACGGCCAGGCCCGCATCCAGTGGTATATCCACCACCGCCAGGAAAGGGAGGAGCAGCTACTGCAGGCTCTGCAAAGCGGTGCCCAGACCGTCGACCAAGCGGTCGCGGCGGTGTATCCCAAGAACCTGCGCAAGAACCTGCGGCCTTCCGCTGCCCGCAACATGCGGACCCACTTGGACAAGCTAAGGGAGGAAGGCCGGGTTGCGGAACATCCGGCTACCTACGTGCCTCACTGACTCGCGCACCTGGGACCTGCCCACCTGGCCTAGGTAAATCGACTCCGCCCCGGGGCATTCATGGTTTGGGGACGTTTATGATTCACAGAGTTGACTGGACCGGGATTCCCCAGATCAAACCACCTTTCCTGGATATAGCTCCCGCGGGGATACCGCCAAATATAATCCCGCATTCCAAGAGCGTCAAATGCGGTCTGATGCGGCCTGATTCACTCAAAGTCCCCGCTTTCATTGGGCAA
>JAKZUA010000220.1:0-3116 GCA_047516825.1 Dehalococcoidia bacterium
CTTCCCGGTAGGCGGCGTAGAACTCCTTCAGGTCTAACTGCCCCACCACGTCCAGTATGAACCAGGACAGATCGCCCTCGGGTAGCCACTCCTGTAAGGAAGGGGGCATCAGGTACCCTTGCTCCCGGTCACAGGGCACCAAATGGTAGGCCATCCCGTCCACCCCCATCTTCAGCTGTCACCAGTTTAGGGCTCCAGCCTTGCTTCTGGAAGAGGGTTTGTGGGACAGGCTCATTGACGATGTTTAATTCCAAGAGAATCATCTTTCTCATCGGCCTTCTGTCCCTGGTAACCCTGACCGGCGCTTTGCTGGCCGGCCCGGCCTTCGCTTCCAAGCCCCAAAGCGCACACAAAGCCGATATTTGTCACTATCAAGCGTTCTCGGAAGAGGTCCTTGAACCGTTCAAGGCGGAAGAGCCCGAGGCGTGGCTAGTAATGTGGATAGATTCCGAATCCGTGGATAAGCACATCCTTAACCACAGCGACGGTGCTCTAGTAGACACTTTGATTAGCGACGGCGCTCACGACATGCCTGCACAGTTTGACCTGTATGATTTTATCACCGTAGCCGAGTGTCAGGCCCGCGATGGCGATCTCTAACCTGCCTAATTTCGATAGCAGGTAAAGAGTAGTTCAACCCAACAGAAGTCCCAACTGCCTCAGGGCTGCGTTAGGCAGAAGAAGGGGGTCCTTGCGGACTCCCTTCTCTTTTATATTCAGAAGACAAACCCGACGCTAAATTCCCAACCGCTGGTAGACCTGGGGATTGGCGCAGGCTTCCAACCTCTCGCCGCGCAGTCCCGCCAGCAGATTGCGGGCGGCCAGCAGCATGGTGTTGAGACGAGTCGGCAGGGCGGCGCTGCCCACGTGGGGCGTAACCACCACGTTATCCAGAGACAGTAGAGGATCGTTGGCGGGTATCGGCTCTGGCTCGGTAACGTCCAGGCCGGCCGCGTAGATCCAGCCCTCTTTGAGCGCCGTGTGCAGGGCCTGGGGGTCCACCACCGGCCCACGGGCGGCGTTGACCAGCACGGCGGTGGGCTTCATCAACCTCAATTCGCGCTCGCCAATGTAATGGCGGGTCTCTTCCGTCAAAGGGATGTGGAGGGTAACGAAATCGGCCGCGGCCAGCAATTCTGGCAGTTCGGCATATTCCATCCCAAGTCGGGATTCCAGCTCGGGTTTGCGGGTGCGAGAGTAATAAAGCACGCGCATGTCGAATCCCTTGGCCCGCTTGGCCACCTCCTGGCCGATCTGTCCCATGCCGATAATTCCCAGGGTAGACTCGTGGATATCCACGCCCAGCCAGTGCCTGGGATGATGAGCAATCTGCCAGTTGCCCTGACGAACCCAGCGCTCGCTTTCCCCGATACGCCGGGCCGCGGCCATCAGCAGCGCGAAGGCCAGGTCGGCGGTGGACTTGGCGAGAATTCCGGGAGTGTACCCGATGGGAACTCCCCGTCTGGTGGCTTCCGGCAAGTCCACGTTGTCCAGCCCAACGGAAAGCTGGCTAATGACCTTCAACCCCGGAGCCGCGTCCAGCAGAGGGCCGTCGATCCGGTCCATAACATTGGTCAACAACCCCTCCACCCGGACGGATTTTTCTCGCAGCACCTCGGGCGGGGGAGGAAGCTCCCCGGGCCAAACCTCCACCTGGGCGGATTGGGAGATTAGCTCCAGGGCTGGCTCCAGAATCTGGCGGGTAACGAATACCTGGGGCAAAGGCATAAATGATTTTCCTGAAAATAGGATTACTTGGAATTGTAATTAAGCCACTCCGGAATTTCCAGCGCGACTCTTCATGCTAGCCTCTCTTTTTTAAGACGGAAACCCCTAGTGCTATACTTAGCCGACCTTAAAGCGACTGGGGGAAGAAATGGCCCTGTTTTTGAACGAGAGAGAGGTGGCGCAGCTGCTGCCGATGAAGGAATGTATTGATGTGCTGGAGGAGGCTTTCGGTCATGCCGGTCAGGGGCAAACGGAGGTCAAACCCCGTTCCCGCATCCGCATGCCCAACGGATTTTTCCATTTCATGGCCGCTGCCGACGCCGAGCATGGTGTGTTTGGTTACAAGGCCTACCCGTCCTTCGCCGGTCCCGGAGGCAGCACCTTCTTGACGATGCTGTACGACTACGAGTCGGGTAGACTGCTGGCCTGCCTGGAATCGGGGCGCATGGGCCAAATCCGCACCGGGGCCGCCACCGGATTGGCCACCAAGTACATGGCCAGAGAAAATTCGGAAATCGTTGGGATAATCGGCTCCGGATTCCAAGCCAGAACCCAGTTGGAAGCAGCCTGCGCGGTGCGGGACGTCAAAAAGGCCTGGGTATACAGCCGGCGGCAGGAACGCCGGGAGGAGTTCGCCGGGCAAATGTCCGAGCGTCTGGGGCTGGAGGTGGAGCCGGTGGAGAGTGCCCAAGACTGCGTCACGGGCGCGGACATCGCCATCACCATGACTTCGGCCCGGGACCCGGTATTACAGGGTGATTGGCTAATGCCCGGGGCTCATGTTAACGCAGCGGGCGGCAACCACTGGATGCGAAGGGAAATAGATGAGGAAACCGTCACCCGCTCCAATTTGATAGTCGTCGACGACCTGGAGCAGGCGAAGGCCGAGTGCGGGGACCTGATGGCTCCCCAAGCCCGAGGCGCTTTCCGCTGGGATATGGCTCACGAGCTGCGGGACCTGGTGTCAGGGAAGGTTCCAGGCCGCCCTTCGGACCAATCCATCACTTTGTTCGAATCCATGGGCGTGGCTCTGGAGGACATCGCGGCGGCGCAGCTGGTTTTCCACAAGGCAGTCGACCAGGGAATAGGAGTTGAGCTTCCGTTCTAAGTTTGGGGTGACATAAACCCTCCCAGCCTCTCCTGGGCAAGAGGCTGACAGGAGTATATGATTTTTGGCGAAAGCGGATACTCCTTAGCATAAAAAATATGTCATCCCGAGCCGTAGTGTAGTGGAGGCGAGGGATCTAAGGCACTGTCACGAAATAACTTGTTCTTTACTACATGCTCAGCTATACTTAATGGGTGATAGTTGAAGGAGCGATTCAAGCTCGTTACCAAGCGATTGCCCCCGTTGTGGACGAGCGGGTGCGGCGGCTGGTGCTTGCCGC
>JAKZUA010000221.1:0-7168 GCA_047516825.1 Dehalococcoidia bacterium
CGCAGGCGCTTTTGGGGGCGCCGATGGCGGTCTGCAGTGGCTGTGCTGAGCGAGATGGCGGGATAGGACACGGGAAGAGGCGCTCGCGGACCGGGACTGGCGCGAGTTTGCCGGGACGTTCAGCGCTGGCCTTGGGAAACCCAGTTCAGTCGCGCCCTGGCCCGGCTGCGCGCCCTGCCACTACCAGCCTGACGACCCGTCTGCAACTGACCCGCCATCCGGCCAACTGAACGTCCCGGCAAACTCGCGCCAGTCCCGGTCCGCGAGCGCCTCTCCCGTGTCCTATCCCGCCATCTCGCTCAGCACAGCCACTGCAGACCGCCATCGGCGCCCCCAAAAGCGCCTGCGACCGCCCGCCAACCTCCCGTCTACCCGAATTCGAGCCCGGATCATCGCGCCTGTAACTCCCTCACTCCTTCCGCTGTCCTCACGCCGTCCATCCGTGTCCATCGGTGGATTCGGGGTTAATAGGCGTATCCCCTGGAGGCGCCGCCACCAGCGGCGGCTTTGGCATAACCTTTCGGCCCAATCGGTTAGCCTTATATCTCCGGCCAACTGGGTCAGAGCATTCCGCCGAGAACCCTTGAGGTTGGGGATGATTTGGGAGAAAAGGTGTACCTGCTGTCCCCGAGTAAGAGCCCGCAGATGCTCAATTAGTTTCCCAGGAACGTCTTCAGGAACGCCGCTGGTAACGTCTTGGGCTTCCAAATAGGCCAGCAGCCGGGCCCTGGCCCGTTCCACCCGACGGCGGCTGTGTTTTTTCAGCAAGGACAAGCCCAGCGCATGGAGCAACATCAGCCCGGCCAGCGTGAAAATGCCCAGCCCCTCCGCCAGCGCCACCCAGGCCAGTAAGGTATCAAACATCGCCTTTCGCTAACTTTAGCGCCCCCTTGATCCGCTGCAACAGAACCGGAACGCTGAATGGCTTGGAGATATGGTCGAAGGCGCCCAGCTCAAGACAGGTGAGCACTTCCTCTTCCGAGGTACGCCGGGTAACCATGATGACCCGGGTCTGCCCTACGATTCCCTCCCGGGCCAACTGCCGCAACACACCAATCCCATCCAACCCCGGGATATCGACATCGAGCAGGACCAAGGAGGCCCGCAGAGGGGGATTTGCCCCTCCCAAGGCCTCCACGGCCTCCAGACCATCCTGGAGCCAGCGGGTGGCGTAGCCGCGGTTCTCCAGGGCGTGCAGCAAGAGGGAAGCCAACGTCTCGTCGTCATCCACCAGCAAAACATCTACTTTTCGGGCCAAGGCCTCCTGACCCGGAAGCCAGCCAGCGGGCAAGACCTGGTTGGGGCCATGGGATTTGGCCTGTCTCAGGGCCTGGTGGGCCGACTGGGATAACGCGGGCAGGTCCATGCCGTTGGCTGGGCACCCAGCAACCCCGGCGCTGCAACTGACCTGGTATTGGATTCCTCCGGCGTCGGTAAACACCTCCCGGTGCATGGATTCCAGGAGCTGAGATAGGCGCTCCAGCCCGTCTTCCTTGGTCATTCCATACATGCCGACCACGAACTGAGCACCATCCCAGCGGCCCATCACGTCTTCACTCCGGAAAACTCCATGGAGGATTTGGGCCAAACGCCGCAGAACTTTATCTCCAGCCGGGTGCCCGTGCCGCTGGTTGATCTCGGCCAGGGAGTCCACATCGACGACCCCAAGGCAAAATGCTTGAGAATGTAGCTGGGCCAGGCCTAATAGTTGGTCCAGATTTCTGGTCGACTGCTGTCTGTTGCCCAACCCAGTGAGGGCATCCGTCTCCCCGCCGCTCCGGAGCAGTCGGGTGCGCTCCAGCCGATTGAGCACCCGAATAACCATCTCGTCGCCCACCAGGGGTTTGGCAACGTAGTCATCGGCGCCGGCCAGAAAAAGCTGATGCACGATCTCCGGGTCCTTTTTCGAGGTCAGGAAAACGACGGGGAGGCCGCTCCAGCGGGGATCGCTGCGTATCGCCCAGCAAAGCTCGATTCCGCTAGCTTCCGGCATATCTACGTCCAAGACCACCAGGTCCGGAGCGTTTTCCTCCAAAGCATTCCAAAACTCCAGGGGATGGCTGACCCCGATAAATCGAGCGCCTACCGGATCCAGGAAACCCTTCAGCAAATCCAATATTTGCGGGTCGTCGTCCACCGCCAACACCTTGGCGGGTAGGCCTCCCGTCTGGCCCAATATCCCACATACGGCATCGAGTAGCTGGGGAGGGGGCAGACTGTCGGGTAAAAAGCCCCGACCGCCGGCCTGGGCGACTTGAACCCGATCCAGGGTGGCGTCCCTGCGAGTCCGTACCAGCACCGGAATCGGCGGATTGCCACCGGACAATTCCTCGATAAACACCAGGTGCTCTGCTTTCGCTTTTGGAGCTGAGAGATTGAGGAGCACGACAGCGGGCCGGTGGCGGGAAATGGCTTCCCGCGCGGCGGTAAGGCTCGAGGTAAATTCAGTTTCCAGCCCCCTACCCGGCGCATCGGCCGTCAGCCGATCGCCCACCTCCCGGTCATCGTCAATTACCAGAAGGCGAGATCCGGTGGATGGGGGAGGGTTAGAAGGCTGGCTGGCTGGTTGGACCGGCTCCCGTTCCAGGGCTTGTCGCAGCGACACCACCTTTTCCGAAAGACGCAACGCGTCCTTGGACTCCAGAGGCGAATCAGCCTGGAATGTCTGCTCAATGTCTCGGGCCAGCCGAGAACCTTGCGGAAACCCGAAGGTGGTTAGTGAACCCGCCAATTTATGGGCTTCCCTTTCCGCCTCCCGCCGCAATTCGGTCTCCAGACGCCCGTCCAGCAGCGCTAGGGTGGCCTGCTCCAGAGTATCAATGCGGGTCACGATCCTATCTTTGCCCTGCTCCCAGATTTGCAGAACCAAGGCCAGAACTTGGTCTTGAGGTCGGTTTTCCTCTTCCTGCGAATCGGCCAGGGCCAAACTAGGGGGACCAGCCCAATACTTGGGAAACATGGCTGGAAAGGGTCAGCGGGTCGAAGGGCTTGGCGATGACACCTCGCACGCCCAAGCTATCGAAATCGTCATGTTCGGAGGGACGTTCCTTGCCGGTCAAGAGAATCACCGGAATGTTCCTGGTGGCTTCTTCCCGCTGTAGCTTCTTGAAAGTAGCCGGGCCGTCCATGTCCGGCATCATCACGTCCAAGAGAATGGCGTCGGGCTGCTGGTCCTTGGCGATGACCAACCCCTCGGACCCCGAGCCGGAGGTGCTTACCTCCCAACCACCCACTACCTCCAGGCTGATTTTTGCCACTTCACGAATGTCGTCTTCATCATCAATGATCAGGACTCTCTTTCGAGCCATGTCTTCCCTTCTTTTCGCGTCTCTGGTTTTTGCCCCGTTTCTTGATGGGGCTGGGGTAGCCAGTTCGTGCCTTGGCGATGGTAAATTGACCGCAAACTGGAGGCATACCAATGGCAATCTGTAACCTGACTTTAGACCCATGTTAGGTTATCCAATGCCTCGCCACATTCTCAGAGGCCGGGCATCCCAGATATGATCACCGCTCCCCTTAATTTGGCTAGGAAAACACCCTAATATCCAATCCGAAGGAAGCGCGGATCTCCAGGCAATGCCGCTGATCTAGTCTTGAGTAGGGTCAGGGCAGGTCCTAACCCTACGGGCAGCGGATTCTCCTCAGGTTTCTCCCAAGCCTTTAACCAGAATTGGCCTAATTGGAAGAGGTTGGGATTGGCGGCTCGGGGAAACCTGCCTGGTGGTTGCTTTGCCGGGGCAAGCCTTCCGGCGGCATAGCAGAGGCCCCCAACTATCGAGCAGGTGGGGGCCTCTTATACTTCGGCAACTTCCTGCCGGAGTTCAGCACCATATATTTTGCCAGCTATCTGGTTTTATTCTGGGACTTCTTACTGGAACCTCTGACCGAGTCACGATAGAAATTGGGAGGGATTAATCTGTTGCCTCTCCCAGTTCCAGCTTACCGGCCTGGGACCGGACGATCCAGCTGCCCAACGCGGCCATTGCGAACCCTGATCCCAAAACCGCGACTTGCATTAGGCCCAGCCAGGCCGCCGGAATAGCTTCCGGAGTCGCCGCGCCGACCAGGGCGGCGAAGAGAGGCGGAATCGCGAAATCGCCGGTTGCTATCCCAATGGTAAATCCAATGACTCCAACTATTTTTTGACGCATCAAAATGCCCCCCTGATGACAGCCCCCTTTTGGCAGACTCTGTCGGAGGAACCGCTTCTTAACCTCAGCCTAACCTGTAATTACACTTTTCTCCACCCCCGATGGCTGGCGGCTAGATAGGAACTTGGTGAGAGTTACGGTATTGTGACCTAAATGTTACGTTGATGTTACCGGCGGCTGCTGGACTTAACGGTAGGGCTCTGGAGATGAAACCTTGCCAAATCTAGGTTGAAGGCGGCGGATTTTAGTCCCCGCCCGCCTATCCTGCCTTTCCGGGACTGATGGCCCTGGTCACCGAGCGGGTGGTTCCCCCGAAGGTCGGCACCCAAGAGGTATGCTTCCCAGGGCCGCCTAGCACGATGATCAACAGATCATCCGGTGAGGAAACCATGGGAACGGGTCCGTCGGGAACACCTCCAAACCGTTCCATCAGGGTGTCGGAGGTGTACCGGTCCAACGGCACCCTGGCCCTTTTGGACAACCACTCCACCACGTCGGCTTTGCTCAGTCCGTCCTGGTGAATGGTGGCAGCGTGCTCCGGGCCAAAAGCCAGCAGGGTTTGTCCCCCGGTGTAGGCGTTATTGGCTCCCGTCACCGCCATGGCTCCGGCCACCAGGGTTAGGATGTCCTCGGCGGAGCGGCCCGAATGGTCATTGATATTATGGGGCGGCTCACCGGCCAGCACCGTCACCGTGCTTTGGTCCGGCCGAAATCCCAGCTCGACATGCAGGGGCTGCCAGGGATTCGCTTCCTCGTTTTCCGCCACGCAATAGCTGTACTTGGAGGGCGCGCCCTGAGTTGACATGTCTCCTATTCCGGGATAGCCGCCGCCGATGTTCAGCAGCACCAAGCGGACGGCCCGGCCGATGGTGGCGTTGGCCCGCCATCCTGGACCATAGGCGCCCGAGGAGCTGTTTAGGCCCAGGCCGGCGCGAATGGGCCCATTTACAATCACCAGGGGAGCGCAGGGATGGGTGGTTGCTTGGATTCCGTATAAGTTAAAGGCCGGGTCACTCATGGCCTCCACCGCAGCCAGCACCACGGGCAAATATCCCGGCAGACACCCGGCCATAACCGCGTTGATCGCCACCCTTTCCACCGTGGCGGCGCCGTAGTTGGGAGGAAGCTCCGCTACCGGGTGGTCGGGAGCCAGATCCGTAGCGGACAGCATGGCCTCTACCCGATTCGGCGTAGGCGGCACCAGAGGCAGTCCGTCGCCCCAGCCCTGCTCCAAAAACCAGCTCTGAATCCCTTCGTATTCATCTTCGAGCTCGATGCGCTGGGAATTCAATTGAACCAAGGTTTGCCTCCTTTGCGACGGTTTCAGGTCCGGTGGTCTCCAGCGGGAATCAAAAAGCCAGTGGGGAAAGTAATTATCGACAAATGTCACCCCGAGGGAAGAGAGGGGTCTGAAATCCCGAAGAAAATGGTCCTGACGCCATTGGCTATGGTGTAACTGCCCCACTGAGTTATGAAGTTTTAAGGGCCCAGGATTTAGATTCCGCAGTCGCGGAGTTTAACCTGAGCCGAGCCGAAGGGCTACTTCGGAAGGCATGGGTCGTTTCGACACAATTGCCAAAGAGGCTGGCGGCTGGGGGGCTTAAAACCTCTAAAACCAATCCGGTAAAACTAATTCGGCCCCGGTCAGCTCCTCTGGCCTGGGCCGATCTCAGCTGGTAGCTAGGCCGCCGGAGTCATCAGCTTGGAGTACCTTCCGGGGAAGCGGTCAGACCAGCCAAAACCTGCTCCAAGAGAGCGTCGGCCTTCTCCTTGATCGCCTCGGCCCGCAGACCACCCAGGGGGTGTTGGGGTACGGCCAGGGGCAGCTCCGGCATGCCCAGGGACCGTCGCTCCACATTCCCCAGGGTGACGAACAAATGGGTGCAAACCGTAACGGTGGGGATGCCCCGGCGCTCCAACTCTACTGCGTCGTGGATACTCCACGACGTGCAGGAGCCTCAATCGCCCAGACCGACTACCACGGCGTCGACCGAGGTCACCAACTGGTCCAGCACTTCCTCGGAGGCGGGGATCGAAGCGGTGGGTTTTCGGCCGTAGCTCGTGCCCGTTATCTCATACTTCTGGCGCAACAACTCCTCCAGCCGGCCAAAAAGCACGTCGCCGTTGGGCTTGCTGTTCCACAGAAAACCCACTGACTTGCCCCGTATGTCGGATAGCCGCTCCGCCATGGCGTAGCGCACCTCCCTGGGTGGCGCGGTAGGGTTCAGCACCACGATTGTTCCATTGCCCTTACTGGTCATTTGTCGGTCTCCTCGGTCGGGAGATTGATCCTCGACTATGTCTGAAGGGTATGGCTTGAGGAATATTGTGTCAAGCGCACGCCGCTGGCTTATCCGTCAGAAGCAGCCGAGCTGCCTACTGGACGATCTGTCAGAGAGTGGGACTTTTAGAGACATGTAGTGGCTAAGCCAGAGATTAAGGTGGAAGACACTGTGCCAAGTGAACCTGGACATGGCTACTATGTGGTGGAGCTGGGCAATGGCCATCGAGTTGAGGTTACGCTGGGATCCAACCTACAGACCAAGAGGAGGAGTCATTGCACTCCTGACAAAAAGAACCCCCCCACGTGAGGGGGGCTAGTGATGGTAATTCAGAAAAGAGATATTTAGGAGGTACCCAGTTTTATCTCCCTCGCTCGCTTTTCGGTCAGTAATTGGCGCTCCTTGATGTTTGCCAACTTCTTCTTACTTTCGTCAACAGCCCGACGTTTAGATTTAACGAATTCTTTCAGTTCTGACTTACTCATTTGACCACTATTCCACACTGATGTCTGTATCTTCAGGTAAAGCGTCGATAGCTTTCTCTAACAATTTTAACATTGCGCCGTAGCTTGCCGTCAAGTTGGTATGTTCCTGCTCAGGGCAATCGCGTCTTATTATCTTTCTTAAATTTGTTTAAAATAGTAATCATCATGACGAAACTAGGGAGGGGTAGTGATGGTTCAGGCAACAGGCGCACCCATCGCCGAATACTTCGCGGCGTTGGACGACCCGAGG
>JAKZUA010000222.1:0-4242 GCA_047516825.1 Dehalococcoidia bacterium
GGCTCGGCGTCTGCCCAGGACTCCGCCATAAATTAGCAGACCGGCCAGCGCCGCTCCCATTGCCGCGGGCAGAGCAACTTGCCAGAAAGACGCGTTGGTGGCGGCCCGTCCCCAGCGGAACAGGGGGTTGCTCCGGGGTAAATTCGCCAGCTCAACCTCGACCCCCTGGCCGGCAGCCAGTTCCACCCTTTCCCAAACTAGGTAGGAGGCGCCGGCGGCGCTTAACGGCGGCATCGGCTCCAGCGTTCCCACCTGTATATCCGAAAGCCGTTGGGGAATCAGCACCTGAAACACGTCGGCCCCCTGAAGCAGGCTCTGCTTGTAGGACAAGGCATTACCTTGGTAGGGGAAGCGAAAGGAGAAACTAATGTTGTGCTCGCCCGGGGTAACCGGAGCGGTCATGGCAAATCCTGAGCCTGTCGGTATGATTTGCCCGCCTATCAGGTCGGATTGCACGTCCAACTCCTCCGCCAGGGGAGGCAGAGAAAACCGCAGGAAGCTGAAACGACCGGGGCCCACGTTGGTCAGGTCGGGGAGCAGCGTTCGGTCGCTCTCATTGGACAGGTTGACAAAAATGGCGGCGGTTATCATCTGCTCGCGGGGGTCCACTTTCGTCAGGATCAGGGCCTGGTGCACCACTCGGATCACCGATATATCCTGAGTAGTCTCGTAAACCACCAACTCCACCGGCCTATCCAGGTCTTCGGGGCGGAACAGGGTGCTGTATCGAGTGTCCGCATAGTCTGTGATGACGGCGTAGCCGCCTTCCTGCAGCAGCTCCACGTCAGTGAACACGAAGCTCCCGGAATCGTCGGTGGTGGCATCCTGGCTGAGAAAGACGCCGGTGCTCTGGCTGAAGGAGTGGAGCGTCACCTGCAGGCCCGGCTCCAGGGTGGCGGCGCTAGTCCGATTCACCACCTGGCCGGCCAAGGTAACGGTTTGTTGGGCTACAACCGTCCGGGGACTGCCTTGCGGCGAGGGGAAACCAGCCAAGAGCGCCGCCCAGAGTGCCGCCAGAATGGTCAGCGCCAGAACCAGGGTCCTCATTTCTTCATCGTATTAGGCAACGGTTTCAGGATCGGGGGAACCCGGCGTCCCGGGACCGGCGTAAATCTTCTCCCGGGCCAGCAGAATTTCTCGCTCCAAGGCCGCCTCTTCAGATTCTGCTGAGACAACCGGGTCCCGGCTGGCATCCTCCGCCAGCGCCCGGCTTCTCAGGATTTCTGCTGCTTCTAAACGATAGGCGTCCAGCTGATTCTGATAGCTGCTGTCGGGAATCCGACCCAGCTGATGCTCCAGCTGCAGAGTTTGGATTGCTTGGTAGACTGACTCCAGCTGTTGGAGAGACTCCTCACTGCCCTCTATCCTTCCAAGCGCCGATCCTGCTCGCGGGGTCTTAAGGAAGGGGTAAAGCAGGACCGCTATGCTGAACAAACACAGAACTGCCCCGATCATGATTGCCATAGCTAGGTTAGCTCAGGCATCCGCTGCTGGAGTGGCGGCGGGTCGCTGCCTCGCCGGAGTGGGAACTGGGGACGCCGCGCCGGCTGCCTGACGGATCGGCTGGGGCCAAAGGGCAATCACCGTGCCCAGAATCAGCACCGGCCCGGCCACCCACATCCACCACATCAGAGGATTCACCAGGATGCGAAACCCCACCGAGCCGTCGGGCAGGTTCTCGCTGGGCACTATGTAGAGGTCTTCCACCGGAGTGGAGCGAATCGCGGCCAGGGTGGAAGCCATGTCGAAGGAGGGGTAAAAGGAGCGCTTGGCATTCATCGTGGTCAGGGGGCGGCCGGCCCGGTTTACCTGCAACGTGGAGAGGAACTCGGTGCGGTCCGCCTTGGGCGTGGCGGTGGTGCCGATGTATTCGATTTGGTAATCGGCGATGTCAACCCGCTCGCCCGGCGCTAGCAACACATCACGTTGCACGCTAAAGAAGGTAGCTCCCAGCGTGCCCAGGACTACCATGACCACAGCCAGATGGACCACATAGCCTCCGTAGCGAGGCCGGTTGGCCATGAGCAGACGCCAGAAGGCCAGGGGGTAGTTTTCCCCGGAGGATCGGTGCCGGGACCTGGTGCCTCGGAACCATTCCAAGCCGATGCCGGTGGTCACCAGAGCGCATAATCCGAATCCGATCAGGACGTAAGGTTGGTGGATGCCCAGGAGCGCCAGCGCCGCGACCGCAGCCAATCCGCCGCTGGCCGGCCAGAGCAGGGATCTGCGCAGGCTGGCCAGATTGGCCCGGCGCCAGGGTACCAGCGGCCCAATACCCATGAGCAACACCAGCGCCAGGAACAGCGGTCCGTTAACCTGGTCGTAGAAGGGCCGGGCCACGGTAACCCTCTCGCCGGTGCCCAACTCAGAGATCAGGGGGTAGACCGTGCCCCATAGGGTGACAAAAGCTATCCCCAGGAGCAGCAGGTTGTTGACCAGAAATGCGGCTTCTCGGGAGAGCATGGAGTCGAGGGATTGGGCGCTCTTGAGCAAATTGTAGCGCCAGAAAAAGATGGCGAAGGGAACCAGCACCCCGACCGCCAAAAATAGCAGGAAGATGGCTCCCAGGGAGGATGACCCGAAGGAGTGGACCGATGGCACCGGACCACCCCGATTCATGAACATGCCGTATAGGGCCAGCCCGAAGGCTACGTTTATCAAGACGATGTTCCACATGCGGAACATACCCCGGCGTTTCTGCACCATTATGGAGTGGACGAAGGCGGTCAACGCCAGCCAGGGCATGAAGGCCGCGTTCTCTACTGGGTCCCAGAACCAGAAGCCGCCCCATCCCAATATGGTGTAGGCCCACCAGGAGCCTAGCAGCAGGCCACTGGCCAGCAGCACCCAGGCGATTATTCCCCAGGCGCGGCCGGCGTCCACCCACTGATCCTCATTTTGCCTCCCTATCAGAGACCCCATGGCAAAGGCAAAGGGAACTGTAATACCAATCAGGCCGGTCATCAACGCCGGAGGATGGAAGAACATGCCGAAGTGGGTCAGCAAGGGGTTGATGCCTTCGCCGTCCAGAGGCGCCACCGGCAGCGTGTCGAAGGGGTTGGCCATGAAGGCCATCACCGCCAGGAAAAATGTTTCCACGAACATCAGCACCGCGGCGGTATAGGGCAAAGTTTCCCTGGTTCTGGCCGGAGCCAGCCAAAGGGCCAGCGCCGCCATAACCGAGAGGGCGAAGGCAATGAAAAGCAAAGAGCCCTCGTTGCCGGCGTAGAAGGCCACCCAGGTGAAAATGTTGGGCATGGCCAGGCTGCTGTGGGCCGCCACGTAAGCCAGGCTGAAGTCATGACTAATGAAGGCGCCCACCAGGCTTAGAGTGGACACCAGCAGCACCAGCAGCAGCAGATAAACCGCCCGGCGTGCGCTCTCCTCCAGGGCCGGCACGCCGCGAAATTTACCCAGCAGCGAGCCCAGCACGGCGTAGGACGACAGGGCCAGGGCAATCCAAAGGGATATGGCGCCCAAATCAGCCACGGCTAGATGGACCTCCCTCTCGCCGAGGTGCTACGCCAGGTTGCCCCTCATCAGATGTGTGGGGAGATGTGCGAGGGGACGGCTCCAAGCCAATCTCGGCGTCGACCAGGTTGAGGAAGGGCTCCAAGTCGGGTTGCGGGGAGACCGGCGGCTCCGGGTTAGCCAAACGTCGGGTTGCCATCGACCGGATAACCAACCAGCCCGCTATCAACGCCCCGGCCATCCCCACCACCGGAAAGACCCAGGCCAGCAGGTTGAACCCCGATTTAGGTGGGGAGGCGAGAATGTCCGGTCCGTAGCGTTGGGCGAAGAATTCCAGTATCTCCGCTTGGCTGGCGCCCTGGGTCAGCTGGTCCCGAACAATCTGCCGCATTTGCCGGGCAATGGGTACCTGGGCCTGGTCAATGGATTCGGCCGGGCAGACCGGACACATGATCTGGCGGTCGATGGCCTGGGCCTCGGCTTCGTCGTAGGGCAGGGTAGGTCCGGAGTCGCCTGTATTGCCTGTATTGGATGAGGCGCCGGGTGTCTGGGCTTCCAGTGTCCGGGCTTCAATGGGAAAGCTGAACAAAACCAGCAGCAGGGGTAGCCAGGCCGCACAGCGTATCCATCCGTTGCGGCACCGGATTTTCACCAGGATTTTCACGGCAAGGCTCTCATAGGAAGACCTGGGGCAAAACCTGGGAAAGATTAGTGGCTGTCATGCCTGTTACGAAGGGATGGTGATGGGAGCTTCCGCCAGGCCGGGCCGAC
>JAKZUA010000223.1:0-2575 GCA_047516825.1 Dehalococcoidia bacterium
CCCTGGCGGTGGAGATATCGGCCGGGATGGCCAGAACGTGGTGCTGGGAGCCCACCCGCGCCAGTTCTATCTCGGTCCGCCGCAGGGCTTCATCGTTCTGGGCGCATATGGTAACGTTGGCGCCCTCGTGCGCGAAGGCCAGGGCGATGGCCCGACCGAGTCCTCGACTGGAACCCCCTACGATGGCAACCCGGTCTCTCAAACCCAAATCCACGCCGGTTAGACCTCCTGCTAGCAACCGCGAACCATTGTCTCTTATGAAACTGCCCTATAATAAATCGGCTGACGGGATGAAAGCAAGGTGCAATTTTGCCTCTGTCATTCCGGCGCAGGCCGGAATCCAGCGTCATCTACCCATCAACCAGGGGGCGGCATCTGGACTCCGGCTTTCGCCGGAGCGACGAATACACCGCCACAGAGCCCATCGACCCTTTTGACGCACCCTCTCAGAAATGCGGCCCGCCATCAAGATACCTGGTCATAGCGAAAACAACTCACCAGATGATCGTTGACCAGGCCGGCTGCCTGCATGAAGGCATAGCAAATTGTGGGGCCGACGAAGCTGAACCCCTGGCTTCTCAGCTCTTTGCTGAGGAATTCGGCCTGGGTAGTTTGGGCGGGTATCTCCGAATCCAGCCGCCAGGTGTTCTTTTGGGGATGGGGTCCCAAGAGCGACCACAGGTAATGGTCGAAACTGCCAAACTCCCCTTGCAGGCGGAGAAAGGCCTGGGCATTGGCGACGGCGGACCGTATCTTCTGTCGATTGCGGACGATGCTGGCGTCCTGGAGCAAAGAGGCCACTTTGGCTTCATCATAAGCGGCGATGAGACGGGGATCGAATTCATCAAAGGCCCGTCGATAACCCTCGCGCTTCCTGAGGATGGTCGACCAACTCAAACCCGCCTGCGCCCCGTCGAGGGTCAGGTATTCCAGCAGCAACGGATCATCGTGCCGGGGTACACCCCATTCCGTGTCGTGATATTCGACCATCAGCGGGTCTGAGCCGGTCCAGGCGCAGCGGATGGGCCCGGGCACGCCGGCTGGGGAAGGTTGGCCGGTCGGAATTGATTGGTCAGAAGCCAATTGCCGTTTCTTGGGGACAGCCCTAGATTATCGAGTTTTCCGCCAGCCTTTCAACGTCAGCGGCGGAGTAGCCCAGGTCCTCTAGAATCTCCCGGTTATGCTCTCCCAGCAGGGGCGGATGCCGGTCCAATCCCCCAGGAGTAACGGAGAACTTTAGGGGCAGTCCTGTCTGCTTAATGGATTTGAGCGTGGGATGGGGGATTTCTAATAGCATTTGGCGGTGTAGCACCTGGGGATCGCTAAAAACATCGGCCAGGTCGTTTATCGGCCCCGCCGGCACGTTCACCGCCTGGAGGACCTCCACCCAATGGCTGGCCGGTTTGGTTAAAAAGTATTTCTGCAGCAAGGGAACCAGGGTGGCGCGGTTGCGGACTCGGTCGCCGTTAAGGGCGAACTCCGGATTAGTTTTGAGGTCTTCCCAGTCAATGCCCTCGCAGAAGCGCTCCCAGATGCGCTCCGAGCCCACCGCCACATTTACGTACTTGCCGTCTTGGCTCATGAAGGCCTGGTAGGGAACCAGGGTTGGGTGGGCGGCGCCGAGCCGTTGGGGAGGTTCGTCGTTGGCAAAGTAATAGGCCGCCTGGTAGGTGAGCCAGGCTATTTGCGCGTCCAGCATGGAGATGTCAATATACTGACCCTCGCCGGTTCTTTCCCGGTGGTGGAGCGCGGTCATAACGGCGAAGGCGGCCCACATTCCGGCCCCGATGTCGGACACTGCGATGCCCACTTTCTGCGGCTCACCATCGGCCTCGCCGGTGATGCTCATTAGACCGCTGACCCCCTGCATGATCTGGTCGTAGGCCGGCCGGCTTTGGTAGGGACCGTCTTGCCCGAACCCGGAGATGGAGCAATAGACAATTTGAGGGTTGGCCGATTTGACGGCTTGGTAGTCGAGCCCCAAGCGCCCGATGACCCCCGGAGTGAAGTTTTCCACCACCACGTCAGCTTTTTCCACCAGCCGCAAAAAAATCTGGATGGCTTCTGGCTCTTTGAAATTTAGAGTGAGGCTGCGCTTGTTGCGGTTTATGGAGAGGAAGTAGGCGCTTTCTTCTCCGATAAAGGGAGGCCCCCAACGACGGGTGTCATCCCCAGTGCCGGGCAATTCAATCTTGACCACATCGGCTCCGTAGTCGCCCAGCATCAGGGTGCAAAAGGGACCGGCCAATGCTCTGGTCAAGTCTAGAACCCGAATGTCTTGCAGCGCTTTCATTACCCTGGTCCTCCTCGCCGTCCAACCACCAATTAGAGTGGCTAGCCCCCGTCTGGCCCGCGGTTTTCATGCTTGGATTTAGCCGGAAGCAGGCAACATGGTACCACAGGGGTGGGGAGTCGGGTACGGTGCGGGAAGGTAAGACAGGGCAATCGCGTCTTATTATCTTTCTTAAATTTGTTTAAAATAGTAATCATCATGACGAAACTAGGGAGGGGTAGTGATGGTTCAGGCAACAGGCGCACCCATCGCCGAATACTTCGCGGCGTTGGACGACCCGAG
>JAKZUA010000224.1:0-4777 GCA_047516825.1 Dehalococcoidia bacterium
TTTGGGGTCTGACGAGTCCCGGAAGTCTTTCGATCTTTACGTGTTATAGTCAAAATAGCTGGGAAAGCATCGGAATATCTACCATTCGCTAGCCTTCTGTACCGAAGTTCGAAAAGGCAGTTTTAGACGCGATTGCCCTGACTTGACGGGCCCAGCTTTGACGGAGTAGCTAGGGGCAGTTAATATGGGTTATCTTTTGTCTCGGCATTATTACCTATCCTGATAGTTCCGCCCAAATTGTCCAGAAGAAGGAGACGCGATGAAAGCAGTGTACATCGACCAACACGGCGGTCCGGAGGCTTTGACCCATGGGGAGCGACCCGAGCCGGAGGTTGCCCCCGGGGAGGTAATGCTTCGAGTAGGGGGGAGCGCGCTGAATCACTTGGATCTGAACCTTCGCGCCGGATCCGGCTATCGCGGTGGCCTTCCCCGAATCATGGGTTGCGACATCGCCGGTGAGGTGGTGAACATGAGTCCAGAGGCGCGGGGCGACCTAAAGGTGGGAGATCGGGTACTTCTAGACAACCGGACCAAATGCGACGTCTGCCCCAGCTGCCTGCAAGGCCTGGATCAGTATTGTTCCAACCAAAAGCGGCACGGGGTAGACCTGGATGGGGGTCACGCCGAATACGTTACCGCCCTGGCCATCAACGCCCACCGCATTCCCGACTCCATGTCCTTTACCGAGGCCGCCGCTCTGCCCATCGCCGCCCATACCGCCTGGCATTGCCTGGTCACTCAAGGCCAAATTCGTCCCTGGGACGACGTGCTGATCCAGGCGGCGGGCAGCGGCGTGGGCAGCATGGGCATTCAGATTGCCAAGATGTTCGGCGCTCGGGTGATAACCACTGCGGGCAGCGACTGGAAACTGGAAAAAGCCAAGACGTTGGGGGCTGATGAGGTTATCAATTACCGGGAAACTCCGGACATTAGCCGGCGGGTGAAGGAGCTGACCGACGGCCGGGGAGTCGACCTGGTGTTCGACGTGGTTGGCGCGGAGGTATGGGAGGAGAACCTGCTCTGCCTCAAACCAGGGGGTAGGCTGGTCATCACCGGGGTTACCTCCGGAGCGCGCGCCAGCATGGACCTTTCTGTTCTCCAGGGACGGCCTTTGCAGTTGATGGGCAGCGGCGGACGCAGCCGACGCACCTTTGCCGACATGATGAAAATGGTCAATCAAGGCTCATTACACGGCATCGTTGACCGGGTATTTCCCCTGGACGGCGTGGCCGAAGCCCACCGGGTTATGGAGTCCCGGGAGTTTTTCGGCAAGCTGGTAATTGAAAGCTGAGCCACGTTCTTTCCTTAGAGCCTGTGTCAAAAGCATCGATGGGCACTGTGGCGGTGTATTCGTCGCTCCGGCGAAAGCCGGAGCCCAGGTGCCGCCCCCAGGTTGATGGGCAAATGACGCTGGATTCCGGCCTGCGCCGGAATGACGTGCCGGGAATTATGCTATGCCCGGGATATCTTTGAACACCTGCTCTTAAACGTCCGGGCTTAATCCGTCTGGCGGACGAGTAGCGTCCCTTAGGGGCAGATAGCCAGATAGGTAGCCATACCGGGTTAAAGGCGTTAAAATACGCCAGATTCAGCTAGATGGGGATTGGACACTGATGTGAGTCCAAGTGGCTGTTCGGCTGCGCACCGATGAGTTAGCTCAAAGCAGGAGGAGTCGTTATGAAATTCGCGCGGTATCTCGCTCACGGTCAAATTAGCTACGGCGTGGTGGAAGGGGACTCGGTAAAGGAGCTGAGCGCCAGCCCCTTTGAGACCTTCCAGGTCACCGACCATACCCACAAAGTTTCGGAGGTTAAGCTGCTGGCCCCCTGTATCCCGCAAAAAATCCTGGCCATCGGCCTCAACTACTCCAGCCACCTTCACGACCGTCCCGGACCCACCGAACCCATGGTGTTTTACAAAACGCCGACCTCGGTAATCGGGCCCGACGAAACCATCATCCGTCCCAAGGGAACCGAAAGGCTGGACGCGGAGTGCGAGCTGGTGGTGGTTATCAAGGACACCTGCCGCAACGTCGCCGAAGCCGATGCCATGAATCATGTGTTGGGATACACCTGCGGCAACGACGTCAGCGCCCGCGACTGGCAGCGCGAGGACCGCAACTGGTGGCGCGCCAAGTCTTCCGATACCTTCTCCCCGGCCGGGCCATTCATTGTGGACGACATCGATCCCCACGACGTTCGGGTGAAAACTCGCATCAGTGGCAAAGAGATCCAAAACGAAAGCACCACCTACCTGATATTCAACATTCCCACTCTGATTGCCTACTGCACCCAATTCGTCACGCTGGAAGCGGGGGACATGATCTACACCGGAACCCCCGGCGAGCCCGGCGAAATGAAGGACGGCGACGTCTGCGAGATAGAGATTGACGGAATCGGGGTTCTGAGCAATCCCATCAAGCTGGAAAAGTAGCCCGGCGTCGAGTCCACCCAAAGGCCGCATGGAAGTCCGGGTTATTCCGTAGGGGCACGGCATGCCGTGCCCCTACCAGATCAGCGGCATTACCTGGAAATGCGCTCTTAATGCAGATTTGGTATAAAATCCAGATCCTCCTTAATCCCTCTTTGCAAAGGGGGATATAGGGGGATTTACCCGAACCCTGACGGCTCAACCTGGCCCGGTCCAGCCGGGCCAGGGGTAAATCAGCGAGCCCTGGCTCCGCGACCGAGGCCACACCACCACCTTCCTGCCCCACTGCCACTGCACGATTAACGGGGAACGCCCGATTTGCCGGCCGGTGGAGGGGTCTATCCGGAAACGCCCATAGAAGGTCGAAAAGTTCAGGCTCACCGCGGCCTCCCGCAGCGCCCTCGGCTCCAGGCTGCCGGATTCCTCGACGCACCGTTGGGCGACCAGCCCGGCCGCGTAAGCCTGAACCAGGGGATAGTCAACCTCGACCCCGGAGGCCGCCCCGGATGCACCCACTGACTCCAATACTTGTGCAGCGGCCGGCCCATATTCAGGAGGCCCATTTTCCACCGGCGCCGGCTGCTGGGCGGTGAACTCCCACTGGCTGGGCCCCAGAAAGCCCTCAGCAGCGGCACCCAAATGGGTCTTGAACTGCTGGATTGGGGCAGCCACTACCGCCACTGCGCCGACTCTGCATCCCCTCTGCGCGATTTGCCTGGCCAGCAGCAAGTCGTTCTGGATGCGGCCCACGCCCAGCAGCAAGTCCGGCCGGGCTTGGTCCACCGCATCGAGAATATTGGTGAAGTCGGTGATGGCCGGGTCGAATTCTCGCTTCATCACTAATTCAAAGCCCATGCCCAACGCCTGTTGCACCATGCCTTCGCTTACCGCTTGGGGAAAGGCTCCGGTAGCCGCGCGGATAATGGCCAGTCGGGACGCCCTAGAATCCGATTGCCGCACCAGAGGGGGCAGGCCCACCAGATACTCGCTAGCCGGGCTCAGGATGCCCACGACCCAGCGATTTCCTTCCTGGTGAATTGCATCCGATGCCCCGCCCTGGTTCCACAAAAGGCGGTCGTTCCCCTTGGCGACTTGAGCGGCGGTCCTGGTCAGCACGCTGGAATAGGGACCGAAAAGCAGGTCAACCCGATCTTCGGAGATTAGCCGCTGGGTTGCCCGCCGCACCAGGTCGCTACGACTGCCGTCATCGTAGTGACGGACGGCCAACATCAGACGTTCCCCCAGCTCCCGCACCCAGACGCCTCCGGTGCCGTTGACGTCCCGGGCCCAGGCTTGCAAACCTGCCAGGGCCTGCCGACCCTGCACCTGAAACTGGCCGGAGAGAGATACCGGGATGCCCGCTTTAAGCTGGCGCGGCGACATATTTCTTCCAGCTTGGCGGCATTCTGGGGGTTAGGGCACTACCCGGGTAAAGCGGTCAAATTTTGGGGCGAAATATGCCAAAGGAGCTGGTATAGCCGTGCAAAAAGGTAGTCCCGCTGACCGGTCCGATCTCTCCATTGCAGAAGAAGCCGCCCAGGGGCACCGGCCCCAGCTTGTCGCGAAACAGCTCGGAATCGTGGTGGGGCCTCCCGTAGAGATATTGACCCCGGCCCATACAAGAAAACAGGAGAGCACCGTGGGCTTGATTTTCCCGGTTAACCCCGGCGTAGCGCTCCAGCACCGCGGTTAAATCCTCGGTGGAGGTCTCCGCATCCCTTAAATGGAACTGCACCAGTTGGCCTTCTTTGAGCGACTCGCCAATTGAAAGCATCCCGTTTCGCTCATCCATGCCCATAACGTTTCTGATGAGGAAATCCCCCTGCTGAGGCTCATCCATGAATTCATCCATTACCACTCCCAAGAACAGGGAGTGCCGCATCAGCCCTCGGTCCCGCTCGGAAAGCTCCCGGAACAACTCTCTCAAAACCGCCACGGGCGACTGCCCGTCCAACTGCACCAGCAAGTTCCGGCGGCTTTCGGTGATGCGCATTGGCTTGCCGATGGGCCGGCAGCCTTGAGCCACCACTGTATCCAGAGCTATGTTTCCGTGCAGAGCTACCCCTACCGCTCCAGAGGAGTGGACCTGGTCTCCCAGGAATAGGGCGTTCTGCCGCTGCTCCTGGCTGCCGCTGGCCAGCCCTCCTATTTTGACGGAATTGGGGAAGGCGAAATCCAACCCCAGGAGCAGGTTCTGCGCCGGAAAGCTGAGGGGGTCGGCCAGCAAAACGAAATGGGGCTCCTGACCGGCGGTGACTTGGACCAAATCCTGCCAGGAATCTGGTCCGGCATCCAGGTCCGGCAGCTTTTCGCCCTCCAGATGAAAGTCCACCAATTCAACGTCCGG
>JAKZUA010000225.1:0-3112 GCA_047516825.1 Dehalococcoidia bacterium
CGTGCTGCCGGACGTACCCGGCGTCCAGGGTAACGTTGGCCGTCTCAATGGTAAGTTTCCCCCCCTCACCCATAGCGTCCTGGGCATTGACGGCCAGGTTTATCAAGACTTGCTCTATCTGCCCGGGGTCTGCCTTGACCGGTTCCAGGTTGGCGGCGGGCAGGGTTACCAGCTCAATATCTTCCCCGATCAGACGCCGGAGCATATTGTCCAGGTTCATAACCAGGCCATTCAGGTCAATGACCTTCGGCTCGATGACCTGGCGGCGGGAGAAGGCCAGCAGCTGGTTAGTCAGGTTGGCGGCCCGCTCGGTGGCCTTCTGGATCTCCTGTAGGTAGTTGTTTGTAGGGCTCTCAGGAGGCGCTTCCTCCAACAATAATTGGGAAAAGCCCATAATGACGGTCAGCAGGTTGCTGAAGTCATGGGCCACGCCACCAGCCAACTGGCCCACGCTTTCCATCTTCTGGGCTTGGGAGAGCTGCTCCTCGGCCTGTACCCGCTCCTCGTGCATCCGGGCATTCTCCACGGCCGGAGCAATCTGGTTTGCCAGCCGCTCCAGAATGGCCTGCTCCCAGAGTCCGTAGGCGCCTACCCGGCGGCGGCGCAAACCCAAAGTGCCAATGACCCGGCCTTTGGAAACCAGCGGTACCTTTACGCTGGAGCGCAGGCCCATTTGCAGAAATTGTTCTCCTATGGGAGACCTGGGGCCGAGGGCAATGTCATGCTGGAGCAGGGTTTGGCCTGTATCCGCAACCTTTCCAGTTGGGGTACCCGCCAGGGGTCCGGTGGTGTTAACCGAGAGTTGGAGCGGTTCTTCCCCGAAATGGTATTTGATCTGGTAAATGTCTCTCTCGTAGTCAATGGTATTTATGTTCATCCGGTCGAAGTCCACCAGCTTTTTCACCTCAAGGGCAAACTTCTCGTACACCTCATCAATATCCAGAGTGGAGGTGATGATCTTAGCGTTCTCATCGACCACGGCCATCACTTCGTTAACTTTGGCCAGTTCCTCCGTTCGCTCCTGGACCTTTATCTCCAAATCCTTATGGGCTTTTTGTAGCGCCAGTTCAGTCATTTGGCGCTCTACGCGTAGCAGGTAGTAATAAAATAGAATCGCCAACAAACCGCTGAGCAGTGTCCCCGTGAGGACCTCGACTGCCAGCAACCATAGCGGCCTCCACCCACTCTGTGGCGCCAGGCGCAATGACCATGCTCCATTTGGCGTTTCGATGGCGAAGGCTAGGGCATTCTGGATATCTGTCTCGGTCGATCTGACAAACACCTGTCGCTCGCCGGTGTCCGGGTGAACGCGTGAAAGCTCATAAACATAGCCCTGCTCCGTAATCTCTTCCAGGTTGATTGCACCGAGCAAGGTGGGCAGGCGAATCAGGGCGATGGTGAAACCCCAAAACCGGTCGCCACCGGCATCATCGGGAACAAACACCGGCAACCGGCCAATCACGGCTACACCACCCTGAACCAGGGTAAACGGCCCGGCGAGGGTCAGTTCCCTCGATTCAATGGCTGCCAATGCCTCGACACGGCGAGCGGGGTCTTCCAGTAGGTCATGGCCGATAGCCTTCTCGTTACCGGTCAAGGGGTATATTTGGGAGACCACTCCATCAGGTGCCAACTGTAAGCTATCTATACCGCCATAGGTCTCGATCATGTCGCCAGCGGCTGCGTCAAAGTCATCGATGGTGTGGTTCTCATTCTGCCGAATAAGCGAAGCCAGGGCATAGGTCGATGATACCGAGCGGTCCAGTTGCCGTTGCAGCGAGTGAGACAAACCGCTTCCGATAGTGCTTACTGCAACTTGCTTCTCATTGCGGCGTTGGTCCTCAACGAGTTTCACCAAGCTCCCGGTTATTCCCATGCTCACAGCAAATAAGAGGACAGCAAGGAAGGTTATCCGGCGTTTAGTCATGGGCCGATTCGTGCTGGGCATTTTTGCACTCATAGGGGCTTTTACCTCTAAGGCGGTGAATGCGAGCGTATTTTGACGTTGATGATGTTTACTTGGTCAACCGCTGTGGTCAGCTACGCGGAAAAGCCGCCGAAGACTGAGCCTGAGAACACCTTCCCTATCAGTATTGGAGCTGTTTTCCTGTACCATGCTCTGGGACTGCTCACCCGGAATGCTCCGTCACCACCACATAATGCTCCGCCTCCGAAAGGCGTCGTAGAAGTGGTTGAGCCGGCGCAGACCTGGGAGGACCTTCGGCGCGGGCCATGGGCCCCAAACAGTCGGGACTTTGAAGCAAGAAGGACAAATACGCCCTAACCTGGACCCGGCTTTTCTGCCACAAGTTCCCTGGCCGTCAGGTCCCAGGCCTCGACACTCCGAGGGGTGATCACCATGCTGCTATCGCAGGTAGCCATCTCCCGTGGGTTCGAGGGTGGTAACCGGGCGGCGGGTATCTGGCAGCTTTTACGCCGGCGGTCCAGGGCTAGCTTCACGGTATGATTCATCTCGTCAAGCCTAACTGGTTTAACCACATATCCAAAGGCGCCCAGGTCGTAGGCCAGTTTTTGCTGGAGGGGCGAATCTAAAGCAGTCAACATCAGGACTCGAATGGCCTGAGTTTCTGGGTCTTCCTTGAGGCTGGCCAGGGCCTCGTAGCCGTCCATAACCGGCATCAAAACGTCCATCAAAATCAAGTCAGGCTTGGCTGCCAGGGCGGTTTCGCAGGCCTCCCGCCCATTGCTGGCTTCCAAAAATTCGTAGTTGGCGTCCTGTTGGGCCAGACTCTTGCTGAACAACAGTCTGGTGGGGGCGTGGTCATCTACCAGTAAAATCTTCTTCATAAAGCCTTGAGCCTCCCGTAATGACTACAGCTGAGTGTTTTGATCAACCTTCATTTAACCTTCGATCAGCGTAGGCCCCATGAGTGGGGAAACGAGTTACCGAACCCCTTGGAGCCGTTAAGTCAGGTTTTGTCCAGGTTAAGTTCGAATCCACCGATGGACCCGGATGGAGGGCGTGAGGACAGCGGAAGAGGGGGGAGGGAGTTGCAGGCGCGATGATCCGGGCTCGAATTCGGGTAGACGGGAGGTTGGCGGGCGGTCGCAGGCGCTTTTGGGGGCGCCGATGGCGGTCTGCAGTGGCTGT
>JAKZUA010000226.1:0-3759 GCA_047516825.1 Dehalococcoidia bacterium
GATAACCGTCGCGAAGCTAGGCCCCAAAGCCGCCACCAGCACCAGGGCCAGCAGGATAGACGGCAGGGAAAGCTTGATATCCACCAGCCGCATGATCACGTTGTCCCACCAACCGCCAAAGTACCCGGCGACCAGCCCAAGAGTGGTGCCGACGATTCCGCCGGCGATTATGGAAACCAGCGCTACCGTTAGGGAAACCCGCGCCCCGTAGATGATCCGGCTCAGGTTGTCCCGGCCCAGCTTGTCGGTGCCCAGGGGATAGGACCAGGAACCGGCTTCACGCTCCACCATCGGTTGCCCGTCAGCACCAAGAATCAAATCACCAGCCGGGTCTTTGAGCAACACTTCCCCGGCCCAAACCGGAGGTTGCAGCCGCATCAATATGCCCCCGGGCACAGGCTTCAGGGGGTCATGGGGCGCTAGCTGACCGGCAAAGATGGCGGGAAGGATCAGAACAATGAGCATGACTACCATGGGAATGACCGGGTATTGGCGCACCCTACTGATGCTGCGCCTTACCCGTCTGCCCGCCGCTAGCGCCGGGGATAATCGCTCAGGTAATACTACTTCGGCCATCGGATTTCTTCTCCCTCAGCAAACTGGAGTTGGGCTTTAGTGGTATCGAATGCGGGGGTCCAGATAGGCGTAGAGGATGTCGACCAACAGGTTGGCCGCGATGTAAATTATGGCGAAGAACAGGACCACGCTTTGGACCACCTGGAAATCCCTGGACCGCAGGGCGTCAATGGCCAGCAGGCCCACCCCGGGCCAAACGAAGACGGTTTCAATTACCACCGAACCGGTCATTGCCCCCCCCAGGATGAGGCCGAAATAAGTCAGGGGGGCGATGGCGGCGTTGCGGAGGCAGTGCTTCCAGATGACCTTCCACTCTGGCACGCCTTTAATTCGGGCCAGCTTGACGTACTCGGTGTCCAGCACCTCCAGCATGGAGGAGCGGGTTAGGCGCATTATCGCCGCCACGGCGCTCCAGCCCAGGGCGATGGCCGGCAGGATCATATGCTGGAAGCCACCGCGCCCCGAGGAAGGCAACCAATCCAGCATTACGGCGAAGATCCACATCAGAACTATGCCCAGCCAAAAGGAAGGCAGCGACTGGCCCAGCAGGGCGATGATCTTGCCGATAACATCGATGGGGGTGTCTTTTTTCACCGCCACGATTACCCCGATGGGCAATGCCATCGCCACCGCCAAAAGTAAGGAGAAAGCCGCCAGTTGGATGGTGGCGGGCAGCCGGCTGGCAATCAGGTCCGCAGAGTTTTTGCCCGGCCACTTGATGGAGTAGCCCATGTTACCCCGAGCAATGTTACCCAGATATGTCAGGTATTGCATATGGAGGGGTTTGTCCAGGCCCCACACTTCCATGGCCAATTCGTAGTCTTCCGGCGTCGCCTCCTCGGCCAGCAGGACGTCCAGGGGATTGCCAGTGATGCGGGTCAGGGCAAAAATGATTACGCTGATGGCCAGCAAAGCCAGCGCGGCGTGCCCGATGCGCATAAGGATATACCGTTGCATTCCTGCCTCCGATGGGCGAAAGCCGATATTTCTAGCGAGGCCCTATTCCCTTGGAAGGTGGGTGAAAATTCCCTCCCCTTAATTAGGGGAGGCTAGGAGGGGTTATATCACCCCCTCTAAACTCCCCCTTGTTAAGGGGGAGAACACTGGTTCTCCCCCACCCTCTTCGATGAAAAGAAAACTGAGTAATTGGCTGCAGCAGTAGGGGCGAGGCACCCTCGCCCCTGCACATTCGGCGTTACTGGGGTATGGTGTCAACGTACTCCAGGCCGCCGTAGTAGCCACTGTAGACCCCGGGGAAGTCGTACCCGGCGATGTACTTGGGGTTGACCATGATGTCCGCGAACAGGGCAAACATCTGGATGTACATGAAGTCGTAATACACGATGTCTCCCCATTCCCGAAAGAGCGCGGTTCTACCCGCTTTGTCCACCGTTTCGCCCAATTTGGCCGATATGGCGTCGGTATCCTCCCGCTGCCAGCGGTGGGAGGTGGTGGAGTTGGTGACCGAGCCAGCGAGGGAGTAGTTGGTGCGGTGCTGGCTGCGGCTGGCCCACATGCCACCGTTTATTTCCGGAGCCTGGGCCCGGTACAGGCCCCGTACCCCGGAGAATTCCAGGTTAACCAGGTTGGCCGTTATGCCAATCTCCGCAAAGTCCAGAGCCATAGCCTGGCCGATGTCCACCATCTCGGGCAGACCCGCCTGGGTGTACAGGTAAAGGGTGAACTCAAAACCCTCTGGATAGCCCGCATCCACCAGCAGCTGCTTGGCCGCGGCTGGGTCGTATCCGTAAACCTCGTCCCAGTCCTCGGCCCACTTGGGGTTAATCAGGCCTGGCCAGATGGCCTCGTCCAGTGTGGGGTCAAAGCCGTAAATTGATTCGCCGCCAATGCGTACATCGCTGCCCCCGAGGAAGGCCTCGGAGATAGCCTCCCGGTTGATCGCCTTGTTCATCGCCTGCCTCACCTCTTTTTTCAGGAAGGGCAGGTTGGCATCCAGCTTGTCCGGCTCGGTCCACCACAACCCGCCGAAGAACCATTTGTTGAACATGGCCGGCTGGGTGCTGGTGATGATCTTCATACCCTTTTTCAGGGCCTGGGGACGCGAGGCCCGCTCGATATCGCTGAGGTGGACCTCCTCGGTGAGCAGGGTGGCCAGCCGGGTGGCCGGTTCCTGCACCCAGCGGAACTCCAACTCGTTGTAGTCCGGAGTCTGCCGCCAGTGGTCCGGCACGGCCTCATAACGCACGTGAACCCCTTCCTTTCGCTCGATGAACTTGAGGGGGCCGGTGCCCACTATGGCTTCCCCGTACCCGTCGTGACCGATGGCGTCCCAGCGGGCCTTGCTCTCGATGGGAAAGTTACGGCTGTGGGCAAGGAAGAACTCCATCTCCGCTATTACCTGGGGAGTATGGAGCTTTAAAGTGTGGGGGTCGATGATCTCCACGAAATCATCTATGACGGCATAGGTTTCCGGGTAGGTCATCCCCTTTTTTACGCCTGTCATATTGCGCCAGCCGCCGATGCCGCTGGCGGCGGAGTCGGGGTGGATCAGCAGCCAGAAGGAGTGCTTCACGTCCTCGGCGGTGAACTCCCCCCACCCTTCCGGGGGACTGAGGGGCCCGGCCTGCCATTGGACCCCCTCTTTAAGGGTAATATCCCAGGTGTAGCCGTCGGGAGACATCTTCCATGAGGTAGCCAGCTCCGGAGCGTAGGCGCCGGTCTTGCGATCGTTGGCGATCAGGTATTCCAGCACGGGCCGCTTGTCCAGCAGGCCGCTGGTGGTCACCTTGTAGCTGTAGTTGGTGTCCCAGCCCAAGGGAGACACGGCTATGACCAGCCGGTCCAGCTTCTTGGTGGTAGCTTCGGGCATGGCGGTGGGCTCCATCTTGGCCACCGGAACATCCTTCATGGTATCTGCTGGGGTAGTATCTTTAGCCTGCGTATCCGCCGGCGCCGAAGTGGTTGGCTCCGCCGCCGAGCCGCAGGCAACGGCCCCCAGCAGGAGCAGCAATATGGGGATAAGGATCAGTACCTTGGGACTTCTAAACCAATGGGGTACCATAATAAAACCTCCATTTTTTGCCCAACTTGGGTTCGGCTTTTCAGATTTTCGTGTCTCTCAGCTAAAATGGGGAAGAGAACTCCGGATTACTGTGGCTGGGTATAAGGGCGAGCCGTGTAAATGTTACATTCCTCCCCTGTGCCCCAGGTGTTTTGTTTAAG
>JAKZUA010000227.1:0-11196 GCA_047516825.1 Dehalococcoidia bacterium
CAGCAGAGTTTCGCGACTCGCCGCGTTCAGGTCTAGTTCAGTGTCCACCTCCCTGGTATGCCACAACTCCCCCGGCCATGCCAGCGTTTTTCCAACGGCTTTGAGCCAATTCACCTCATCAAGTCTGAACAGTTACGGCTGAGGGAGCAAGGTAGCCGTAATAAATAAGCCGAGGTATAATGGGTCTGGCCCAAGCCCAGATACCCGGAGCTAGGCGCTTGCCACCTGACCCTTGGCTTGAAAAGTTCGTTCAATTGGGCGAGTAGTCCTGCGGCAAAGGAAGGGCAAGCATAGCTCCACCCACAACCGTGGAATCGGCAGCATGCCCCCCGCGAATACATTTCCCAGTTTCGGCACATTTTGGAACGCTAAACTCGTTAATAGGCAATAATTTTGGTGAAACTGTCGGGAATGATTCAAATTTCGGGACCATAGTTAAACATCTCTTGGCAGCTCGAAGCAGCCCGTGAATCTTATCGATTAAGGAGAATAATATGCCAGAAGCATCCCCGATTATTTATACTAAAGTTGATGAGGCTCCGGCCCTGGCCACCTACTCGTTGCTGCCGATTCTCCAGGCCTTTACCAAGGGGTCCGGTTTGGAACTGGAGACCTGGGACATCTCGTTGACTGGCCGCATTATCGCTAATTTCCCAGACAATCTGAGAGATGAGCAAAAAATCCCCGATTATCTGACCATGGCCGGTAAGCTGTGCCTGGAGCCGGCGGCGAATATTGTCAAGCTGCCCAATATCAGTGCCTCAATTCCCCAGGTAAAAGGCGCGATCAAGGAATTGCAGGACAAGGGATATGATATTCCCGACTACCCCGATGAACCTACAACCGACAAAGAGCGCGAAGTGCATCAGCGCTTTTCCAGGGTATTAGGTAGCGCGGTCAACCCGGTTCTGCGGGAAGGAAACTCCGATCGGCGGTCGTCCACCTCGGTCAAAGAGCACGGCAAGCGCCATCCCCATCAGATGATGCAAGACTGGCCGGAAGTGTCCAAAACCCGCGTTGGCCACATGACCAGTGGTGATTTTTACGGTAGTGAACAGGCCGTGACAGTCGCGGCAGATGGATCGGCTACGATCGAGTTTGTGGCCGGCGATGGTGGTGTGACCGTACTCAAATCCGATATCCCCTTGGTAGCTGATGAAATCATCGATTGTGCCGCCATGAATGTGAAGGCGTTGCGCCAGTTTTACGCTGACGAAATGGAAAAGGCCAAAGCTGATGGCGTGCTGCTTGGTTTGCATCTGAAGTCGACCATGATGAAGGTGTCCGATCCGATAATCTTCGGCCATTGTGTGTCGGTTTACTACCAGGACGTGTTGACCAAACACGCAGCTGTGCTGGGTGAGCTGGGGGTAAACCCCGACAATGGTGTGGCTGAACTCTATACCAAAATTCAATCTCTGCCAGAGGCCAAACGAGCGGAAATCGAGGCAGATATCCAGGCGGTCTACAGCGCCCGTCCAGAGCTGATGATGGTGAACTCCAGCCGGGGTATCACCAATCTGCATGTGCCGAGTGATGTGATTATCGATGCCACCATGCCGGTGATTGTCCGCGATGGCGGCCGCACCTGGGGTCCCGACAACGAGTTGCACGACACGATAGCAATGATCCCGGATCGCTCTTATGCGACTCTATATCAGGCGGTTATCGAAGATTGCCAGAAGCATGGGGCTTACGATCCGTCTACCATCGGCAGTGTCTCCAATGTGGGGCTGATGGCCCGACAGGCCGAAGAGTACGGGTCTCACGACAAGACCTTTACGGCTCCCGGTAACGGGGCGATTCGAGTCGTGGACGCATCGGGCACAACTCTGATGGAACAGAGCGTTGAGGAAGGCGATATCTTTCGGATGTGCCAGACCAAAGACACGGCGGTTCAGGACTGGGTCAAGCTGGGGGTCAATCGGGCTAGAGCCACCGGCTCGCCGGCCATTTTTTGGTTGGATCCGAACCGGTCCCACGACGCTGAAGTGATTAAGAAGGTGGACCAATATCTGCCCACGCACGACACGGCCGGGTTGGACATTCGCACCATGTCTACTATCGACGCGATGGGCTTCACGATGGCGCGCAGCCGAGCTAGCGAAGACACGATTGCCGTGACTGGAAATGTGCTGCGTGATTATTTGACTGACCTCTTCCCCATCCTGGAATTGGGCACCAGTGCCAAGATGCTTTCTATCGTCCCCCTGCTTGACGGTGGTGCGCTGTTTGAGACGGGTGCTGGTGGGACGGCTCCCAGGCATGTCCAGCAGTTCCTGGAGGAGGGCCATATGCGGTGGGATTCTATGGGTGAATTCTGTGCCCAGGTCGCTTCCTTCGAGCATTTCGGCGAGGCGTATAAGAACGACAAGGCGAAGCTCTTAGCTGAGACCCTAGAACAAGCGATTGGACAGTACTTGGAAAACAGTCGGTCGCCATCGCGTCGGGTGAACGAACTGGACACCCGAGGCAGTCATTACTACCTCGCTCTGTACTGGGCGGAAACGCTGGCCAAACAGACACAAGATCCAGAGCTGCAAGCTCGCTTTACCGATGTGGCCCAGCAGTTGGCCGCCAACGAAGACAGAATCGTTCAGGAGCTGAACGACGTTCAGGGACAGCCGGTGGATATCGGTGGTTATTACCATCCCAATGATGAGCTGGCCGCAAAAGCCATGCGCCCCAGCGCCACTCTGAATGCGATCGTGGACGCTGATTTTTAGCATAAAGTATTAAACTTAGCGGGTAAGCTGAATTAGACAGGAAGTGAATCCAAATGCGCAATAAGGTAACCGTGGTTGGGGCGGGCAACGTTGGTGCCACCACTGCCCAGCGAATCCATCAGCTGGGATATGCCGACGTGGTCCTGGTGGACGTGGTGGAAGACTTGCCCCAGGGTAAAGCCCTGGACATGCTGGAGTCCAGCCCCATTATCGGCTCCGATGCCAGCATAACCGGCAGCAACGGCTACCAGGAATCGGCCAACTCGGACGTTGTGGTCATTACCGCAGGCATCGCCCGGGGTCCTGGTATGAGCCGGGACAACCTGCTCCTGACCAACATGAAGATCACCGCGGCGGTGACCCAGAAAGTAGTCAAGTATTCTCCGGAATGCATCATTATCGCGGTTACCAATCCCCTCGATGCCATGGTGCAGAACGTCTTTGAGACCAGCGGCTTCCCCAGAAACCGAGTGTTCGGCATGGCTGGAGTTCTGGACACCGCCCGTTTCCGGACCTTCATTGCGCAGGAGATGCAGGTGTCGGTAGAGGACGTCCAAGCCTACGTGCTGGGCGGCCACGGCGACGACATGGTGCCCTTGGTCCGTCTCGCCACAGTAGGTGGCATACCCATCGGCGAGATGATGGCTGAAGAAAAGGTCGAGCAGCTGGTGCAGCGGGCCCGGCAGGGCGGCGGGGAGATCGTGGCTTTGCTCAAATCCGGCAGCGCCTACTACGCTCCTTCCGCCGCCATCACCCAAATGGTGGAGGCGGTTTTGCTGGACAAAAAGCGCATTCTGCCCGCCTGCGCCCATCTGGAGGGCGAATACAGCATCAATGGATTGTGTGTCGGCGTACCGGTGAAGATCGGAGCCGGAGGGATGGAACAGATCATTGAAATTCATCTCACTACCGATGAAAAGCAGGCGCTCCAGCGCTCCGCCGACAGCGTCCAAGAGTTGGTGGATGTAATGAACCAGGCCAAGGCGGCGAGCGGCTAAGATTTTGACCGGAGCTTGAAAGCAATCTCAAGGCAAGGATAACCCCTATGCCTAGTCACACGCCCTTGGAGCGAGAATTATTGGAAAAGGCCGCCAGGTACATGCCCGGCGGCAGCGGCGGTAACACCAGCTTCCCTGCCGAGCTTCAATTCTTGGCCCGGGAGGGTCGGGGTGGCCGAATCTGGGACGTCAGCGGCAATGAGTACGTCGACTGGCTGATGGGCTCCGGGCCCATGGTTCTGGGACACGCCCATCCCGCCGTTATGGAGGCGGTAATAGAAGCGGTGTCCCAGGGCAGCACCTTCTTCACCATCAACGAGAAGGCCGTGCTGCTGGCTGAGGAGATTTGTCAGGCCGTCCCCTGCGCGGAGAAGGTTCGCTTCACCACCAGCGGCACCGATGCTTGTTCCCAGTGCATGCGAGCCGCTCGCGCCTTTACGAAACGGGAAAAGATACTGAAGTTTGAGGGCGGGTTCCACGGCACCAGCGACTACGCCATGATGAGCGTTACCTCGACCGGAGCGGCGGAATTCCCGCAGGCGGTAGCCAGCTCCGGCGGCATACCCACCGTCATCCAGGATCTGACGCTGGTTGCCCCCTTTAATGACCTGGAAACCACCACGGCTATAATCGAGGCCCACCATCGGGAGCTGGCGGCGGTCATCGTAGAGCCCCTACAGCGAATCATCGCTCCCCAGCCCGGCTTTCTCCAAGGGCTCCGACAGGTAACCGCCCAGCATAACATCCCGCTGATTTTCGATGAGGTAGTCACCGGATTTCGGTTGGCCTACGGCGGGGCCCAGGAATATTACGGGGTAACGCCGGACCTGTGCTCGATGGGCAAGATCATGGGCGGGGGATACCCCTTGGCGGCGGCCATGGGCCGGGACGACATCATGTCGGTTTACGACCAGGGTCTGGCTGCCTCCGATACTTATGTAAACCAGATCGGTACCCTCAACGGTAACCCCATCGCCTGCGCCGCCGGATTGGCGACCTTGGCGGAGTTGCGGAAGGAGGGAACCTACCAACGCCTGCATGCCATTGGCGAGCGGGTCCGCCAGGGCCTGCTGGACAGCTGCCGGGAGCAGGGTATTGCGGTGCAAAGCTGCGGCGAAAGCGTCCTCTTCGACGTGTTCTTTTCCGATTGGCCGGTGCGGAATTACCGGGACGGATTGGCGGGCGACTCGCAGATGACGAACCGGTTTAACGCCGGGATGCTGGCTCAGGGCGTCTTGAAGGCTTGGCCTCAGAAATTCTACCCATCCCTGGCCCACACCGATGAGGACATAGAACGCACCCTAGCGGCCTTCGAGGCCGTAGTCCCCACGCTGCTAGAATGAAAGGGAGAGCAGCTATGCGTACTAAGAAAGCGACACTGACCGCAGAAGAACTGCTCCGGCTGTCGACCACTGGCCGCCGTTACGAGTTGGTGAAAGGAGAACTTTTCGAGATGCCACCAGCCGGGGGCAGACACGGCAGTGTCGCCATGCGAATCGGGATTGTCCTCGGTTCCTATGTTAGGGCAAATCAGTTGGGTGAAGTCTTCGCGGCGGAAACCGGGTTTATCCTTAGGCGGGATCCGGACACCGTGCGGGCACCGGACGCCGCCTTCGTGGCAAGAGAGAGACTGCAAGCGGGAGAATTGCCGCCGGGCTACCTGGAGATGGTGCCGGACTTGGCCGTGGAGGTGGTATCTCCCGGTGATTCGCCCCGGGAAGTGCGTGAAAAGATTGCCGATTGGATGCGGGCGGGAGTGCGCCTGCTTTGGGCTATTGATCCAGCGACTCGTTCGGTGACGGTTTACCGCTCGCCGGAGGAATTCAGCGTTTTATCGGAAGAGGACACTCTGGACGGCGGCCAGGTCATCCCTGGTTTCTCCACCGATATCAGGGACCTGTTTTCCTAAGCCGCCGGCGTCAGTTAAGGCCGCGGCTTTTTTACCACGTAGGTCCGTGCCAGCTTATCGTGCCAGCCCTGTTTGCGTTGGTCCCATATCATCCAGAGGAATGCCAGTACGCCTACTACCGTTAAGCCCAGTGCCAACAATGCGGCCACCACAGCAAGGGACAGAGCAAAAATCAGGAAGGCAATAACCAAGGAGGCAATAACCAACCAATACAGCACATGCTTTGCCAGCAATTCCCGCAGGGCGGCCCGGCCCAGCCCCGGAACCGTACCTTGGCTATCCACCACTTGAATCCTCAGGGCCAGCTTCCCCAGGGTCTGTCCCAATATTCCAGTAAGCAGCCAGAAGTACGCGGCTATCCCAACCACTGCAACTATTCCCAACACCCTAAAGAGTCCCTTCCTCATATACCAAGGGGCGTCAAGACGCAATTCTTGACGTAGCCGATCAAACTCTTCAGTAGTTATCTGGCCCGCCTCTCCCGCTCCCGTCAGTATGACCGTCGGCTTATTCGGAGCAATCGTGGTAAAAAGATTCGCTATCATCGCCAAAACGAATATAAACACTGCGACAAGCGCCAAGTCGATGGCGCCGGCAGCCAGGCGCTCCCAGAATTTGGCATAGCGGGGTGCGCCCGCCGGCAACCCGGCAATGGTCACGGGAGGAGTCGTTCCGGAGTCAGCCCCCATGCCACCAAGCCCCCTTAGCTTCCCGCCCCTATCCTCAGCTGCAGCGGCTGAGTGTTGATGATGTGCTTCTGTAGACCCAGCTCCTGATGGCTGAATCCCATGGCCAGGCCGATCAGTTGGGGCAGGTGCAAAATGGGCAGGTCTATGCTGCGATTCAGCTGCTTCGATGCCTTGGGCTGGTAGCCGTCCAGGTTCAGGTGGCAGAGCGGACAGGGCGTCACCATGGCATCTGCGCCCAACTCCTTGACCTCAGAGGTGTGCTTGGCGACCATGGCCACCGAGTTCTTTTCGTTAATGGTGAGGATGGGGAAACCGCAGCAACGGGTCTTGCCCGCGAAGTCCACTAGCGTGGCTCCCACCTTTTCAATTAAGGTCTCCAGCGAGGTCTGTCTTTCCGGGTGTTCCTCAATGTCCAGGGCCTCCGTCGGTCGAACGATGTAGCACCCGTAGAAGGGAGCCACCCGTAGACCGGAAAGGGGCCGGGTAACCTGGGCCAGCAGGTTGTCCAGCCCATAATCTTCGATCAGAATCCAAAGCAGATGCTTGGGCTGGGCGGTTCCCCGGTATTCCAGACCCTCCTCGGCCAAGTAGGAGTTGATCTGGGCCAGATATTTGGGATCGCGCTTCAGCCGCAAGTTGGCTTGACCCATCACCCCTTGGCAGGTACTGCAGATGGTCAGGATCGGCAGGCCGACTTGCTCTGCCTTAGCAAAGGTCCGGGCATTGAGCGTGTCGCTAAATAGCTGATTCTTCTCCTGCATCACCCCGGCGCCGCAGCAGGTCCAGCCGCTAATCTCCTGGATTTCGATACCTAGTTTTTGGCAGATGAGCTTGGTAGCGGTATGAAGCTCAGGAGCCCCACCCTGGGACACGCAGCCGGGAAAGAAAGCGTATTTCAACTAGCTCCTCCGGACGAAATTATTAAAATTGTGAGATCCAAATCCCCCTTTGCAAAGGGGGATTTCCCCTAACTGTGACTGCTCCGACTGTGTTTAGCTATATGTTCAAGGCTCAGTAGGTCCTCCGAATATGGTCTAGTGATGGTGAGGATGTGATAGCTCCTAATTCCTCGGGGGCTGATTAACCTTGCTGAATAATCGGCGCACGTTCTGAACGTTCTCCACGCTCTTGTGCACCAAGGGAGGCAGCTTGCCGTGGGTTAGAGCGCGCAGCCCTACAGGTAAGAAGCTGAGCAGCGCCGGCAGGTTGAACATGCCCACGGTCTTGACCGGCAGCCGCAGCTCGTCGAGGCGGCCGGAGTGGGCCACCGACTCGGTAAAGGCCTCGGCGTGGCGCGCGCCGTTGTTGTCGCCCAAGCCCAACGAGATAGCCTGCTCGCGCAGCGCCATAATCCGGTCCATCGGCGCCACCCCTTTGGGGCAAACCTGAACGCACTCGTTGCAACGGGTGCAATCCCACATGCCGGAAGGTAGACTGAGCTGCTCCAGCCTGGGCCGAGACACCCCGGCGGCATCCCCGTCGCGGGGGTCGGCAGTAAAGCGGTAGGCCTTGGCCAGCGCCGCCGGACCCAGGAAGGTCGGGTCCACCTCCAAAACAGTGCAATCGGAGACGCAGGCCCCGCACATGATGCAAGCGGTCACGCCGGAGAGGTGGAGCATGGATTCGTTGGAGGCGATGTACTCGCCTTCGGGCTCCGGACCCTGGGGTTGCAGGTAGGGTTCCACGGCGCGGATCTTCTCCCAGAAGGGGTCGAAGTCAACTACCAGGTCCTTCATCACCGTCATGACCCCGGCCGGTTCCACCGTCATGACTCCGACCGTGTTGAGGGACTCCGACGCCCTGGTCTTGCAAGCCAGGACGGCATGCCCATTTACTCTCATGGCGCAGGAGCCGCAGATGGCGCTGCGGCAGGAGCAGCGCAGGCTCAATGTGCCGTCCATTTCCTCCCGGATCTGGATTAGGGCATCCAATACCGTGGCGTTTTCGGGAATCGCCAGGGAAAACTCCTGCCAGTAAGCAACCGGCACGGTAGCATCGGGGTCATACCTTCTTATGTTGACTTTTACATCCATAAGTTGTCAGTATTTTCGCTCCTCGGGAGTCCACTTGGTTATGGTGACCGGCAAATAGCCCACCTCCGGACCTTCCTGGCCCTTGGTCACGGTAATGTGCTTGAGCCAATTTTCGTCGTCCCGCGCCGGAAAATCGGTGCGAGCCTGGGCCCCCCGGCTCTCCCGACGGTCCAAGGCCGAGACGACTATTGCCTCCCCACAGTCCAGCATGTATCCCAGCTCCAGGGCGAAGATCAGGTCAGTATTGAAGACCCGGCCCTTGTTGTGGACCGGCACCTGGGCATACCTGGCTTTCAACTCCGGAAAGAGCCGCAGGGTCTCCTCCATCCCGGCCTGGTTTCGGTATACGGCTATGTTCTTGTTCATGGTCTCGCCCAACGCCTGCCGGATGCCGCCCCAGCGGTCTCCGTTGTCGGGCCGATCCAGCATCCCCTGGATGCGGGCCTCCTCGTTGCGGACTGCCTCGTCCTCGTTGAACTCAATGAAGTCCGAATTTCTGGAGGCAGCGGCGGCGTGGGTTCCGGCGCGCTCCCCAAAGACTATGGTATCGAGCAGGGAGTTGGCCCCCAGGCGATTGCCACCGTGAACGCTGACGTTGGCACATTCTCCGGCGGCGTAGATCCCCGGCACGTTAGTTAGACCGTCGACATCGGTTTTAATTCCACCCATGATGTAGTGCATTCCCGGCCGAATGGGGATGGGCTCCTGGATCATGTCGGCGCCGGCCAGGTCGATGCCGATTTCCCGAATCTGGCTGAGTTTCTCCAGGATTAGGGCCTCACCCAGGTGAGTGCAGTCCAGAAAAACGCACCCATCCACGCCGTTTCCGGCATTGATCTCCGTCTGCTCGGCGCGGGACACCACGTCCCGGGAAGCCAGCTCCATCATGTTGGGCGCATACTTCTCCATGAAGCGGTCGCCGTTCTTATCTCGAAGATATGCTCCCTCACCCCGAGCCGCCTCGGAAATCAGTACGCCGCTGCCCGCCAGGGTCGTGGGGTGGTACTGCACCATCTCCATATCCATCAGGCGGGCTCCGGCGGTGTAGGCCAATCCCATACCGTCGCCGGTGACGATCAGAGCATTGGTACTGGGTTCAAAGAGGCGCCCGCAGCCTCCGGTGCAGAAAATGACGGTTTTAGCGCGGATGGCGTGCAGCTGCCCCGTACGGATTTCCAGCGCCAGCACGCCGGCCACCTGCTCGCCGTCCTGAATCAGCGAGGTGACGAACCACTCCTCGTAGCTGCGTATCCCCGATTTCACCAGCTGCTCGAACATTACGTGGAGCATTGCCTGTCCGGTAAAGTCCCCCACGAAGAAGGTCCTGGCCCGCCGCTGGCCGCCAAAGGCCCTGGTGCCCAGCTTGCCGTCGTCGTCCCGGTTGAAGGTGACACCCATGTGCTCCATGTCGATCAAGGACTTGCCAGCCACCTGGCACATGATCTCGATGGCATCCTGGTCGCCCAGGAAGTCGCTGCCCTTGATGGTGTCATAGGCATGTTCTTCCCAGTCGTCCTCCCGGTCGGTCAGGGCGGCATTGATACCCCCCTGAGCGGCGTTGGAATGGCTGCGCACCGGATGCACCTTACTGATTATGGCGGTATTGGCGCCGCCGGCTTGGGCGGCGATGGCAGCCCGCATGCCTGCGAGACCAGCGCCGATTACCAAGACATCATGTTCCAACATTCTGTTCCCCTTGCCCTCTCTGGATTGACCCCAGGGGCCGGTCCAGAGCGGCGGCTAAAGCTGGTGCTATTCCGGCTAACCGGAAGAGACGCCGCTAATTTTCTCCGCTAATTACCTTCCAGGTGCCGCATCGCCAGCAACAGTGAGGCGACGCTTTTAGCGTCTTGAATCTCTCCCTTGGTGATCAGGTCTATACTTTGGGCCAAGGGTATTCGTGTCACCGTGATATCCTCATCGAAGTCGGCCTCCAACCGGGCGGGTTTCAGCTCGGTGGCCAGGTAGGCGTGCATGAATTCGGTGCACCAGCCGGGGGAAACCCAGAAGCCGGCCAAGCGCTGAATCTTGCCCGCGGTATACCCCACCTCTTCTTGTAACTCGCGAAGGGCCGCAGCTTCGGGAGCTTCGTTCTCTTCAATTCCTCCGGCGGGCACTTCCAGCAGGTTCGACTCCACCGGCTTGCGGTATTGCCGCACCAGCAGTACGTTGCCCTGGCTGTCCAGGGGCACAATGCAGACCGAATCCGAATGCTCGGCTATTTCCCGGGTGGTCAGCCGGCCGCTGGGCAGGCGAACCGTATGCACCCGGACGGCAAAGATGCGGTCACCTTGGTAGACTAACTTGCTCTCAACCGTGGGTTCTCCGCCGCCGTCCTCAGCCATTTAGCAAGTTGCTCACTGGCCCCGGACGCTGAACCCCAGACGGCGGGTCAACGTGGCATAGAAATGACTGTGGGGCATGGACCGGAGAAATTTGGCCTTGAGCGGGCTCTGCTTAACTTGAATCCAATCGCCCGGCTTCATGGGCAAGTCCTCAAAACCATCCACGCTAAGCACCGCATCCTGGGCGCCCTCCAGGTGGAATTCCACCTGAGCCGCCGGATCCAACACCAGGGAGGCCGACAGCCCCACATGGGCGGCGATGGGCTTCAACACCAGATTTTGGGATAGGGAGTCCAGTATGGGACCTCCCACCGCCAGGCTGTAACCGGTACTGCCGGTAGCGGTGGAAAGTATTATGCCGTCGGCCCGTAACGATGCCAGGTCGGCTCCGTCGATCCGAGCCCGGATGGTGAGCACCCGAGACACCGACCCCCGCGCCATCACTACGTCGTTCAGCGCGTGAAAAAGCCCCTCAGTTTGGCTGGCCTCGGGCCTC
>JAKZUA010000228.1:0-8634 GCA_047516825.1 Dehalococcoidia bacterium
CTCCGAACTATCGGGCCCACAATGGACTGTCTGGTTTCCAACGTATCTCTCTGGTATTGGTATACTTTTAGGTATACCAAGCTCAACATTGGTCTCCTCAAGGCTTCTATTAACTGTTAAAGCCCTGTCATTTATACGGACACCCCCTCCGCCAAATTCATAGCTGCAAAGAACCGCCCCTGGATTGAACCAGGGGCCTTCTATTTCAATGATTCAGGGTTTACGAGCCTGCTGTCAAATTTCTCTGTGGCCAGCCCGCACGACGCCCCTACCTCTGGTTGGGACTCAAGTTCACCGGAACTGCACCGTGCATGGACCATTTGGGACCAGAAATTTTCACTAAATAGGGTTTTAATAGATATAGCTGTGAAGTCACCGAGTTGTTACTTGAATAAACCAAAGCAAAACCAAGACTGGAGGGTTTTCATGAAGGAATTTCAGCGGATCCTGCGTATGCAGTTGCACCGACTGGAAAGACAGCGAGCACTCGTATTGGTAGCCACCAAGGAAGTCAAGCGGCGGATGGATCTTCTTGAAGACGTAGCTGCCTGGAACCTGCCGGAAGAAGAATCCGCTTAGCGGCCTGATCCTTCAATCCCTCCTGGCTATCCCTCTTGGCTATCCCTCTTGGCAAGCCAACAAATAATCGCAATTGGCAATAGACGAATCCAATCCAGCCACCCGGTATGGCACCGCCGCCCCAGTTGCCATCTACAGCCGATCGCTACGCTACCACCGCTACAGTCCTATCCCAATAGTGAACTATCGAGCCACCTAGTCCCTTCCGCCTGCGCTTTTGAGCTGGTGAAGGACCTGCGTCTGCGGCAGGTCTGAGCACCTGGGGGTTTTTCCTCTTCCGAGCTCGAGTCGGGAAAGCAGTTTTTATAGTCCCACGCCCCAATTTAGATTTGGTGTAGAATAGCTTCCCGAAAGTACTGCTCCAAAGCCAAGCTGAAACCCACCGGGGTCGGTATGGCGTTCTATGTAGATTCCACCTTGGCTTTGTTATAGGCGAAGCCCGGGCATATATCGGATTTCAGGAGGTGCAGTGGTCAATCCAAGAGCGGAATACTCTCCCATCTTTGAGCGAGCCCCGTTAAAGCTGCCGGGCAACGCCCGCATTGCAGTCTGGCCCGTCATCAACGTGGAGGAGTGGGACATAAGGGAGCCGATGGCCCGGGCGGTGCTGCCGACACCTCAGGGGGTAAGTGTATTGCCGGATATTCCGAACTTTGGCTGGTACGACTACGGAATGCGGGTAGGTTTCTGGCGCTTGAAGAGGGTGTTGGACCAACATCAGATTCGGGCGACAGTTAGCCTTAACGCCGCGGTCTGCCTAAGCTACCCTGCCCTGGTCCAGAACAGCCTGGATTCGGGCTGGGAATTGATGGGGCATGGCTTTATACAGAGGGTTCTGAACCGGGAATCGGACGAGCGCGAAGTAATTCAGCGAACCATAAGCACGATCAAGGAATTCTCAGGAGTAACGCCGAGGGGCTGGATGGGTCCGGGGTTGGCTGAAACCTTCGATACGCCGGATATTCTGGCGGAAGAGGGCATCGAATACGTCTGCGATTGGTGCAACGACGACCAGCCCTATCCACTGAAAGTCAAGAGCGGCAGCTTGACTTCCATTCCCTATACGCTGGAGCTTAACGACATCCCGATATATCTGGTCCAGCATCACCGGTCTCCCGAGCTGTTCGAGCGTACCAAGGACCAGTTCGACACGCTCTACCGGGAGGGAGCCGAGGGCGCGCGGGTCATGGCCATTTCGACCCATCCCTATATTACCGGCGTGCCCCACCGCATCAAGTATTACAACATGATATTCGACTATATCCGGCAGTTCGAAGGCGTGGTGTGGATGACGGGCAGCGAGATTTTGGATTGGTACCAGGGGCAGGCCCAGAGGTAGCCTGGACTCCCGGGCAGCCCGCCGCGGGACTTATCCATGAGGGAACTGGTAAAAACCTGGACTGTTCTGTAACCAAAAACCAGTCCTAGAGGAGGGCCGCATGTCCTTTCAAAAAGGGATGATTGAAACGGTGATCGGCACCGGAGAGGCGGGTTACGCCGGTGACGGCGGACCAGCCAACGCAGCCATGCTCCGCGAGCCCTTCATGTGCTCCTTCGATTCCGCAGGCAATATTTTCCTGGCGGAAGCGCGCAACCACTGCGTGCGCCGAATCGACCGGGAGACGGGAGTGATCACCACAATAGTGGGCAACGGCAGCGCCGGATACTCCGGGGATGGCGGTCCCGCTGTTGCGGCCACGCTGAACGAGCCCTACTCCCTGACGGTCCACCAGCAAACCGGAGACATTTATATCGTCGATCGTCTGAACGCGGCGGTGCGAAAAGTCGATGGGACCACCGGAATTATCACCACCGTGGCGGGAACCGGTGAACCCGGCTACGGCGGGGACGGCGGACCAGGAGACCTGGCGCAGCTACGCGAGCCTAACGACTGCTTTCTAGACTCCAAGGGAGGTCTTCTGATCGCCGATATTCAGGATCAGCGGGTACGCCGCCTGGACCTGACCAGCGGGATAATTAGCACCTATGCGGGCAACGGAGAGAAGGTCAGGCAGGGCGATGGCCTGCCCGCCTGGGAGGCCAGCATTCTCGGCGCTCGGGCCGTCTGCCAGGACAGCAGCGGGAATACCTTCATTGCCGAGAGGGAGGGCAACGGGGTCCGCCAGGTTGACGTCCAAGGAATCATGTCGACCCTGGCCGGCACCGGGGAGCGGGGATACAGTGGAGATGGCGGGCCAGCGCTTCTCGCCATCTGGGGTGCGCCTAAGGCTATTAGGTGCGACCGGCAGGGTAACATCGTAGTGGTAGATACCGAAAACCACGCCATCCGGCGCATCGACGCCGCCACCGGCATCGTCACGACCATTGCCGGCGGGCATCTGGGCGGAGACGGCGATGGTGGAGATGCCACCCGGGCCGGGTTGGAACGGCCCCACGGCTGTGGGGTCGACCGGGAAGGCAATATCTACATCGCGGATAGCAACAACCACCGGGTTAGGGTGGTTGGCGCATAAAGGCTGGGATTGCTTTTGTTGGCACTGAAAGACCCAGGTGACTGAAAGAGCCGGCGGCGCCGCCGGCTCAGGACGGCAAAGCATAACGGAGCGCTGGCCAATGTCAGAGATGAGTTGACACCTTGGAAGCCCCATCTCTACCTTTAGTATCAACAAGGTAAGTATTCAAGCGGCTTCATAAAGCGGCAGAAATTAGAAAAGGGACGGATCCTTGACGGGTCCGTTTTTTTTGTTGCCCTTTTGTCGGACCGATTAGCAGAGGGAGGAGAAGGATTGCCTGAACTGGTGGAAAACTCCTGGAGTCGGGAACGATTGCTGGAATCTTTAGAGTCCTATCGTTGCGGACTCAGTGAAGCCCCTCTGCTGCGAAAGTGGAGCGACCGGGAAGCCCAGTCCGCGACCGGCGAATCGGAGCAGCAGATGACCTTTGTGATCTCCAACGAGGAGGTGGACCGGCATGGCGACCTGATTATGGCCGCGGGTTGGCAATTGAAGTCTTATCGGAAAAATCCGGTTTTTCTCTGGGCCCATGATTACGCCAGGCCGGTTATCGGCCGAGCGTCATCGGTTTGGCGAGACCCGGGCCGTCTACTGGCCACCATCGAGTTCGCGCCCACCGAGTTTGCCCAGGAAGTGGCCACTTTATACCGCCAAAACTATCAGAAGGGGGTCTCGGTGGGGTTCCGACCGATCAGATTCGAAGAGCGGAGACAGGAGCAAACCGGAGCCTTCCTGGGAATCCGCTTTCTGGAGCAGGAGCTGCTGGAAATCAGCGCGGTGCCGGTACCGGCCAACCGGGCCGCTCTGCGGCGGGCGTTGGACCAGGCCCCCAGGGTTGGCAGCTATTTGAGGCGCTTGGAGGCGCCGACACCAGCTTCGCCATCAATCTGGGAGGAGGGATTAGGGCCCGAGCTGGCGGCCCGAATCGATGACCTAGACAAGCTGGTTGGGGAATTAACCGAAATGCTGGCTGCGGCTGAGAAAAGCCGAGCCGGGCAATCCCTGGACCCGGGGTTAGCGGGGGACTCGGAGTTGGCGGCCCTGCTATCGGTGCTTAGCAGCGCAAAATACTGAAGCAAGCCTGCCTGCCGCTATCGCCCAGGCACATACCCGATACCCAGACCAATAAACCCGGACCCGGAAACATGGGCGAACCCCAAGTCTATATACCTCGAGGAGGGTAGCATGACCCTGGCGTCAAAAGACATGGAGCTGATCAAACAAGAGGTGGCGGGCATCCGGGATTTTTATCAGTCCCGGTTGGACTCAGAGTTACCCCCGTTGAAGGAGGAAGTTGGCCGGGTAGCCGCCCAGCTGAGCCGGATTCAAGATCTGTGGCGAGACGGGGAGAAGCGAGCTTTGCTGGCCAAATTCGGCGGGGAAGACCGGCCCCGCGCCCTGTATGGCAAATACAAGGGGATGGACTTGTTAGATCTGGCCTACGTCCGCAGTGTGTTAAACGCCCAACTGCGGGAGCCCTCAGGCCTCAACCCTCGCATGCTGGAAGACTGGCAAACGAACCTGAAGGCGGCGATGGACAGCACTACGGTGGGAGCCGGCGATGAGTTGGTCCCGACCCAAGAGGCTGCAGCTCTCTGGCTGGACGTGAACCTAGAAACCCTGGTGGCTCCCTTATTTTCCCACGTCGACATGCCCACCAATCCCTTTGAAATTCCACTGCAACTGGGCAACGTCAACTGGTTTCCCGGCACGGAAAATCTGGCCACAGCCAGCACGGCCCTGTCCACCGCGCGGCAAACCCTGACCGCCTACGAGCTGGTGGCCGAGGTGCCCTGGTCGCTGACCCTGGACGAAGACGCGGTGATCGCCATGGCCGCCGAAGTCGCAGCTCCCTGGTGCGGAACTCGGTGGAGGTAATCGACGATGTGCTGGTCAACGGCGATACCACAACCCTCAACAACATCAATGCCGACGGCGCCACGATTTCGACCAGTGATGCCGGCAAGGCCCAGTGGTTAATAGGATTCGACGGGCTGTTGCACCTCCCTTTGATCGACAACACCGCCCAAGCCATTGACCATAACGCCGCCGTATCCGATGACATGTTCAACGAGATGCGGGCCAAGCTGGGCAAGAACGGCGTACGGCCATCGGAGCTGGCTTACATTATGGATGTGAACACCTACGTGCGCTCCTTGAGCGTAGCCAACTTCCGAACCTTGGACAAGCTGGGATCGGAGGCCACGCTGCTTCGGGGCCAGTTGGGAGCGGTGGAGAGTATCCCGGTAATCGTGTCGGAGCAGATGGCCCTGGCCGATACCGACGGAAAGGTTACCGATGCCGGCAATCTGACCGATACGGGCCGCGTCCTGATTGCAAACCGGGGTAAATGGCGGATCGGATTCCGCCGGGAGCTGATGATCGAGACTACCCGGAATATACAGAAGCGCCAAAACATCATGGTTATCAGCATGCGCCTGGCTTTCATGGAGCGGTCTGGAGACCGTTCTACGGCCAACCACACCGCCCTGCAGTACAACATTACCGGCGTAGCCTAGAGAGCATGGGAAAAGTTTCAAGACCGTGGTGACCGCCCTTCGACAGGCTCAGGGCGAACGCCCCTGGCTCCGTTCGTAGTGAGCTTGTCGAACCCTGAACGGCTGATTCTCACCCACGCTATTGGGGAGACGAGAGGACAGGTTCAGGGGATCTTAAACCTGGGGACCAACCTAGTCGGATAAAGCAGGAAGAGGGATATGGCCAACTCAGAGGGACCGGTATTCCTGGCAGGGGAAAAAACCGTCGCCACCGCGGGAACCGCTGACCCGCTGGTGGCGACCAGCCAACGGGTAAAGTCGTTGGTGGTAATAGCCAAAAAGGCGAATACCAACCAGGTTTACCAGGGGGGCGCCGACGTGGCTTCGACCACCAACGACGGACTGGACGCGGCGGAGTCCCTAACCATAGAAGCGGTAGGCTGGCTCGACTTGGCGGACATCTATTTGGACGTGGACACCAATGGAGAGGGAATCGACTTCTATGCGGTGAAAGCATGACCACCTACGTTGGCTGCCCCGGCTGCGGAGTCAAGTACCCGCTGAAGCAGCTTTACCATCACACCCATGATCGCCCGAGCCAGAGCAAGGTTTACACCGTGGTTTGCGCGGTGTGCGGCCAGCAATTTGACGTGGGATTTCGGAGACGCTGGAGGGGTCTGCTACCCCTCCAGCCGAAAGTCCGGCCGATAACCCCGCCAAACCCCCAGCCGGAAGCTGTCGTTCCGTCTTCAGCCCCCATTTCGGGCAGTGCCCAGAGCAGCCCAGGCAGGTAGCTCATGAGCGTCAATTACAGGAGCGCGGCCCACATCGGGGCTGAATCCCACCACTATTACCGGCAGTTGCTAGCGCCCACAGGCGTGGACAGGTTTTTCTGGGCAACCGATGAGCACATTTTGTATCGTGACACCGGCGCAGCATGGGTTAAAGCGTCGGTGGCTGACCATCCGGATATTGATGGCGCCGGGCCAGATGATCATCACAACAAGAGCCATGCCGACACCGACCACACCGCAGGGTTTGCTGCTCCAACCGGAGGGATAGACATCGGCGATGCCGCTGCGGAGGGCGCGGGAGCTACCCACAGCCGGTCAGACCACCAGCATCAATTCTCGGCTCCGTCCGCCGGATACCCGCTGGATGTAGCTGCGGCTGAGGCTGACGGCGCTGCCACCACACCGGCCAGGTCAGACCATGTGCATGCCCACGGCTCCGGCTATTCCCCGGACGCTCACCATGCCCGGTCCCACGACCACAGTCAGGCTGCGGATGGCGACACGCTAACGCCGGCCACGTTCAATATTCCCTTCGCGGTAACCCCGGCCCAAACCGCCGAAGGAGAGGCGGTGTGGGATTCGGATGGCGACCGGCTGACAGTGGGTACCGGCGCGGGCAGGAAAACCCTGGTGAACGGCGAAGACGCGCCGGCTGGAGAGCTGGGCGGCACCTACGACGCGCCCACGGTAGATGCTACTCATTCCGGCAGCGCGCACCATAATCAAGTAGCTGGTGGGAATGCCCTCACGCTTACTGGAGACACACTGGACTTCGATGGTGGAGCAGCCCCGGGAGGAGAGCTGGGAGGGACATGGGCGGTTCCGGCTGTAGACGCTACTCATTCCGGCAGCGCGCATCATGCCCAGGACCACGGCAGCGCCGACCATTCTGGCGCGGTACTGCCGGGTGAAACCAACGAGAGTTTCGGGGCCTTCTACGCAGACATGGCAGAGATTGTTGCGCCAGCTAACCCCGCGGCTAGTACGCGTCGGGTGTTCGTTGACTCCAGTGATGGCAAATTGAAGGTTCGTACCAGCGGCGGCGCCAGCGTCAGCCTGGAAGAGCAGGGAGGGGGCGTAACCTTTGGACCCCCCAGCGGAAACATCGATATTGGCGATGCTCAGGTGGAAGGAGTTTCCGGCAACGCCACCCGGGCCGACCATCAGCATGTGTTCACCGCGCCGTCCGCCGGATACCCCTTGGATGTAGCTGCGGCTGAGGCTGACGGCGCTGCCACCACACCGGCCAGGTCAGACCATGTGCATGCCCACGGCTCTGGCTATTCCCCAGACGCCCACCATGCCCGGTCCCACGACCACAGCCAGGCCGCGGATGGCGACACGCTAACGCCGGCGACGTTCAATATTCCCTTCGCAGTAACCCCGGCCCAAACCGCCGAAGGACAGGCGGTATGGGATTCGGATGGAGACCGGCTGACGGTGGGGAATGGCTCGGGCCGCAAAACCCTGGTGAACGGGGAAGATGCGCCGGCTGGAGAGCTGGGCGGCACTTACGACGCCCCCACGGTAGATGCTACTCATTCCGGATCTGCCCATCATAACGAGGACCATGCAGCGCGCCATGCCGACGGTGGAGCCGATGAGCTGGCGGTGCAGGACCTGGCCAGCGATGCGGCCACCGATGGGCAAGTAGCCAAGGCCGACGGCGCCGGCGCGGTGGCCTTTGAGGACGACACCGTGGTGATCAACTTCATCATCGATGGGGGAGGCAGCGCCATCACCGCTGGGAGCAAGGGGTATGTTGAAATCCCTTTTGCCATCGAGATAGAGGGATGGACCATTCTTGGCGATCAGTCTGGCTCCATCGTGGTGGACGTGAATCGCAGCACCTATGCGGGCTTTCCGACGCTAACTTCCATCGCCGGCACGGAGTTGCCCACCCTTTCCTCGGCCCAGAAAAACCAGGACTTGACTCTTGCCACCTGGACCACGACCATCGCGGCCGGCGACGTTCTGGAATTCGAGGTCGACTCAGTAGCCACGGTCCAGAGAGTCACGGTAGCCATCAGAGGGAGGAAGACCTGATGCCCAGCTATAACCTGGCTCAACCTGAAGAACAAGTAGTAGTTACTTGGCTATTCGAGCCGTTGGGATACCTGGACGCTGAAAGCGTATCCCTCGCTCAGACCTCTAGCAGGGTGCTGAAATAAGCCTAACGAGTGGCTTAAGAATCGGTTTCTCTTGTTGTTTTGGCGGGAATAGGCCTGCGGAGGAGCACTTGGGGCCAGAGAAGGAAGCCTCTTCACACCTGGAAGAGGGGTGTTGGCA
>JAKZUA010000229.1:0-29251 GCA_047516825.1 Dehalococcoidia bacterium
CAGCGTCGGAGGTGATGGTTGAGCCGTGAAATTCCAGGCGGACTTTGGGGTTGAATTGGAGCCGGAGAGGGGCTTTTTCGCCGTCACCCATCAGGTGCCTCCATGATGCCTACGGCATATTACTGCAAAGTGACATATCATGGAGTTATTATAGCTTGGAACACGCAAAAAGGGCCCATAATTAGACAATGGTTGAAAGACCATCGACGAATTACTGAGAAAGCTTTTTAGCCATATGGGAAATGTGGGTTAAAGGTGAACCCATCACCCACTCGGGGCAGCATCAAGCCCGCGCAGTACATGGGGTCGGCGAACCCCAGGAACATGGGCAGGTTGTAAGCTCCGGGGCCGCACTTATCCGCCGCCAGAACCATGAAAGACTCGGCCGGACGAACCGGATTGGTCTTCACCGGATCGTGGTCGAACTCCACCTCGGCCACCGCCGGACCGGCCCCCCGAATGTTGCCGGAGGGCGCGTCCACCAACAGGTCCTGTCCCGCCCCGTACAAACCGTATTCCCGCGCGATGTCTGTGGCCTTAAGGAAGGTATTCCAGGCAAACTGGTGGACATCCGTGTTGTTTGGCCCGTTGGTATGGGAGGTGGTCATGCAGATATCGTCGCCGGTGTGTCCCACGTAGACGTCAATCAGCAGTCCGCTCCTAATGGCCTCGTCCGCCGCCCTTCTCACGGCCTCGATCATGCGATCCGAAGGCTTGGTGTGGCCACCGATGGACCCCACGTCGGCCTTTAGAACCGAAAGCGTTATCTTCATCCTCCTCCTCCCGCTGTTAAGCTGTATATCCGCCTGGCGAACCCATTGGCCGGGGCATATTGCCGAATCGCCCCCACGGTTCCCTTCCCTCGTTGACCGGAAATAGTGACCAATGGTGAACATAACGTGTTTAACATCGGTGATAGAGCCTGTCCAGAAAGTTGCGATTGACCGGGATCGGCGCCGGACTGGCATGGGGTCCTGGAATTTCGCTGATATTAGTTGGGATAAATGATGGGAAGTTGGTGGAGCGGCTGACGAGAATTACCATTGTCCTAAGTCCATTGCAGGTGTATATTCGTATTAAGAATGATGGCCTCGCAGAGTTGAGTTCGTCGCTTGGGCAGGTTCCAGGAGGCATCCGGGATCCATGGATATAGAACAGCTAATCAGATACTTTTCGCTGGGCGTGGTAGTGCTTTGGACAGTACGCCAGGCCCGCTCCAAAGGCCAGAACCCCTGGCTGTGGGGTGGCGCGTCCATCCTCTTGATGATAGTGCCCGGTCTACAATTTCTGGGCATCGCGCCCATGGTCTTACTGCTCTTTTTCCGGAAGGCTCCCCAAGTTCCTGTCAATATCCCTGAAGACCGAATAATTTGTCCCAAGTGCCAGGCCTACCATGCCACCGGTCATAATTTTTGCGTCAATTGCGGCTGGCAACTGGACCAACCTTACACCCAGGAAGGCGCCACCCCGGAAGAATCTCCCAAGATAGAACAGCCCGAGGCGGCCGCCACTTTCGCCTCTGAGGCACCAACCGATGTCATTCCGGCGGTTCAAGACGAGGCCGAGGCGGGCACACCCTCCACGGTGGTTGCTTCGCAGCAGGCCGTCACGGCTGATTCCATGGTAGAACAGCGGGAAGAGCAAGGAGTGGAACCGATACCGGTGGAGCCCCTATTGCCGGAACCCCCGCCCAAGCCAGCTTTTCGATTCCCCCTCACCGCCGCCGGCCTGACCGAGCGGGGTATTTCCCTGTTCACCCAGGGCCGGATTCAGGAGGCCGTGGATCAGTTCACCAAGGCCATTGCCCTGGATCCCGATTACCGCCCCGCCTGGGCTAAAAGGGCCGAGGCCTATCTGCGTCTGGGGTTAAGCCAAAAGGCGGAAGAGGATCAGCATCGCCTGGAAGGCATCTAACCTTCTCCGGCAGCTATCCCACTATCCTAGCTATAGCTTTAATCAGCAATCACCGGTTCCCGCCCCTAGACTGCCATTATGTGGTAACCGGCGTCCACGGGAATGATGGAGCCGGTAATGCCGCTAGAAAGGTCACTGCATAGGAAAAGCGCGGTTTTCGCCACCTCCTCGGCGGTAATATTCCTTTTCAGCGGCGCCTTCTCGGCATGAATCCGTTTCATATCCAGGAAGCCGCTGATACCCCTGGCCGCCAGGGTGTCCAGCGGACCCGCCGATATCGCATTGACCCGCACCTTTTGCTGCCCGAACTCCGCGGCCAGCTGCCGCACTTCATGCTCCAGCGCAGCTTTGGCGGTTCCCATAACATTGTAACCAGGATAGACTCGCTGCGAAGCCTGAAAGGTCATGGTCACGACGCTGCCCCCGTTTTTCATCAGCGGGGCGGCGTGCTTCAGGAGAGGCAATAAAGTGTAGGCGCTGATCTCCAGCGCCTGGCGGAATCCTTCCCGACCGGTATCGGAGAAATTACCCGCTAGATCCTCCCGGCTGGCGTAGGCAATGCTGTGCACCAGGAAGGACAGCTCGCCGAACTCCTGGCCGATACGCTGAAAAACGGCCTCTATTGCTTCATCCTCCGAGGCGTCGCAGGGGAGAGTGATAGCGCCGTCCAGGGTAGCGGCGAGCCGCTCCACCCGGCTTTTCAGCCGTTCATTTTGGTAGGTGAGCGCAAGCTGGGCCCCGGATTGTCCCAGAAGATGGGCGATGGACCAGGCAATGCTGCGGTCGTTGGCAACACCGAAAATCACACCCTTCTGTCCGGACAAATCTATAGGATACAACTACGCATACCTCTCATTGGACAATTACTAATGCTTGACGAATGTTCTAATTTGTAAGATCCAAATCCTCCTATATCCCCCTTTGCAAAGGGGGATATAGGAGGATTTCCCCATACGGTGGCTGCTCCAACCCTTTTCAGCTATATGTTCGAGGCTCTTACATAAGCACCCTGAATGAGTTTAATCAATAAATGGCGCCACCTTTTCCAAAAATGTGTCCAATTGCCGCTCCGGCTCATAGGAGGCAAACCTGACTATCAGGGTTTGGGCACCGGCCTCAGCATAGGCCAACAAACGGTCCCTGACTCGGTCCGGGTCGCCAAAGGGGCCCCACCGGTCTCCCCAGATGTTTGAGCCGTAATAGCCCAACAAGAACTCCTCCGCCTCGGCCTGCGCCCGATCCCGATCCTGCTGCATGTTGACGGTCAGGTACACGGCAGACTCCCAGGCTGCCGTGTACCTCCCCAGCTTGGCGCATTGGTTCCCTACCTCCTCAACCAGTTGGGAGTATTCCTGCGGGGTGTCCGAAATGGAAATTATCCCATCGGCCAGGCGAGCTGTCCTTTTCACCTGGGCTTCCCGGGCCGGCCCTCTCCAATGGCAGGCCAGCAAGATGGGTATTCCCGCTTCCTGGACCGGGCGGGGCTTCATAGTGACCGAATCCAGGTCGAAATGCCTCCCCTGGAAATCGAAGGGCTCCCCTGAACCCAGGCCTTTCAAGATTTTAACCATTTCCTCCAGCCGAGACGCCCGGCGGGAGGCATGGACCCCGGCCACCCTCCATTCCTGCTGCTGCTCCTGATTAAAGGCTCCTCCGGCGCCGGCGCCCACGATTAGCCTGCCCCGGGAAATCAAATCAACCGTGGCCAGGGACTGGGCCAGCAACACCGGATGCCGCAGCGCCATCAGCAGCACCGCGGTGCCCAGCCTGACCCTCTCGGTAACCGCCGCCACCGCCGCCAGGGTGGTCAGGGGCTCCAACCGCGGCTTGGCGATCAGGCTGTCCCCCACCCAGACCGAGTCCAGGCCAGCCTCTTCCGCCGTCTGGGCCAGGCGGATAACCAGCCCAGCATCGGTGGGTACTGCCTCCTTCAGCAGAAGGCCCCTGGTGGGCAATAGCACACCCAGCTTTATCTTGTTAGAGATGCCGACCTCCATGATTGGGAAACAATCGGGGAACCGGAACCCTTCAGGACGTGGATGGTTCGTTTGCCTTCCAATGGGGTACCAACCGCTCCAGCAGACCCGGCTCCATTTGCTCGTAGGTCTCCAGGTCATCCACGGTGTCCAGGTCAAAGCCGAGACCAAGGCTATAGCAAATCGCTACGGAAACCTCCATCCTGGCGGCTTGGGCCAGGTGCTTGGCGAAGCTGCGCTGCCCCAGCTCCGGCTGGAAAAATATGCCATGGGGCACGAGGATGCCGTTAGTGCCGCCGTCTCTTCGGGCCGGCGCCAGCGTGATGTTGTTGCGACGCTCGGAGGACCGAAGCAGGTTAATTACGTCGCTGGGTTTGATGAAGGGCAGGTCCCCGGGCAGATAAAGGGCCGAGTATCCTTCCTGGAATGCCGTGGTAAACGCCTTGCTTACGGTGTCGTTCAGGTTCCGGCCCATTTCGGGCAGCCAAATTCCGTCTTCGTTGCGTACCAGGCGGGTGACCCGGTCATCCCCGCCGATGACCCAGAACAGCTCAATCGAAGCCCCTTTGATCGCGGATATTACTCGCCGAAGCATCCCAGCGGCCAGGTCGGCTCGCTGCGATTGGTTGAACTGGCGCCCCAGCCGGGTCTTGCCCTCGGCCAAGGGCTTCATGGGTATGATGGGGACTACGGTGAAGTTATGCTCCTCGCGTTCAGTCATCATCCAAACTCAGGCAAACTCAGGCAAACTCAGGACGTAGTTGGCCAAGGCAACTTTGTCATCGTCACTTTGCATTATTATCGGGGCCACCAGGGGTGTCATTCCCAGCTCTTCAATCTCCGGGGATAGACCTGCGTCTCGCTGGTCTAGTAGAAAATAGTCACATATGCCTTGGTACTGACGCGCAACGCCGACGCAGGAAGCTGGATAGCCCAGCTCGGCCATGATTTTAGCCGCCGGACCCCTCAGGGCCGCGCCTCCAATAATCGGGCTTACCGCTATTTTATTGGGGGCCGTCGCCAGGCCTTCCCGTACACCAGGTATGGCAAGAATGGGTCCCAGGCTAAGAAAGGGGTTGGACGGACAAAACACTACCATCCCGACTTGTTTCAAGGCCTCAGCAAAGGAAGGAGAAGGTAGAGCCTGCTCCGCCCCATCATAGCGAATGCTTCGTACCCGGGGCTGGCTGCCGTGTTTGACAAAGTATTGCTGCATCGGCAAGTCCCCGGCATCCGTCTCCAGCACGGTTCGGACCGGCTGGTCGCTCATTGGAACGATCGGCCCGGCAATCCCCAAACAGCCAGCGAGCTCTGCGGTAACTTCAGAGAGCGACCTGCCCTCCCGCAAGAGTTGGGTGCGCCGGATATGGGTCGCCAGATCCTTATCCCCCAAACTGAACCAGGTCTCTGCCCGATAACGCCGCAGCATCCCCAGGGCATGAAAGGATTCCTGGGCCAAACCCCATCCGGTCTCGGGATTGGCCAGCCCCGCCAGAGTATACATCACCGTATCCAGGTCCGGGGAGACGTGCAGTCCATGGAAACATTCGTCATCACCGGTGTTTACCACAATGGTGAGCTGATCCGGCGGTAGGGTACGGGCTAGCCCCAGGGCCAGTTTGGCCCCGCCCACGCCGCCCGCCAGAGCCAGGACCTTACCATCCATAGAAAAGACCTTCCATAGCCAAGACGAGCCATAGAAAAGACTAGACGGTCTCGTTTAGGGGTTGGCGCCCACTTGGGAGCTTTTGGGGTGATTGGGATGCTCGAAACGGTAGGTATCCAGCTTGACCAGCCGCTGATATGATCCGAAGATCTCCTCCACGTTGCTCCCAACCAGATCCAGGGGGTCCAACTCCTGGTCGGTGTCACTAAAGACACGTTTGATCCGATAGGTCGTATACCTTTCCGCGGGCACCCGTCCGGCCTGACGGATCATCTGCCGAAATTCATTAGGCCGCATCAGCTGGCCGTGCTGGGCGCCGGCCGCGGTGGAAATGCTTTCATTAATCAGGGTGCCGCCCAGGTCGTTGACGCCGGCCGCCATCAGCAGCTGAGACATACGGCTACCCTCTTTGACCCAGGACGCCTGAATGTTGGGTATCCAGTTGTTCAGCATGATTCGGGCGATGGCGTGGACCTTGATTACCTCCATGCCGGAGGGACCGGGCCGCACGTCCTCCACCAACCCTTTAAGGAACATGGGGGCTTCACTGTTAACAAAACTCAGGGGAACAAATTCGGTTATGCCACCGCTGCGCTGCTGAATATCCCGAATCAACCCGATGTGCCGGGCCAGGTGCTCATGGGTTTCCACATGACCGAACATCACAGTGGAGGTGGTGGGGATACCCAATTCATGGGCGGTGGTTATCACCTCAATCCACTGGTCCACCCGAATCCGGCCCGGGGAGATCCGGTCCCGCAGCTCTTGGTCCAGGATCTCCGCAGAGGTGCCGGGCAGGCTCCCCACGCCCGCCTCCTTGAGACCCTGCAAATATTCTTTGATGCTGCACTGGGACCGGATAGAGCCGTAAAGAACCTCTTCCGGAGAGAAGCCGTGGATGTGGATGTCCGGTAATTCTTCCTTGATGGCCTGGCACAGTTGAATGTAGAGATCACCCTCCATTTGCGGGGGAAGACCGGCCTGGATGCAGACCTCGGTAGCGCCATAATCCCAGGCTTCCTTGGCCCTTCGGACGATTTCATTCACCGGCAGGAAGTAGCCTTCCTCTTGGCGGAAATCCCGGCTGAAGGCGCAGAAGCCGCAACGCTTGATACAGACATTGGTGAAGTTGACGTTGCGGTTAACCACATAGGTGGCCACATCGCCCACGGTACGGCGGCGCAACTCATCGGCCACCATCTGCAATGCGCCGAACTCCAGACCGCCGGTGCCGAACAGGACCAAGGCCTCGTCCACCGAGATGTCCTTCCCTGCCAAGGCCCGATCCAAAGCCCGGGCCACGGCTGGATTCAGCTGGCCCAGTAGCCCATCTAAATTATCTGCGGCTACCCCATCTGCGGCGGGACGCTGGCTAGTCAGTTCCGACATAGCGTTGTATTCCCCCTTTTACGTATCCTTCGGCATCGGCTAGCGCCGTGACTTTCTGCTTAAGGGTCGGGGGCAGATAAGCGTTGGCTCCACCGTTATGTCCCAAGAAATATTCCGGATAGACCGGCAGCCGGGGTCGTAGCTCAAACCCCTTATCTTGGGATCGACCTCGCAGCTCAGGCAAACCCGGCCAGGGGGCCTCTGGATTTACGTAATCTATGGTCAAAGGCGAGACCCCGCCCCAATCGTTAATTCCCGCGTCTAAATAAATCTCATAATCTGCCGCGCTGAGGTTGGGCGGGACCTGGATATTGGCGTCCGGCCCCAACAGGAGCCGGGCCACCGCCACGGTCCAGAGCATTTCTAATTGGGAGGCGTCGGGCTGTCGCTCCATGGGAGTAGCCGGCTTGGCTCGGAAATTTTGTATTATGACTTCTTGCACGTGGCCGTGGGCCTGCTGAAGACGCCTGATGGCCACCAAGGAGTCTATGCGGTCCTGGCGGGTTTCTCCGATGCCCACCAGAATTCCGGTGGTGAAGGGGATGCCCAATTCGCCGGCGATTTCCAGGGTTCGCAGGCGGACTCTGGGCCGCTTGCTTGGCGCTAACTCATGGGGGCCGCCCACCTGGTATAACCGGTCGCTGGTGCTCTCCAGCATCAGTCCCATGGAAGGATTGTAAGGCTGTAAATTGGCCATTTCCCGGCGGCTCATAGTACCTGGATTGGCGTGGGGAAGCAGCGAGGTTTCCTCCAATACCAACCGGCACACATAGGCCAAATACTCCAAAGTGGTCTGAAATCCCCGTTTCTCCAGCCACTCTTTAGCTTCAGGATACCGTTGCTCGGGACGCTCGCCCAGGGTAAACAATGCCTCGGTGCACCCCATCTGTTGGCCGCGCCGGGCCACGTCCAGCACCTGTTCCGGAGTCAAGTAAAGGTTAGCCGCCGAACCTGGGTCCTGCCGGAAGGTGCAATAGCCGCAAAAATCGCGGCACAGCCGGGTGAGGGGTATGAAGACCTTGGGCGAAAAGGTCACTACTTGGCCCTTGCCCCGGTCTCGAATCCCAGCAGCGACGGCGCAAAGACCGGACACCTGGTCGCTTTCCACCGAGGTCAGGAGACCAGCTTCACCATCGCCGATTTCCCGACCCGCCTGAGCCCATTTCAATATCCCCGGCAGGTCGACCTCTCGGGATTCTATTCTTACTTCGGTGGGGGGAGCACTCAACTCTGGGCTACTCCAATAGCGCAGGACTTGAAACTATCTAAAAACGACCCATGTCATTCCAAAAGGAGCGCAGCGACCGAGGGATCTAAAACCTGGGCCCATAAAACTTTATGCCTCAGCATTGCAGTCACACCATAACCAACGGAGTCAGGGCCGTGTTCCCAGGGGCTTTAGACCTCTCGCTTCGCTCGGGGTGACATATTGAGATAATTCCTTGGAACAGGAGTTTAGCATACAGCTAGACAAGTGGAAACACAGTTTGACGACAGCCTGGTTTGTCTCTCCCCTTCCTTGCCGGTGCGCTCCCAAACTCTGGGTAGGGAGATCCTCTAGAAAATCGCTATCGGATTTACCGGACTGCCCGTTACGTTCCGCAGCACCAAAGGCCCCAGAGACAGCATGAACTCATAGCGACCCCGCTCGGTGCAGGCCTCCGCAAGTTGCTCCAGATTGGTGTTGTCGATCAGCCACATGCCCAGGGTCACCAGGGAAACCGTGTGCAACGGCGCGGTTACCGTGGCGTAGTGGCTGGGGCGGATGTCGTTAGAGGTGTCGGTCCCCAGCATAGCCACGCCCCGCTCTTTGAACCAGGGGGTGCAGGCCACCTGGCAAGCGGTGTTCGGCTGAGTATTGGGCACCCGTCCCGTCTCCAGGCGCATTCGATAGTTGCCGGTTCGCACCAGTAGAATATCCCCCTCCTCCACCCACACACCTTGCAAGCGCTCAGCGGCCTCCAGGTCCTCGGGCATCACCGGGTCGGTAGGTTCCAGCCAGCCGGCGCCGCGCACTCGGGTTATGTCCAGCAGGACTCCCCGGGTGACTATCCCCTGGGAAGCCACTTCGATAGAGTGGCTCTGGGCCCCTTCCCGGGAGGTGATAACGCTGGCCGGTTTGCCATTGTAAAGCCTGCCCTGCCAGGAATAATGCGAAAGCGCATCGATGTGGGTGATGCTTTGACCGTGGAACACCATGCCGATGAACTCCGAGGCCCCGCGCCGCACCAACCGCCGCTCCGGTGGGTCGGTGTCCCGGCCCTCGCCGCTGTCCACCATGTACCGTTGTACCTGAAAAGTGGTGTCGGGCTGGATCTCCGTGGTGATGGGACGAGAGCAGCTTACGGTAACGCCGTCCTGAACCAAAGCCGCCGCCTGCTTGCGCTTGGCCGGAGTGATCAGGTTCAAACAGCCCTTCTGGTCGTCCTCACCCCAGCGCCCCCAGTTGCTGAGGGAGGTCATCCATTCCAAAACCTGCGCTTCCGATGGAATATTTGCGGTTATATTCGTCATGGTCTACCCCCACAAGAATGCGCTGAGAATGCCTTGCCGAGCAAGCGGCATGGTGCTGCCCAGTCTGGTGGCCATTTTACCGGCGAAGACTGCAAATACCAAGTAAATCGCGCCCCCCGGCTGCCCGCTACAGTTGCGCCCCTATAAACTGGTCATATCCTTTCAGGAACTCGGCGGCCCCAATGGGGCTCCGGCCCTCCAGCTGCACGGTTTTGAGGCCCAGCACTCCCTGGGCGGTGCCGATTCCTACGGGCATGACCGCCGCATCCAGACGGACTACCTTTCCCGGAGCGACATCAACTTCCGGGAAATTGGGCGAGTCGGCGACCTCCAGCAATTTCAGCACCTGACCGCGCCAGTGGGTGAACAGACCCGGCCAGGGAGTAAATGCCCGGCTTTGCCGGTTCAACTGCTGGGATGATAAATTCCAATCGGCCTCGCCGTCGCTGCGTTCCAGCTTCCGCGTTACAGTGGCCAGGCTATCATCCTGGGGCTGGCAGGTTAGCTCGCCGGCCACCCAAGGGGCTAGCCGTTCCGCTAGGAGGGTCGCGCCTAGTTGGAACAGAGAGGCGGTCAGGGTTTCCGCCGTATCCTCCGGACCGACGGCCTGATCGCGTTGGGCGATGATCGGGCCGGTGTCCATGCCTTCATCCAGAAGCATCAGCGTAATACCCGTCGTCTCATCGCCCTCCAAGATGGTGGTAATCACTGGGGATGGCCCCCGATGCTTGGGGAGCCGGGAAGGATGCAGGTTGAGGCAGCCCCTGGGCGGTATATTCAAAACGGCGGATGGGAGAAACTTGCCGTATGCGGCCACTACTATTACTTCGGGTTTGAGGGAGGCTATCTCCCGTTGCACCTCTTCCCGGCGCAGGCTGGCCGGCTGAAACACCGGCAGCCCATGCTCCAGGGCGTAGGCCTTAACCGGCGGCATCTGGGAGGAACGGCCGCGTCCCTGGCGACGGTCAGGAGGAGTGTAGACGCCGGTGATTTCGATATTGGGGTCCTGCGCCAGGGCATCCAACACTGGGACTACAAAAACGGGAGTGCCCATGAATACCAAGCGCATATACCTCCTGAAATAAAGGGGCCCGGCTGAATTAAAGGGCCCGGAGCATCAGCGGCTTGCCCGAATAGCCATTCAAACGCGCCAGGAGGGTAGGATTTATCTTGACACTAAAACGGCGAACTTGCTAAAATACGGTAACCGCTTGGCGGAATTTTGGTTGAAGGAGGTGATAAAGCATGGAAGATAGTTTAACACGCAGGGGCGATGGTAGGCATCTGTCTGGACACGACGGGGTGACCACTCGCTAACTTCAACCAGTTAACATATGCGAACCCGTCAGTCGGGCCCAGGCTAATGTCTACCATCGCCCCTGGTACTCAAGGTATCTCGAAGGCGGTGTCCCTAACCAGAATGTCTGGGCCCGACCCTTTTCTCCCCTGGACCCATTCCTCCCCGCCGGAGGATCAACCGTGGTGAATCAACCCCCAGCGCTGGAGCCCGGTAATTTTTGTAGCTTCGGTAGCAGCTGAGGGGTTTGTTTTTGCCCTCAGTTAGGACCTGGGTCGGCCGGGAGAGCCCAGCGACAGACTGGGCAAATCCCAATAGCGATTACAGGCCAACAGGGCCGCCGCAAGCGGCCCGCGCGCGGGTCCGAAGCTAGTCGGAGCGATTGACAAGGGGACACATTCCACTTAAAATCTGCGGCTAAGAAGCACAAACTAGAGGAAGGATTGGATTCTAGATGCTAAGAATTCGACTCAGAAGGGTAGGGAAGAAGGGGAAACCGTCATATCGCATCGTGGTCGCCGATTCCAGGGCGCCCCGGGACGGAGCGTATGTGGAGTGGATCGGGCACTACGACCCCATGGTGGACCCTCCGGCGATCACCCTCAAAGAGGACCGGGCTATAGCTTGGCTGAAGCAAGGGGCTCAACCTTCTGATGCCGTAAAGCGCATTTTCGATCGAGACGGAATCTACGAAAAGGCCGATTCCGCCTGATCCAGCGGCCGGCTGAACGAGTCGCCGGAAGACCGAGTTTAATTATGAAAGAGCTGATTGAGTTCATCGCCAAGTCTCTTGCCAGCAATCCGGACGCGGTGGTAGTCACCGAAACTTTTGAGGACGGCCAGGTGATGCTTCGCTTGGAAGTGGCTCCCGAAGACAAGGGTAAAGTGATAGGACGGCAGGGACGCGTGGCCCAAGCTATGCGGTTGCTGCTGCGGGTGGCGGCGGTGAAAGACGGGACTAGGGCCATGCTGGAAATCGTTTGATCTTAACGCCCCCCCAGCTCCAAGAATTTAGCCCGGAAATTAGCCCGAATTCAAACCCTTTACAGTAACCTCCTTTAGTAATCCTCGATTCATGCCTTACAATCCAGAGCCGGTCCCAGAGCCGGTCAACGTAGGATGGGTCATCGGTTCCCACGGCACATCCGGAGAAATTCGGGTCAAGTCCTACACCGATGTTCCCTCCCGTTTCAATCCCGGGCAGGATTTGTATATCGAGCGGGTTTCATACCGAATAACTGATTTCTCTTCCGCCCGAAAAGACCAGGTGGTCCTCAAACTGGAGGGTATCGACACGTCGGCGGCAGCCCAGGAACTCTCCGGCCAATGGCTCACTTCCCCTGCGCAAGATTCTCCCGAGCTATCCCACGGAGAGTTCTTCCACTTTCAGCTGCTGGGGCTGCAAGTCCGCACCGAGGAAGGAGAGGAGTTGGGTACTCTGCGTGAGATCCTCCAGACTGGGAGCAACGATGTATATCGAGTAGAAAAGGATGGCCGGGAGTTGTTGCTGCCGGCCATCTCCCAGGTCATCCTTCGGGTCGCCCTGTCGGACGGCGTGATGTTCGTAAAGTTGTTGGAAGGCATGCGCTAGCCGTTTTGACCGGCTCGCCTGCGCAATGCTAAAATTCTAATACACTAAGAATTTATCTCGAAACGGCCCATGTCATTCCTAACGCTTTTCCCGGCGGGTTCTCGACCACTTCGAAGGATCCTCACCCGTTTTCCTGGCCGTGAGCTCTCCGATTGGGTTCCCATTAACCCTCATAAGGAGGTCTCCGTTATGTCAGGTCACTCCAAGTGGTCAACAATCAAGCGTCAAAAGGGCGCCAACGACGTCAAGCGGGGGGCCCTCTTCACCAAGCTGTCCCGAGACATCGCCCTGGCCGTGCAGCAGGGCGGCGGCGATCCCGACATAAACTTCCGGCTCCGGCTGGCGGTGGACAAGGCTCGTGGCAACAACATGCCGATGGACAACATCACCCGGGCTATAAAGCGAGCCACCGGCGAAAGCGGGGAAGGTGTGGAGGCCTTTGAGGAGGTTATCTACGAAGGTTACGGGCCCGGCGGCGGCGCTATTCTGCTGCAAGTTCTGACCGACAACCGAAATCGCACCGCCTCCGACGTACGCTCCACTTTCAGTAAGGGTGGAGGGAATTTGGGGGAGAGCGGCTGCGTTGCCTGGAACTTCGAAACCAAAGGAGTCCTCACCGTAGAAACCGACGATGCGGATCGAGCGGAAGAGCTGGGTCTGATAGCCATAGAATCAGAGGCGGAAGACATCAAATATGAGGATGGCATCCTGGAGGTGCAGACAACCCCGGAAAATCTGCCGACGGTGCAGAAAGCTCTGGCGGCGGAAGGGGTAACCTTCGCATCCTCGGACATTTCCCTGGTCCCCAAGACTATGATAGCCCTGGATGGAAAACCCGCGGAGCAGACCCTGCGGCTTCTGGATAACCTAGAGGACCTGGCCGATGTCCAGAGGGCCTTTACCAACGCGGATTTCCCGCCGGAGGTTTTGGAGCAATATCAGGCCATTTCCTAAAGCTACGGAGCCTTGAATTTGTGGCCAAGCACAGCCGGAGGAGCCACATTTGGGAAATCCCCCTACATCCCCTTTTTAGAAAGGGGGACTGAAGGGGATTTGGCTCTTGATCTAAGGCTCAGCAGTATTCATAGAGTGAGTATTAGATGCGAGTATTAGGTATAGACCCGGGCACGGTCCGGATGGGCTACGGAGTGATCGAGGGCGGACCCCAACCGCGGGCTGAGGATTACGGTGTAATTGGCCTGAGCAAATCCATGCCCCTGGAGCACCGCCTGTACCAGCTTTACACCCACGTACTTAACCTGATCCACATTTTTTCTCCCGACGCTGTAGCGGTGGAGGAACCCTTTGTAGGAAGGGGAGAGCGCCGTTTCGCGGGACCCGCCATCGCCGTGGGACAGGCTCAGGGGCTGGTGCTGATTGGCGCCGCCGGTCAGGGGCTGCCGGTGTACCGGTACTCCCCCACCCAAATAAAGCTTGCCATAGTAGACTACGGTGCCGCCACCAAAGCCCAGGTACAGCAGACTATTCTGGCCATACTGGACCTGAAACAGATGCCCGAGTCCGACGCGGCCGACGCCCTTTCCGTGGGCCTCTGTCACCTGAACCACAGCCGGGCCGATAGCGCCCTTGCCCGGGAAATAACGCCTGGCCAGGAACGATAGTGGGTGATAGTTGGCATTCAAGGCATCCTCGAAGCCACCGGACCGGATTGGGTGCACCTCAGCATAGGGGGCGTCACCCTGCAAGTGTCAGTTCCGGCCTCCGCCATCGGCGAGTTGGGACCCACCGGTAGCCAGGCCCACCTGTTCACCCATCTACGAATCCGCGACGACCAACCCGTGTTATACGGGTTTCCCGACTCCTCAGCCCTGGAGCTGTTCCAAGTCCTGCTGGCGGTATCCGGTGTTGGGCCTCGAATGTCCCTGGCCCTCATCTCCAGCCTGGGCGTCGCGGGATTGCAGCAGGCTATAGCAGATGGTGATGTAGGCGCCCTCAGTGCAGTAACCGGCGTGGGCCGGCGCACCGCGGGTCGACTGGTATTGGAGCTGAAGGGAAAACTGGAATCGGATTCCCCAACTGCCGCCGCCCTGTCTCCCGCCAGCGACACTGAGGTTATCGCCGCGCTAACGGCCCTGGGCTACTCGGCCAGCGAAGCCCGCCAGGCAGTAAGCAACCTGGACCGCTCTCCCGACCTGACCGTCGAAGACCGTATTCGCATGGCCTTGCAGCAATTTGGGGGTTAGAAACCGTTAGTGCTAGCTTGAGAACCAATTAGAAGAGTCTTGCCCCCTTATGCAGATAGCGAGGAGACATCAGAGAGGTAACATGCCAATCCGAAACATTAAACAGGAAGCTCAAAAATTAGTCGAGAATTTGACTGAAGATGCGACTTGGGATGACCTGATGTACCAGATTTATGTTCGACAGGCGATCGAATCTGGCCTTGAGGATAGTGAAGCTGGTCGGACGATTGATGTGAAGGAGGTCCGTGCCCGGTTTGAGCTGTCCGGTTGAGGGTTCACTGGACGAGTACAGCAGTTGCGCACCTCGTGTTAATCTATGAACATATTGCTAAGGACTCGCCTCGTTATGCCCACCGAATGATTGACCGTTTGACCACAAGATCTCAACAGATAGGGGCTTTTCCGTTCTCGGGGCGTATTGTGCCAGAACAAGAGCAACCAGAAATCCGGGAGGTAATCGAAGGGGTTTACCGTATCATCTATAGCGTAGGGGCAGACCAAATAAACATTCTGGCAGTTGTACATGGCGCTCAGTTCTGGCCACATGATTCCTAGTGCTATGCGAGTAATCACGCTGGTCGAAGAGGTTAAACAATGCCCGATTTTGCCCTAGCTTCCGACTTTAAAATGACCGGCGACCAGCCCCGGGCGGTCCAGAGGCTGGCCGGCGGTGTCAGAGATGGTCTTACCCAGCAGACGCTGATGGGCGTCACCGGCAGCGGCAAGACCTTCACCATGGCCAACGTCATCCAGGAGGTGCAGCGGCCCACCCTGGTCATCGCCCACAACAAGACCCTGGCCGCTCAGCTGGCCTCCGAGTTCAGGGATTTCTTCCCGCAAAACGCCGTCGAATACTTCGTCTCCTACTACGATTACTATCAGCCGGAGGCCTATGTCCCCCGGACGGACACTTACGTGGAGAAAGACGCCAGTATCAACGAGGAGCTGGACAAACTGCGCCTGTCCGCCACCTACTCGCTGATGACCAGGCGGGACGTGCTCATAGTCGCATCGGTGTCCTGCATCTACGGCCTGGGCGACCCGGAGGACTACTTTAACCTGGTAGCCAGTGTGAAAGTCGGCGAAATTCGCGACCGGGGCCGGCTGTTGCGGCAGCTGGTGGACATGCAGTACGAGCGCAACGATTTTGAGCTGGCGCGGGGAAAGTTCCGCATTCGGGGCGACACGCTGGAGATAGTGCCGGCCTACGAAGAGGTGGCCGTGCGCATCCAGTTTTTCGGCGATGAGGTGGAGCGCATCGTCCAGCTGGACCCGCTGACCGGCGAGTTGCTGGGCCAGCTGGAGGAAGCAGCCATCTACCCGGCCAAGCACTTCGTCACCTCCAAAGAGAGGCTGGAGCTGGCCATTGCCGACATCGGCGTCGAGCTGGAGGAGCGGCTGAAGGAGCTGCGGGATCAGGGGAAGATTCTGGAGGCTGCCCGGCTGGAGAGCCGCACCCACTACGATGTGGAAATGCTCCAGGAGACGGGCTTCTGCTCCGGAGTGGAGAACTACGCCCGCCACCTCTCCCGTCGCGGCCCGGGCACGGCGCCCTGGACGCTGCTGGATTACTTCCCCGAGGACTACCTGCTGTTTGTGGACGAGTCCCACATGACCCTGCCCCAGGTACGGGGCATGTATGGTGGCGACATGTCCCGCAAGCAAACCCTGGTGGACTACGGTTTTCGCCTGCCCTCGGCGATGGACAACCGCCCGCTCAACTTCGGTGAGTTCGAGAAGCACATCAACCAGATAGTGTTCGTTTCCGCCACTCCGGGGCCTTACGAGATGGAGCACAGCCCCGCGGTAGTGGAGCAGGTGATTCGCCCCACCGGCCTGCTGGACCCGACCATCGAGGTCAAGCCCACCACCGGACAGATCGACGACCTGCTGCATCAGATCAGGCTGCGGGTCGATGAGGGACAGCGCTCCCTGGTCACCACCCTGACCAAGCGGATGGCCGAGGAGTTGGCCGACTACCTGTCGGAGATGGGCGTCCGCAACCACTACCTGCATTCGGACATCCAGACTCTGGACCGCATCGAGATCCTGCGGGACTTGCGGCTGGGCGTCTACGATGTGATCGTCGGCATCAACCTGCTGCGGGAGGGCTTGGACCTGCCCGAGGTGAGCCTGGTGGCCATCCTGGACGCCGACAAGGAGGGATACCTGCGCTCCACCACCTCGCTAATCCAGACCGTCGGCCGAGCGGCGCGCCACGCCAGCGGCCACGTCATAATGTACGCCGACCGGGTCACCGATTCCATGAAGCGGGCCATTGACGAGACCTACCGCCGCCGCGCCATCCAAGACACCCATAATCGGGAGACCGGCATCGAGCCCCAGAGTATCCAAAAGGAGGTCCACGACATCACGGAGGGCATCAAGGCCATCGGGGAGAATCGGGCCAGCTATCGGGTGATGCGCCAGGAGCTGTCCCGGGACGACATGTTCCGGGTGGTCAAGGACCTGGAGGCGCAGATGAAGGACGCGGCCCACAATCTGCAGTTCGAGAAGGCCGCCCAGCTCCGCGACGAGATGTACGAGCTGCGCCGCATCCTGGCCGGCGAGGAAAAAACCCTGAGCGGTTAGGGGCCAGAGAGAAGGGAGTTTGCATGAGCAACGCACTGTACTATGGCGACAACCTTCCCATCCTGCGGGAACACATTCCCGACGAGTCGGTAGACCTGGTTTACCTTGACCCGCCGTTTAACTCCAACGCCTCCTACAACGTGCTTTTCAAGGAGGCGAAAGGTGAAGAGTCACCGGCCCAGATCAAGGCCTTCACCGACACCTGGCAGTGGACCCTGGAGACCGAGCGCACCTTCGAGCAGGAGATTATCTATAACCCCCAAGCACCGTCCGCCGTCAAAGACATGATCACTGCCCTACGCCAGTTTGTGGGCCAGAACCCCATGATGGCCTACCTGGTAATGATGAGGCCCCGCCTGGTGGAGCTGCACCGGGCGCTGAAGCCCACCGGCAGCCTCTACCTCCACTGCGACCCCACCGCCAGCCATTATCTGAAGATCGTGCTGGATACAGTTTTTGGGAAGGATCGGTTTAGAAATGAAATCGTTTGGCGTAGGACAGGATCCCATAACCAAAATCGTCGGTACGGCCCAATCCATGACACGATATTCTTCTATACGAAAAGCAACAAATACTCCTTTAACACTCTGTACAGGGCGGCCACTAAGGGGCACGTAGACAGCTATTTTAAGAAGCAAGACAACAAAGGCCGTTATTGGACAAATGCGCTTACCGGAGCAGGTACCCGGAATGGAAAATCGGGGGAACCGTGGCGAGGATACGATCCTTCCCTCCGTGGGCGGCATTGGGCGGTTCCAGGAGAGCTTATTCGATCACTTGCTATCAGCGAAGAAAATTCTGTACAGGACAGGCTTGAAGCTCTCTTTCAAAAGGGGTATATAGATTTACCATCCACCTCCAGCAATGCAATGCCCACTTTCCGACAATATCTTACAGACTCCCCCAGCATTCCTCTCCAGGACATTTGGGCATACCAGCCATATACCCGCGGTGCTCTATTCGGGACGGACGCAGCAATCGACGAGGATATTCGCTGGATGCCAAGACAAGGTACGCCTGAACGACTTGGATATGCCACCCAAAAGCCCGAGGGTCTGCTGGAGCGCATCATCGAAGCATCCTCCAACGAGGGCGACGTGGTGCTGGACCCCTTCTGCGGCTGCGGCACGGCGGTGGCGGCGGCCCAGAAGCTAAACCGCCAGTGGATCGGCATTGACATCACCCACCTGGCCGTGGCCTTGATGAAGAACCGCCTCAAGACCATGTTCAACCTGGACCCGGGCCAGGACTATGAGGTGGTGGGTGAACCCGAGGACGCGGGCAGCGCCCGGGCTCTTTGGGAGCAGGACCCTTACCAGTTCCAATTCTGGGCCGTCTCTTTGCTGGAAGCCCAGCCACAGTCGGAGCAGCGGCGCGGCCCGGACCGGGGCATCGACGGCCAACTCTACTTCATAGACGGCCCCCGCCGGACGCCGCAAAAGGTGATAATCCAGGTCAAGGGCGGGCATGTCTCCTCACCCCAGGTCCGGGACCGAAGGGAGTGGTGGAGCGGGAGAAGGCGGCCCTGGGTCTGTTCATCACACTGGAAGAGCCGACCCGAGATATGCGGACCGAGGCGGCTAGTGGCGGCTTCTTTCACTCGGACTTGTGGAACCAGGACTACCCCCGGATACAGCTTCGCACCGTGGCCCAGTTGCTGGAAGGCCAGTCCTTTGAGCTGCCGCCCCGACGGCCCATGTACCAACCGGCCGAGCGTGTCCGGCACCAAGAAGGGCGTCAAGCTAGCTTGGAGGAACTGGCCGGCTAAGTACGTTTCCCCCGTTTGCTTACGGGTAGGTCTACCCCACCAACCCCCGCAGCACCGCCGCGTTCTGCTCCAGGGTGAAGTCATCGACGTAGTATTTGTTCTCGCCGGAAATGCCGTCCACCGCCCCGGCGTCCACCATAAACCGGATGAGTTTCAGGCAACCCGGTTACCGGTACGCCTCCCGGCGGTGCAACACCCGTAACACTCGGATGGTCTGAGTCTGAAATTCAAAAGTAAGCCTTATCCGGTACACACCGACCCGCAGACGCCACTCCCGGTCCCGGCCTCGCATCTTTACCACATCGCCGTGTCCCGTCTCGGCCATGCGCTCCAGAGCAGCCAATACCCGATCCCGTGTTCGGCGCTCCATGGCTGCAAGGTCGGCCTCGGCCCTGGGAGCCCAGCGGAGTTGCCACCTCACGAGGGCCCCAGCAGCCTCTTCTTAACCTCCTCATGGGGGAGATCCTTGCCCGATTTTAACTCCTCGTAAGCCTCTTCCACAGCGGCCCGTTCTTCCTCGGATTCCGGCTCATCGTCTTCCGGGGCGTTCAAGAAGGCACGCAGCACCGGGTCGTGCTTAGACAGGTGTTTTTCCAGCACCTGCCGGACTTCCTCCCAGTCACTTTCAGGGATGCGATCTAGCAATTCATGCAAAATTTTCATAGTCGTCATGGCCAGGCCTCCTTGAAACGCCGAGATGAGGTTCCGTTCCGGTCATTCGCTGATTTTAGGTTCATTTTATCAGAGGTCGGCTGACCACTAAAAGCATCACCCCAGCAACCACCGCAGCCGCCGGAGCATCCCGGCGTTCTGCTCCAGAGTAAAATTGTCGACGTAGTATTTGTTCTCGCCGGAGGTTCCGTCCACCGCCCCGGCATCCACCATGCGGCGGATCAGTCTCTCGTCGTCCTGCACCGAAGGCAGCAGGTCCCGGCCCACCAGCAGGGAAAGGGCCGCCACCAGACCGTAGCCGCCCCAGTTGGAAACGCTGGCTAGCACCAGCCGATCTACTATAGTAACGGCCGGGTCGTCAGGCAGCCGGTCCACACCGGGGATCACCTCGGCCAGGTTGCCCATGCCGATTTCGTTACCGCCGTCACCAATGCCCACCGAGGGGATGCCATGCTCGAACAGGTAGTCTAGCCGGGCGGTATGCTGAGTAATGTCGGCAGCCCGCATGTTCAGATATACATCATCTTTCGTGCGCCCGCATCGCTCTATGGAGATCAGCAACCCCGGCGCAAGCTGAGATAAAATCTCGGCTGCCGCCTCACGGCTGGAATCTATGTCTCCAATGGGGAAATCCACCACCCGGGCCCGGTCTCCCAGCCAGTCCCGCAGCATGGGGGTAGTATGCCCGTCGCTGACGTAGGTAACGGTTCGACCCAGTGCTTCCAGTGCATTGCCAATGGCGATGGCCCCCGGCGGACCGTCGGTTTCGTGCCTGCCAGCCGAGAGGATGTAGAAACCGGTGACGATAATCACGTCGCCGGGATTGTCTAGGATGTACTGCGCGGCTTGGGTGCAGAAGTCCGGCGGCAGATGGGAGCGCAGCTCGGACACGCCTCGCATGTCGTTTTCCAGGATGGTGTCCTCGATGGAACGGGGTTGGATTTGGGCTCTGGACACAGCCATTAGTCCCTCTCAAGGAAAAATTGGTAAGGAAAGCGGGCGGAGAAACCAGGTGCGGGCCGGGTTTTTAAAGAACGGCGTAGTCGGCGTCCCGCTGGTCGGTGATGAACATGCGTCCCGGCGCGTGGGTCAACATGAGGGACGGCTTGCAGTTCATCGCCACGGCCTGCGGGGTTACGCCACAGGCCCAGAACAGCGGCTCCTCCCCGGCACGGATCTCCACCGGATCGCCAAAATCCGGCCGGCCCAGGTCTTTGATGCCGATGGCCGCCGGGTCGCCGATGTGGACCGGCGCGCCGTGGGTGGCCGGAAATCGCGAGGTCACCTGCACCGCTCGCACTACCTGCGGTTGGGGGATGGGCCGCATGCTGACCACCATTGGGCCGGAAAACACGCCCGCGGGAGTGGTGGGAATGTTGGTGATGTACATGGGCACGTTGCAGTCCATCTCCTGGTGACGCAGAGGCAAACCGGCGTCGGTTAGCGCCGCTTCAAAGGAGAAGCTGCAGCCCAGCAAGAATGACACCAGGTCGTCCCGCCACAGAGCCTCCAGCGATTCCACCTCCTCGGCGAACTCTCCGCCGCGATAGACCCGATAGCCGGGTAGGTCGGTGCGGATATCAGCGCCGGGCGCGGTGAGATTAGGGCTGGTATGCCCGGCCTCCACTACTTCCAACAGGGGACAGGGCTTGGGGTTGCGCTGGCAGAAGAGCAGAAAATCGAAGGCCAGCTCTTGGGGCAGGATGGCCAGATTGGCCTGAACATAGCCCGGGGCAACACCGGAGGTTACGCCGCGCCACTGTCCCGAGCGGATCTGCTGCCGGACCTCCCGGGGAGTTCCAAGCAAAGTTCGAGTGCTCAAGCCTTCCTCCACCCGCCGGAAACCAGTCTGCTTCCAGACAGTTCATCTAGAATCATAATAGCTCCAGCGTTTATGCCAGTCAATTGATCCAATGCTCCGGTGACCGAATACCCATTGACAAATACGCAGGTGACCCGAGACCCAGGGTCGCTGGTGGCGGATCCTCCGGCGAGGAAGGAAGTTGGGCGCCTACCTTTGTTATACTTGAGACGTTATCGATACTCGAAAGGTCACTGGGCGACGTGGATAGGTTCCGATGTATGGCGTTCTCCTGATAACGAATCCTGGTAACGGTTCCCACCCGCTGGCCGCGCAAATCAGCGAGGCCGGCATGACTTGCCAGGTGGATAGCGACCTGTCTCAGTACCAGTTGGCGACTGCCGGGCCTCTTCCCCAGGCTGTGCTCCTGGACCTGGGGTCCCTGGACGCGACTCAGTGCCGTCCCTTAATCGGGGAATGCCGCGAGCTAAAACTTCCGGTCCTAGCGGTGGTACCCAAGGAACGGGCCTTCGACTACGAGCCGTCGCTGAACCCCGATGAGTTTATCCTGTATCCCTTCACTCAGGATGAGCTGGCCGCCCGGGTGAAGCAGGCTATTTATCGGGTCAACGGTCCCTCCGGAAATCAGGTTCTTAAGATCGGTGACTTGGTCATAGACCTGGAAAAATACGAGGTAATGATGACCGGCCGGCGGGTCTCCCTAACCTACAAAGAGTTTCAGCTTCTGGTGCTCCTGGCTTCCAGCCCCGGACGGGTCTACTCCCGGGATATGCTGCTAAGCCAAATTTGGGGCTACGAGTACTTAGGGGGAACCCGAACTGTGGATGTGCACGTGCGGCGGCTGCGGTCCAAGATAGAGGACCCAGACAACTCATTCATTGAGACAATCTGGAACGTGGGGTACCGCTTCAAGACCGAATTTTCCGGAGCTAGCTGAACTCGGCGCTTACCCGGTCCAGGAACCGGGCCACCTGCGCCGCCAGCAGAGCATGCTCCGGCGAAGTCAGGTCCGGGTCTTCCTCCAGTATCGCCGCCGCCTCTTCCCGGGCGCTGGTCAGCAGCTCCCGGTCCGACAAGTGGGCCATCCGCAGATTGGGGAGGCCGCTCTGCCGGGTGCCGAAAAAGTCCCCCGGACCTCTTAGCTCCAGGTCCGCCTCCGCCAGTTGGAACCCGTCGTGGATCTGCTCCAAGGTAGACAGCCGCTCTTTGGCCACCTCCGATGCCGCGTCCGACAAGAGGATGCAGTAGCTCTTATGCTCCCCGCGCCCCACCCTGCCCCGGAACTGGTGCAGCTGGGACAGGCCAAATCGATCCGCGCCCTCGATCATCATGACGGTGGCATTGGGCACGTCGATGCCGACCTCCACTACCGCGGTGGATACCAGGACATTCAGTTCCCCATCTCGAAACTGCCGCATGACCCGGTCTTTTTCCTTAGCCGGCATCCGGCCGTGGAGGAGCCCCAGCTTCAAATCGGGAAATACCTCTTGGGAAAGCCGCTGGTACTCCTCGGTCGCCGCCTTGGCCTCAATGGCCTCCGACTCGTCGATGAGGGGATAAATGATGAAACCCTGGCGTCCCGCCTCCACCTGTTTTCGGAGAAACCCATAAGCCGCCGGGCGCCGGTCCGGACCCAGCCATCGGGTCGGTACGTTTTGTCTCCCCGGCGGCAGTTCGTCCAGGGTGGATATGTCCAGGTCACCGTACAGGGTCAGCGAAAGGGTTCGCGGTATAGGCGTGGCCGACATCACCAGGGAATGGGGATTCTCTACTCCTTTTTGGCGCAGAGCCGAACGCTGCAAGACCCCAAACCGGTGCTGTTCGTCCATCGCGGCCAAGGCCAGCTGAGGCATGTCGACCCCGGATTGAATTAGCGCATGGGTGCCGATCAACAAGTCTAGGGTTCCCTCCGCCGCCATTTGGGTCAGCTGGCGTTTGGCCTTCAGCCTGGTGCTTCCAGTAAGCAATCCCACCGATACCGGCCTGCCCAGACTGTCCAAATAAGCCGTAACCAGGTTGTCCTCCTGCAACGGCCGGGCCATGCCGCTGAGGAGCCGGCAAACGGTATCAAAATGCTGCTCGGCCAGAACCTCGGTGGGGACCATGATCGCCCCCTGGTATCCGGCGGCGGCGGCGGCCAGCAGCGCCACCAGCACGACTAGTGTTTTCCCGCTGCCCACCTCTCCCTGAAGCAGCCGGTTCATCGGCGGAGTCCCTCGCTTCAGGTCTTCTAGGATTTCGGCGATGCTGCGCAGTTGGGCGCCGGTCAAAGGGAAGGGGAGGGAGGCGATAAAACCATCCAGAATCTTAGAATCCGCTTCAATAACCACTCCGGTCACGCCCAAATTACGGTGCCGGCGTCGGGTCAGCACCGCTAGCTGAAGCGTGAGCAGCTCATCGAAGGCCAGGCGGCGACGGGCGGCCGCCCAGGACTCCAGGTTATCGGGATAATGGGCCTGCCGCACCGCCTCCAGCAGCGGCAACACCCCGACTCTATCTATGATTTCCGATGGCAGCGCGTCCTCGATGCCGCCCAGCCAGCGGTCCACGGCCTGGCGGGTGATGCGACGCATGTTTCGGGAAGTTAAACCCTCGGTCAACGGATACACCGGCACCAGCCGGCCGGTGTGAATCGGTTCCTGGCCCGGGGCCAGCACCTCGTATTCCGGAGACTGAAACACCGGCTGCCCTCGATACACCTCAACCTTACCGCTAACGGCCAGGCGGCTGTTAGTTTTCAGGGAACGCGCCAGGTAGCCCTGGCCGAACCATATTATTTTGATGTTGCCGGTGTCGTCGCTGAGCACTGCCTCGGTGGCCTTAAGCCTCCCTTTTTGGCCCAGCGACACCTGCCGGGCCTCCCAAAGCTGCCCGACCACCGTGCAGTCCTGTTCCGGCTCCAGCTCGGCTATCTTAACCACATTGGTGTAATCAAGGTGCCGGCGAGGAAAGAGATATAGCAAATCCCGCACCGTGGATACTTCCAGCCGCTGGAGCCGGGCCGAAAGCTTGGTATCGACACCTCGCAGCCGGTCGACCGGGGCATCCACGGTAACCCCGACGGGAGGAGCCCTGTAGGGAACTGAGGGAAAAGTCTGGACCGGAGCCGGCCTCGAAACAGCGGCAGCCCGCTTTTTTAGCGCGGTCTCTGGCTCCGGGGAAACCTTCGCATTTTTTGAACTGAGCAGGGATAGCCAGCGCGCCGCCCATTGGGCTCGCTGGGCAGGCGGCATATCGCCGTAGCGACCGTGGACCAATTCCTGAATGAGGTCGTCTTGGCCGTCGTTTTTAGCCAGAAAAGAGCCCAAAGATTCCGCCCAGCGTTGAAGGAACCGATCCAGACCTCCGACTACGGCCTTATCGGCGAACCCGTTGGCTTCCTCCAGCTCCAGGATTTTTAAAAATGGCGCTACCCAGGGCAGGGTTTCGGTAGTTGATGTCTGGGTGGTCGATGATGTCATCTAGCCCACTGCCCTGCCGTGGCCGCCGAAATTAGAAGAGGCTCGTTCCGGATGTTGCCAGTGGTTGTGGTTGTTATCTTCAGTATAGCACCCAGATCGGGGCTTCTCACCCGCCCGACTGACACCGGCCCAGACCAGCAGTCCAGACCTGTAGTAATGTAAAGGCGCACCGCTGTACGCCCCTACGCGTCACCCATGACCTCCATCCGGTTCGAGCCCATATTAACCGGTGATAGAGGTGTCCCGACTTCCTTGACGCTGTTCTGACACCAGCCTAGAATGAGCACCCTAAACCAAATCTAAGGTGGAATCTGTATTGCCTGCGGGGCTCTGCGGGTTTCATCTTGGTATTGGTAAGACAGCCGGTTGATCCTTGCAAGACAGGTTGGGAAGTAAGCGTGGTGGTAAACGAGGAAGCCGGAAAAACCCGCAACCACAAAGAATCAACTGCCCCCGAACGACTGATTTCTGGCGCCGAGCAGCAGGGGGATGACTCGGCGGACCTTTCTCTGCGGCCCCGCCGATTGTCTGATTTCGTGGGCCAGAACTCGATTAAAGACAACCTGAGCATCGCTATCCAGGCGGCCAAGTTGCGGGGCGAATCCCTGGATCACGTCATCATCTACAGCCCGCCCGGCCTGGGCAAGACCACCCTGGCCCATGTGATCGCCAACGAAATGGGGGTGAATATAAAAGTCACCTCCGGCCCGGCTATTGAGCGAGCCGGCGATATGGCCGCTATACTGACCGGGCTGCAGGCGGGCGACGTGCTGTTCATCGACGAAATTCACCGCCTCAACCGGGTGGTGGAAGAGGTCCTCTATTCCGCTATGGAAGACTTCTTCCTCTCTTGGGTAGTGGGCAAGGGCCTCTCAGCCCGCAGCGTCAACCTTCGGATAAACCCCTTCACTCTGGTTGGAGCGACTACCCGCTATTCACTGTTAAGCGCGCCCCTTCGCGACCGTTTCGGCTGGGTTTTTCGTCTGGACTACTACGACAAGTCCGAAATGGAGGTGGTGGTCCGGCGCTCGGCCCACATCCTGGGGACGGAAACCGACTCCAAGGGCATCACCGAGATCGCCGTCCGTTCCCGGGGCACCCCTCGCATCGGCAATCGCCTGCTAAAGAGGGCCCGAGACTACGCGCTGGTGGTGGCCGACGGCACGATTTCCGGTTCCGTCGCCCGGGAGGCGCTGGAAATGCTGCGGGTGGACCAAATAGGGTTGGATGAATCGGACCATCGCCTCTTGGTCAATTTAATCGACAAATTCAGCGGCGGGCCGGTGGGCTTGGACACCCTGGCGGCCTCCCTCAGCGAGGACTCGGACACCGTGATGGATGTTTGGGAGCCTTACCTTTTGCAGTTGGGTTTTCTGGAGCGTACCAGCCGGGGTCGGGTAGCCACCCGGAGGGCCCACGAATACCTGGGACGCCCCTGGATGGATGAGAAGCCGGACCCGGCGGATCAGGGCCGGCTGTCCGGCTTCTGACCTGTCTCCTCTCTCCTCTTCCGCTTCCAACTGGGCGGCTATTCCAGGCCCAGTTGGACGGCGTCTTGCTGGCGAACCGTCCGGTCCCGCCGAAGGCGATTTACAAAGAAGGACCCGGCGAAAATGTGCAGCCCGATGACCGCCAGGATCAGCCCTGGGTTGCCCATGCCTTCCACCAGGCGCAGGGCAAAGGCTTGGGTCACCTCCGCCAGCAATTGAGCAGCTGCCTCGGAGATTTCATTAGTTTCGTCCAGCGCCCCTTTAATACCATACCCAAGTTTGTTTGCCACGGTGGATTCCAGGGCTCGGGCAAGGAAAAAGGAAATCAGCCCGGTCGAGAGCAGCGCTAACCCAGGCCACCGCAGCGAATGGGTCAGGCTGGGCAGGTGGACAGCGGCCATTCCGAGGGCGCTGCCGATCAGGATAATCAGGGCGAATAGCCTTCCTCTAGAGGTGAATCGATTTAGCTGGTTCCGGCCTTCCTCTATCTCCCTTCGCAGGGATTCCGGGGTGATCTCCGGGTTCCCTTCCGCCACGACGGATATTAGGTCCAACCTCCCCTTGGGGTCTAATTGCGGCCGGAATTGGGCGAGAGCATCATCGACTAGGGGTGCGGCGACGGCGCGGGCGACCTCCCTAAGGAATTGTCGGGTATCCCCAGCTAGGAACTGGCGGCGCAGGACGGGGGAGTTTTCTTCCAGTCCCCGCCGAATCCGGGCATCCAACGAGGGGTCTCGAATTATGCCGGCCATGAATCCATCGAACAGCGGGCTCCGCAGCGTCTCCGGAATGGTTTCGACCGATGGAACCGCCTGGGGCAGCCGGCCTCGGGCCAGTTCCTTGGATATAGTTCCAATCAGAGCTTCCACTTCCGCTACTTGCTCCGGGATCGATCGGCTGGGATCCGGCCTAACGGCCTGGGTCTGGTCAATTTGCCGGTCGATATAAGCGAAAAGAGCCGGCTCTATCCGGTTCAAAATGGGCTCCAGCTCCAGGTACAAATCCAGCGTTTCCGCATCCTCGTTAAGATACTCGATGGCCCTGGACAAATTCGCCTCTACCTGCTCCTGCAGGTAGGTAGGCGGGATAATCTCTCGCAGCAACGGCTCCAAGTCCTCCTGGATCACCACCGGCGTCCCCCCGAGAACCCTCTCAGCGGTGCGGTCCACCGCCTCATCCAGCAGTATGTCGTTGTAAAAACGGTCGTACGCATCCTGCTCCCGCAGGGTCTGGATATAGAATTGGGGATCGTAAATCTTGTCGGCAAGATTGTCTAGTTGCAAAAAGACCGCAAAGGCGAGGAACATCACCGCGCCCAGGAAAAGTGACGCCAGACACCTAACTAATATTAAAGCTAAACTCATAGATTTCTGCCATAGAATTTTCTCGGGACGGCTGCCAGCTTTCCATCGATCCGGGCATATTTGCGTCAGCTGCCCGAGTCAGGCTGAGCCGGGGCGCTCATTGGGGTTAGTCTGGCGCGTTAATTCAAACCGGGCTGCCGGCGGGAACCAGTTGGCGGCCCGGCGTCGACTCTTGGGCAGATTAGCACAGAGCTGTGACTAAGACATGGCGCGGAGGATGCGAGAATCGTGCTTTTGAAGCGTAGGGGATGGGCCGGGACTAATAGTTGGGCCGCATGTTCCGCAGTCGCCGGATTCGTTCCTCCATGGGAGGGTGGGTGGAAAAGAGCTTGGCCATTGACCGGCCGCTCAGGGGATTGACGATAAACAGGTGAGACGCAGCCTCCGGCACCTGCATGGGGCGGTCCCGACTACCCATTTCCAGCTTCTCCAAAGCGCGAGCCAAGGCTTCTGGATCGCCGTGGGTTCGCGCGCCCGTGGCATCGGCCTGGAATTCTCTGGCTCGGGAAATTGCCATGCGGATAATGGTCGCCACGATGGGCATCACGATCGCCACCACCAGCAAACCGATTATTCCCTGACCCCGGTCCCGGCCTCCGCCCATGCCGCCGAAGATGGCGGAGAACTGGGCGAGCAAGGCCAGCATGGAAATCGCTCCGGCAATGGTTGCCACCACCGTCATGATCAGGGTGTCCCGGTTGCCCACGTGGGCCATTTCGTGGGCCAACACACCGCTCAGCTCCTCACGAGTTAGGATGCGCCGGATGCCGGTGGTCACCGCGACGGTGGCGTGCTTCGGGTTACGTCCAGTGGCGAAGGCATTGGGAGATTCGTTGTCGATTTGGTAAACCTTGGGCATGGGCATCCCCGCCAGGGAAGCCTGTTCCCCCACCAGGGCAAAAAGCTCGGGGTCGCTTTCTTCGCTAACCTGTTTGGCATGGGTCATACCCAGGGCAATCCGGTCACTGAACCAGTAGGCGCCGAAATTCATAAACAGGGCGAATCCCAGCGCCAGGATTATCCCAAGCTCGCCGCCAAAATACGCGCCCGCTAGCAGCAGTAAGCCGGTCAATGCTACCAAAAGGAAGCCGGTCTTAATCAGATTCATGGGTTTTGCTTGCTCCCGTGCTGCCTCACCGTGCTACCTAAAAAAAACCGTTGGGCAAGGCAACCTTCGCTCTCCTGGTTGGCCTCCAGGGGAGGCCAACCTTGTTGACCAATACGCCTTCAATTATAGCATTATCCCCCTGGAATCAACCGGTCACTGACATATTGCTGATAACCCCAGCCGTGTGACCAACCATTGGAGGAGCTTTGAGCTACTTGCCGGAACTGCATTGAACCGGTGACCATGACTTATGAGGAAGGGATTGGCTGTCCCAGCGCCAAGAAGGAAACTGTTCAGAGTTGAGGGGAAGTGAGCAACCGGCGGCATTCCAGGAGGGGATTGAGACCTCTGGCCCGCCAGGTGCCAAAGAGGGATGCCAAGGTCATCTTGCTGTCGGTGCCCTGCCCTGAGCGGGTGCCGCCG
>JAKZUA010000230.1:0-4417 GCA_047516825.1 Dehalococcoidia bacterium
CTACATCCAGTTGCCACCGTTCCAGGAGTTGCACTATGTCTGTCATCCCTTCCACCACCGCCAATCGACTTCTTTTACAGAATATCGCAACTCCTCTTCGGGTTCGTTTTATGTAGGTTTCACCTTAGCTTTGGTTTAGTAAGAGAAGCGATACGACGCGAAAAAAGTAGCCCTTAGGTCCCTGCGATCTAGCTTGAGGGTCGGGGGATACTTTGCTACAATCCAGCGTAGGCGCCCGCCGGTGTTCTAGCCAGCAACCCTCTGGAAATCCCGGCAAAAGCAGAGCTGTAACCGTTGGATGAGTCTTCTCTCAGTTACAAGCACGGCGAAATTTTCACCCCTCCTGGAGCCCTTCTTGCCAGTCCGCCGCTTTACCTGGAAGGATCTGCCGGAATTGTTGGAATTCGCTAGTTCGGTCCAGTCTGGTGCCATGCCCCAAGACCGGGAGATAACTCGCAGGAACTTCCGGGAAGCTCTGGAGCAGCCTTGGCTGGAGCCGGAGGAGAACTGCCTGTTGCTGGAGGTGGAGGGGGGAATCCGGGGCTATTGTTTGATAATCGCCGAGCTGGCAATCAAGCGGGCCGTGCTGGCGCCGGATATCGCCGGCGAGCTATCCGGCAGTGAGGAAGAGGCCAAACTGATCGACCGGGCCGTGGCCAGAACCTGGGAGTTGGGAACAGTGGTGGCCCATCTTTGTCTTTCCCAGGATTCTCCACGCCGGCATTTGTTAGAATCCAAGGGCTTCTCTCTGGAGCGCGTTTATTGGGACATGCTTTGGCGCGAGGAATGGCTGCCCCAAAACGCGGCCCCCGCCGACTTCAAAATTGACTCCTTTCAGCCCGGCGATGCGGCCACTCTGACCCAGATCCAGAACGAGGCGTTTATCGGTACCTGGGGCTTCGCTCCCAATACCGTTGACCAAATAGAGTACCGCAGCTCCATGAGCAACACCGCCCACCCTGGAATTCTGTTCCTGTATTCCGGAGATCGGGTAGCGGGTTATTGTTGGACCTGCTTCGCTCCCTCCAATGGCCAGCTCAAGGGCATTATCGGCATGATTGGGGTGTCGCCGGACTTCCGAGGAAGAGGGATCAGCAAGCCACTCCTGGTGGCCGGAATGGAATACTTGAAATCGGCAGGTGTAGCAGAGATTGGCCTGCACGTGGACGGAATTAACGCTCCGGCGATAGCGCTATACAAGTCGGTGGGATTTCAGAAGGTGGGGGAATTACACTGGTATGAGTTAAGGACCCAGCCTACCTGACCTCTTCGGCCGATACCGGTTCCTGTTCTAATTGCTCGCTATTTTCCGCATCCAGCACTGCCGCCGGCATGGTCGGACTTTCTTGGGCGTCGGGCGCGCTGGGGGATTTGGTCCAATCCGCCGATTCTGGAGGGGTGAATAGGTCGGCCGCCAGAATTCCGCCGGAAATAATTATCTTCATCGCATCATCCACGCTCATGTCCAGCGGCGTAACGTCTTTAACTCCCACCAACACCAGAAATCCGGATGACGGTACCGGCGTGGTAGGGATGTAGACAAACACCATCTCCTTTCCATCGGCTCGATCCAAGGAAGAGGTGACCAGTCCTATGGACTTCATGCCGGAGCGGGGAAACTCCACCAACACCGCCCCGCGGTAGGGGCTGTCTTTTGAGCCGGACAACAACTCAACGCCGCTGCGGGTGGTGCCGTAGATGATTTTGACCAGCGGGATACGTTCGATAATCAGGTGCCCCCACTCGATCAGGCGGCGCCCCACCACATGAGAGGCGATTGCCCCGATCAGGTATACCGTTACGACCAGGGCCGCCAGCCCAGAGCCGATGAAGTAGGGACCGGGCAGGAATTCCAAAAATGGCTCTAAAAGGGGGTCGAGGAGGCCGAAAAAGAACTTGAGAACCAGAAGAGTGATCCCGATGGGCAGTATCACCAGGAGCCCAGCCCCCAGCATGGCCTCTATGTGGATGGCCATGCGCCTAAAGGGGCGTCGGCGCCGCCGTCGATCTTGCTCTTGTTCTGGGAGGGTTGCTATGCCGTCTCCGTGGCCAGAGATTGGTAATGAGCTGCCATCGCCGAGGCGACCTGGTCCCATCCCATACCCTCGGCCCGCCGGCGGGCAGCCTGACCCATGCTTTCCAGCAGGCTCTTGCTTGATGTTATCATCTCCAGCGAATTAGCAAAAGCCTCCGGGCAGCGCCAAGATTTCAAATACCCAGTATGCCCGTGCTCAATGATGGTGGAGAGTCCGCCTACCCGAGACGCCACCACGGGAGTCCCGCAGGCCATGGACTCCAATGCCGCCAGGCCAAAACTTTCGTAGAACGAGGGTACCACGCAAACATCGGCGGCGCTGTAGTAAACCGGCAACTCCTCCTGATCCACTCGCCCCACGAAATCCACTACCTCTGCCACGTCCAGATCCCGAGCCAACTGCCGGAGGCGCTCAACCTCCTGGTTCTGGCCGTCATCTCCACCGACGACCAAAACCCGCATCCCCTGGGTAATCTCCAGGTGGGCCGCGGTTTGGACCAGCAGATCCACTCCCTTTATGGATTCCAACCGGCCTACGTAGAGGAAAACCTTGTCTCCATTCAGGCCGAGACGCTTTCGCGACTCCTCCTGGTCCAAGGGACGGAATCTGGAAAGGTCGACCCCGCAGGGAACCAGCTCTATTCGTTTGGGGTCCGCGCCGTACAAGCGCGCCATGGCGTCCCTCTCATGGGGGCTGAAGGCTACGATTTTGCTGGCGCTGGCCATAATTTCTCTCTCGGTCTGCTGGCGCTGCAGGGGCTCCTTTTCCTCGGCGCGAGACTGCATTTTGATCAACGCCAGGGTGTGGAAAGTCACCAGATGAGGGATGTTCAGGTTTCGTGCCATTTCCCCGCCCACCCATCCGGAAAGCCAGTAGTGGGAGTGAACCGCCTGATAGATTAGCCCGTTTTCTCGCTGAAATTCCTCCACACCATCCAGAAACTGAGGCAGGTATCCATACAGCTCCTCCAAGGGGGCCTTCGCCTCGCCGGCCGCCAGGTGAACGACCCGGACACCTTCGCTAAGTTCTTCAATGGTTTCAGGCTCGTCCCCATGCGACCTGGTGAAAATGTCCACCAATATACCCATCTTGCCCAGAGCGCGGGCCAATTGGCGAACATGAACGTTCATGCCCCCCGATTTGCCCTGGCCGGGTGGAGCCAGCGGACAGGCGTGAACCGAGAGGAAGGCTACCCTTGCTGCGATCAACTTTTGGTCACCACCATCTGATACAAATTATGGTTTTTACCACCCAGATGATATTTGTAAGATTCGGAGCCCCGCAAAAAGTCGAAATATCCTTTACCCTGCTCTATAGCATCCCTTAGGCACAGCGCGTTGAGCAGCAGCCCCACGCTGTAGTAGGCGTATTCAGGATTGTACCCGCTGTTGTAAAGCAGGCGGGAAGAGCCGTAGTCGAAGCAAAGGGTCGTGGCCACCGCTTGGCCGTTTATCTCCAAGAAAAACAGCTTTAGCAATCCCAGGCTGGTCGTGCGAACAGCCATGGAACGGAAGAAACGCTCGCGTTCCTCCGTCATATATTTGTCCTTTTCCAGATCGCTCATCCGCATGAGCCCCAAAAAGTCGTCGAGCCGCCTGGAAACCTCATCGTCATCATCGATACAATACCACCGCCAGTTTTCCACCGATTCCAGGCGTCGCAGCTTCCGCCGCAGTTCGTGCCGGTCCTTCTTGGAAAGCAGGTCCAGGTAGTCTTCCCAGCTGTTGGGGAGCTCTAGACCGGGGCTGACGTCCTCTTCGATGATCTCCACCCGATATCCTTGACTCCGCGCTTGCTCGGGCAGGTGGGTCAACGTGGGCGAGGTTTCCATCAACGAATAAAGGGTCATCCTCTTGACCCGATCTGCTTCCAAAGACTGCAGTAGCTCGGAGAAGAAGTCGGTTTCATACCCCGGGCGAATTAGGAAGTCGTTATAATCGAAGGTCTCGGGACCACCCGTAAAGGTAACTTCGTCTCCCTGGCGGGACAAAGAGGCCACGGCCATCAGCGCCCCGGCATCGCGAACATAGAACCCGGCCATCTTGCGGCCATCGCCAAAATTGTCCCACCACACCTGCTGCCATTGGGGAGTGAGATACAGGCTGTTGACTGGGCTGACGGACAGCAGCTCCTCCCATTCGGGAAGAAATTCTTGGAATGACTCCATCGGCGTCGCGGACATTAACGCTAATTTCCCCGTAGCAGAGCCAGCAGGTCTCCCTGATCCAGGCCGGGGCTGTCAAAAGTGCCCCGAATCGCGGTGGTAACGACCAGGCTGCCGGGTTTCCGAACCCCCCGCATAGCCAGGCACAAATGCTCGGCTTCCAATTTCACCGCAACCGCCTGGGGGTTCAAGGAGCTATAGATGGCATCGGCCAGCT
>JAKZUA010000231.1:0-6037 GCA_047516825.1 Dehalococcoidia bacterium
GCCCCCAAAAGCGCCTGCGCCCGCCCGCCAACCTCCCGTCTACCCGAATTCGAGCCCGGATCATCGCGCCTGCAACTCCCTCCCCCCTCTTCCGCTGTCCTCACGCCCTCCATCCGGGTCCATCGGTGGATTCGGACTTAGGCATCGTTGATCGGCTATCAGGCGATAAGTCGATCACCGCTTACCTTACGAACAGTAGGGATGTAAGGGATGTAGAGCTCAGTACTCGCGCAAATTTTTGGACGATATCAGTATCAGTCGTTCTTTTTAAGCCGCGCTGGCCTCATTACTTCGACGAACGACGCCTTGCAACGAAGGAACGATGGAACTGCTATCAGGCCATAGCCCGGCACCTGTTAGATACACCGATTCCACCTCATCCGTGAACTGTCTGCGCTGAGTCCAGCTAGGTAGAAGCCCGGCGCAAGGACCGGACCCAACGCACCGCGGAGGGGGCTAGCGGCATGGTTGCCCAAGCGTCAATATCCCTGAACTGGGTGCCAGCCGCTCCATTATTTCGCGCCCCGTTTTTTCGGGTAGGATACCGAAGCATTAGACCCCGGGGAACGGGTTTAGGCCAAGGGCCCGGAAAGGAGAAGATGAACATGGCAGCAGAATTAGACCCCAGAGCCGCTGGAGGCAGGCGTTTTGAAGGGAAAATTGCAGTGGTGACCGGGGCGGGTCAGGGGATCGGCGCCGCAACCGCTCGCAGGCTGGCCCAGGAGGGAGCCTCTATTGTTATCGGCGATATGGTGGAGGAGACTTCCCAGAAGGTCTGCGCCGACATCCAGGAGTTTGGGGGTCCTGCATTATCTCCTTGGGAGAGCTTTCCAAGTGGGACAACGCCGTGGCCCTAATGGCTCGGGCCCACCAGGCTTATGGCCGTATCGATGTGCTGGCCAACGTGGCGGGCGGGACCATATGGTTTCAATCTTTCCAGCACTACACTCCGGAGCAGATACAAGCCGAGGTGGATAAGAGCTTGTGGACCGCTATCTGGTGCTGCCAGGCGGTCCTGCCCTATATGATCGAGCAGAAATCCGGGTCTATAGTGAACATCGCTACCCACGCGGTTACCGGCGCCTTCCGGGTCCCCTACGCTGCGGCCAAGGCCGGGCAGATTGGCCTGACCACGTCTTTGGCCAGAGAGGTGGCGCATTTGGGCATTCGGGTTAACTGCGTGGCACCCAGCGGCAGCTTGGCCGAGGACCGGGTGACACCCCGCAACTATGGGATCGATGTCGCCGAGCCGGAGCTGCCCCCGGAGGAGTTAGCCTTTCAGGAGAAGTATCGGACGGAAACCCGGCTGGTGGAGATCCCCATGGGCCGGCGCGGTGAGGCTGTGGAGCAGGCTTCTGCCATAGCTTTTTTCGCTTCCCATGACGCATCTTACATAACCGGTCAGGTCCTGCCGGTGGGAGGCGGGCAACCGTATCCATTTTAGGGACCGGGTAATTACTGAGCCTCGAGGAATTTACTAAACTCGTGCGATCCAAATCCCCCTATATCCCCCTTTGCAAAGGAGGATATAGGGGGATTTCCCCAATTGCCGGCGGCTCCGGCCGGATTTGCTTTTCTTGCATTATTGACAATTCTGGTAACATGAAAAAACTCGGCTAAAGCAAAACTATGGTGAGACCCGCATAGTTATATACCCAATCTCTGCGGGTTTCACCCTGATATAAGTTTAGAATTACCGATTTAGGGAGGGACCATGGGGCTGGGAAAGCTTTTGACCAAGCCATTGTCCGACTACCCCGGTGGCTACAAACATCTGCGCCGCGGCACCCAAGGGGTGGACCAAACTCCGCCCTTCCAGCTGCCGGAGGACCCCCAAGACCGGAGGAGCCGGATTCCTCCCAGCGGCTATCGGGAATATTGGTACCCAGCGCTGCCGGCCAAGGACGTAAAGCAGAACAAGCCGTCGGTGCTAAGAATGCTGGGCACCGATGTGGTCTTCTTCCGAGACAAAGATGGGGAAGTGCAGGCCTTGCTCGATTGGTGTCCCCACCGGGCGGTTTATCTTTCCATGGGCCGCTGCTATTACAACGGCTACCTGACCTGCCCCTACCATGGGGCCACATTTGATGGCGATGGCAACTGCGTCGCCTTCCTCACCGAAGGTCCGGACTCGAAGATGGTCGGCGCGCCGGGGATGAAAGCCAGGAAATTCCCAACGGTGAACATTAAAGGCCTGGTTTTCGTCTGGATGGGTGAGGGCGAACCGGTGGACCCGCAGGAAGACATCCCGCCAGAGATGTTCGAGGAGCACAACATCCACCGGCCTTGCTTCACCATGTTTGACTGCAACTGGGTTCTGGTCCTTGAGAACACCATGGACGCGCACAACGCCTTCATGGTCCATCGCAACTCCGTCCGCATATTGAAAAGCCGACTGGGCGGGCGGGCCCGGACTCCCCTGGGCTACCGGATAAACCTGGTGAACAACAAGACCGTTCATTACCGGCCCGGCGGGGGTAAGTCCTCCGTTGAGAAATACTATAACGACGAGAAGGGCGAAATTCCCTATCAGATGTACTATCCCGGCGTGGATGGTGTCTGGCCTTTGCACCGGTGGCGCCTGCTCTGGACCTGGTTTTTCGACCGCCGCGCCCGTCGGCAGGGCCAGGACCCGGGCCGCCTGCGACCCCCTCAAGCCGAGGAACCGGATGTGAACGAATGGAACGGGACGCGGCTTCCCGGAATGTCCCGGACTGGTGGGAACAATAAATATTTTCGGAGTACCCGCTGGGCCGTGCCTGTTGAGGATAACCTCACCCGCATGGTCTACCTCAACGTGGAGCGTTACAGCAAGCCGCCCAACCTGTTGCGGCGGTTCTGGAGCTCGGCGTCCTGGCCGTATCGGAACTGGGAGCTGAACTTTAACTTCCGAAACCAGGACTACGACGCGGAAAAGTATGTTCAATATGCCCGCCCGGAGTACCTTTCCTCGACGGACTCGGTGGTTGTTGCCATGCGCCGGTTGTTCGTAGAGCATGCGCGGGACGTACAGCGGAGAAGAGCCCGTGAGGAGGAGCTGCCGGAGAGTTTCGAAGAAACCCCTGCGGAGATGAGGGTGCGGGAAAGCGACGCCAGCGTGGCGGAGTCCAGCGAGGCGTTTGACGGGGAGCGCCTAAAAGAGGAGCTCCTGCGCCGGGTTTGATCTGTCCCTTATAAGCTATCCCTTATAAATGAGCCCCTGACTAGGACACACCGCCTCGCTGAAGTGACCCGGCAGGTGACCAGCATGCGGCCGGGACCCCGGGGTAGTGCGTTGATTGGCGGTTCGCCCCTCACTTTTCAGCTGCCCAAATTCCATCTACCCGGCCCGGTAGGACCGGAAAAAGGCGCGGACATCCGCCGCCAGCAGCTCCGGCTCCTCCAAGGCCGCGAAATGGCCACCCCTGGGCATCTCCGTCCAGCGGCAGACGTTGTAGGAGCGCTCGGCCCACTCCCTGGGCGGCCGGCTAATCTCGCCAGGAAAAACCGCGACGGCCGCGGGCGTCGGCGCCCGTTGGTCTTTGCCCATCACCCAGGTGCCGCGCTGGTTATCGTAATACATCCGGACGGAGGAGCCGATGGTCTGCGTTACCCAGTATATGGTGATGTTGGTAAGCAGCTCCTCCTTGCTGAACCGCCGTTCCACATCGCCGCCGCAGTCGCTCCAAGTGCGGTATTTCTCGACGATCCAGGCTGCCAGACCCACCGGCGAGTCGTTCAGGCCATAGGACAGGGTCTGGGGCTTGGTGCTCTGAATGTGGTTGTACCCACCTTCGTCCTGCTGCCACTTCTCCCGCTGCACGATGTGGGCCTGCTCGGCCTCGGTCAACTCCCGGGAGCCGGGACCCAGGTGAGGAGCGGGCCGGTTGACGGAGGTCAGGTGGATGCCGATCAGGCTGCCGGCGTGGTCGTGGCCCAACCGGGCAGTCACTCCGGCCCCGATATCTCCGCCCTGGGCAGCGAACCTTGCGTATCCCAGGTTCTCGGTCATCAGCTTGTTCCACATCTCGGCAACCCGTTGGACATCCATACCGCGCTCAGTGGACTGGTCGGAGAAGCCGAAGCCGGGCAGAGAGGGAGCGACCACGTCGAAGGCGTCGGCGGGATCGCCGCCGTGGGCGCCGGGGTCGGCCAGCAGGGGAATAATCTTGTGCATCTCGAAGAAGGTGCTGGGCCAGCCGTGGGTTATCACCAGCGGGATGGGGTTAGGGCCCTTGCCTCGCTCGTGGATGAAATGGATGTCCAGCCCGTCGACCTGGGACTTGAAGTGATGAAAAAGGTTTAGCTTGGCTTCCTGAGCCCGCCAATCGAATCCCGAGCGCCAATACTCGACCAGTTCCTTCAGGTAGTCCAGATTACTGCCGTAATCCCAGCCGGAGTTGGGGATCTGGTCGGGCCAGCGAACCGTCTCCAGACGGCGGCGCAGGTCGTCCAGCACCTTATCCTCCACCTGGATCTTAAACGCTTTTACATCCAATGCTCTTGCCTCTTCCTTTTATCAACTGCTACAGGTTAACTTGTCGTGGGGTTAAGGCCAGAGTATCATCCCTTTCATCAACCGGCGCAACCGGCGCAACCGGCGCTATGAGCCCGCCCAATCCCAGTGGTTGGGACACAAGGAGGAGGACTATGGCACGCCTAACCCAGATTAGCCGCGATCAAGTAGCCGAGCAACATCGAGGGGCCTTCGATGAGGTATCCGCAGCTCCGGGTGGTATCGGGTCTGGTCCCACTTCCATCTTGAAAAACAGTCCGGAATTGGCCAAGCGGGCGATGCACCTGTCCAACTATCTTCGGAACGAGTCTAGCCTGCCCAAGAAGGTTCAAGAATTAGCCATGTTGACCGCGGCCCGAGCCATGGACTGCCAGTATATCTGGAACGCCCACGCCGCGTCCGGCCGTAGAGAGGGACTCAGCGACGCGTTGGTGGACGCCCTGAGGGACAAGCAGCCCCTGCCGGCGCTGGCCGCCGATGAAGCCGCGGTCCTCAACTTGGGGATGGAGTTTTTCCAGACTCACCAGGTTAGCCAAGCCAGGTTCCAGGCGGCGTTGGACCAGTTCGGTAGACAAGGGTTCGCTGAATTGACCGCCCTGATGGGTTACTACGCCATGCTGTCGTTTAACGCCAATGCTGTTGAGCTGGACCTGCCCAGCGGGATGACCGAGCCGGTGTTGCCGATTTAGGGCGCCGGCCCGGTCAGTATCCGCCAACGTCTGATGAACCGCATCAACGTTCAGGACAGGGCGACTCCTTGAATACCCCATTTTGCGTAGGATCCTGCGTGGTCGCGCAGCGGAGATGGTTATGACTGGCCGGGCCGCAACCGTGAAGGAATACCTGGCGGAGCAGTCGCCGGAAAGGCGGGAAGCTTTGGCGGCGGTACGCCAGGTAATCCTGGAAAACCTGCCGGTGGGATACGTAGAGGTCATGCAGTACGGCATGATCAGCTACGTAATACCCCTGGCCAGATACCCCAAGACCTACAACAAGCAGCCGCTGGCCTACATATCCCTGGCCGGCCAAAAAAGGCACATGTCCGTCTACCTGATGGGCGTCTACTGCGACCCGGAGATGGAGAGTTGGTTTGTCCAGCGGTACCGAGCCAGCGGAAAACGGCTAGATATGGGCAAATCTTGCGTGCGCTTCCGAGCCCTGGGGGATCTGCCCCTAGATCTGGTAAGCGAGGCCGTCGCCATGACATCGGTGGAGGATTTCATCGAGTGCTACGAAACCGCCCGAGTTCGGAAATCCTAGCTGCCACAATTCTTGACAGGAGTGGGGCATGGGTATATTGATCGGTTTTCTGATTGCGGTTTCCTTCGCTGTCATTTGCGTTCTCATCGCCAACTCCAAGGGCAGAAACCTGTGGCTGTGGGGGATATTGGGATTCTTTTTCGGCTCTTCCGCACTTTTGGTGAAAGCTATGGGAAGGAGGCATCGGGGTAAGCTGTTCTCCATAGGACGATTTAGTTCTACGGGAGGACGTGATGGGAGGGGAGCCCTTGTGCCCGAGCCCAAAGGTGTGGCGGCTGGGGT
>JAKZUA010000232.1:0-8928 GCA_047516825.1 Dehalococcoidia bacterium
CCGTTGGAGCAATGCATCGGCGTAGTCGCAACAACTCCAGGCCAACTCAGGCCGGTAGCCAGCATGACGGCAGAACCTCAAGGCTTCCTCGAAGTGCTCCGCGGCCTCCGGAAACCGGCTGAAGGTGGCAGCAAGTAGCCCCAGCACCCGATGGACCGAGGGCACGGTTAGGACCTGGTTGCACTCCCCAGACAGCCGGTTCAAGCGGCGACCAATTACCTCGCGCACTCCTTAGGGGATCCTGACGGCCCAGGCCTGACCTTCTCCCAATCCTTCTGGTGTCAGCTCCCCTTCCTCCATCAGCACCCGGATCACCTCAATGGCGAAGAAGGGAATCCCGTCGGTGTGGGAGTGCACTGCCTCGGCAAAACTCGCCGACAGAGCAATATCGACGGTATCCTCAATCAGCAGTTCTAGGTCCTTGGGCCCCAGACCCCGTAGCGGAATACGCTGGAACAATCGCTCTCGAGCCAGCCCGCCCAGGGTCTCCGAGAGAGGGTGAGAGCGCGATAGTTCAACGTCCCGATATGCTCCAACCACCAATAGCTGACAATCCGCCATCTCTCTGGCGACGAACTCCAGCAAGAGCAACGAGGCCGGGTCAGCCCAGTGCAGGTCGTCCAGAATAATCACCAGAGGCTTGGTTCGGGCCGAGTTCCTGAAGAAGGTGGTGATGGAGTCGAACAGCCGGAAGCGGGCTTGCTCTGGCTCCAGGTCTGGGGGAGGCTCCAGGTCTGGCAGCTTTTCCCGTACCTCAGGAATGATTGAAGCGATGTCCGAGGCGCCGGGGCCCATGACAGCCCTAATAGATTCACCATCCTGCGCTCGGACATAGGCGCGGATGGCTTGTATCCAGGGCCAGTAGGCTGGAGTGCCCCGCTCCTCGTAGCACCGGCCCCAAAACACCTGACTGCCCCGAAGTTCCGCGTGGGCGCCGATCTCCTGGGCGGCCCGCGATTTGTCGATGCCCGGCTCGCCGGACAGCATCACCAGCCAGCCCCGACCGGACATGGCATCATACATAGCCGCCCTCAGGTCGGCCAGTTCTTGCTGGCGACCCACGAAGGTGCCTCGCAAAGGGCTCAATCCATATGCTGGATTATTGGGGGGCTGCGACTCGACCATACTCTGGTTCCATAGGTCATGTCTCAAGCTTTGTCGATTCCCGACAGAGCCATTTTAATTATGGTGTGAGCCGGTGACAAGTTCCAATCCGTTGGGGTTGCGTAGCGGCGTTAGCTTAGTGGGCGGGGCCGGCTGGCAGGGGATCAAAAAGGGGTCGTTAGTTTTTGACTTTACATAAGCTTGAACCCCCATTTTTTGGAGCCTATTTTTGGGGGCGTTACTAGGGTTCTATGGGTTTACCCTTCGCCCAAGCCTGCTCCAAGTCTCATTGATATTCGGATAGACGCTCCGGCTTAATTCTGGGCGGGTGGCCGGCATTCAGGCCTAGGGTAGTCTCGAGGAAGAGGATTTCGGGGAGCAGCGAGGCCACTCGGCGAGAATTAGCCTCAAACTCTCCCTAGAAACCGCAAATCATCACCCAGGCTGTTACCGCTTTCATCTCGAAAGTGGAATTGATCTACACCTTGGCTTTTGCAGTGGCAACCTGCTCGATTACGCCCCAAACGTCCGGCGGCCGGGACATCATAATCTCCGGTGGGGAGAACCTCTCCAACCAGGAGGTGGAAAAGGTAATCATGGAGCGCCCCGGGGTGCTGGAGGTGAGCGTATTAGGAGTGCCCGACGACCGATGGGGGGAGGTGTCCCCAAGGCTTTTGTGGTACCACGCCAGGGGATGGACGTCTCTGCAGAGGATGCCATATAGTTCACCCGGGACCGCATCGCCCACTTCAGGTGCCCTAGATACGTCGATTTTGGGGAGCTACCCAAGACCGCAACCGGAAAGATACAGAAGTTCATTCTCACGGAAAAGGAGTGGGCCCGATACGATACCCGAATCCACGGCTCGACCACCTAAGCGAGCAGAAGCCGGGGAAGCACAGCCGGAGCAGGGCGTTGACCGCCTGCTGGAGGTGCAGCGAGGTCACCCCAAAATCTAGGACGGGAACCAATCCCGGTTTAGGTTGCTGAAGCCATAGGCGGATCGGTTTCGTGAACTATGGTCGGTTCCCACGCACCGTCCTGCTCTGCAAAGACTGCCTTGGCCTGCTCCAACGCGTCTTCCACGTAGGGCCATCCGCGATACCAGCCGGCCTGGGAAAATACCTCGCAGATCTCCCGCTGGCTGATGCCCATGTTGAGGGCGTACCCAATGTGCTCCTTGAGCTGCCGCATGTGCCCGCGACACATCAGCGCTACAAGGATGCAGACCGTGCGCTCCTTGGGGGTCAAATCACCTCTGGCCCACGCTTCGCCGTAGTTATAAGCATCAACCAGGTCGGCCGTCTCTGGGACCAGCTCCTGAGAAAGGGTACCTTCCAGGTCCACGTCGGCCTGCTGCCCCCAACTGTTGCGCCGGAGTTGCCGTCCCCGCTCCAATTTTTCTTCGACCGAGACCAACCACTCGGCCTTTAGCGGCTCCCGGTCCTCCTCCTGCCACATCTCTTGTTCATTGATCACCTTTTGCGCCTGGGTGAGGGCGAAGACAGTGGCTGGTATCCCGGCGTAAAAGAGGAGCTGGAGAAATATTCCCTTAATCTTTTGGGGCGACATACCCAAAGAAAGCCCAACTCTGATCTGGTGCTGCAAGCCGAAGTCCCAGCCGTTCACGCACTGCGCGGAGATAGTGGCCAGACTCCGCAGCGTTATGTCTAGGCCGGGTACCTGCCATATACCACCCCACATGACCTCTTCTTGCAGCTTCACGTAGTCCTTGCTAATGTCTGGCAAGGCGCCGGTGAGCCTCCCCTGAGGAAGATGCTGATCGATCAAGGCATGCAGGTTGGCTGCTTTCCGCGCCAGAAACTCTGCGGTGGTCATTCAAGACTCTCCTGTACCCGGATTTAGACCGGGATGTAAACCGGAATAATCGGGGATTGATGCGCCTCAAGTCGGGATTCTACAGGCCGCGTTCCTGGAAGACCTGATGGGCCTCCTCCAGAGCATCTTCAACGCAGGGCCAGCCCCGGTACCATCCCGCCTGAGCAAACACCTCGCATACTTCTTTTCGGTTGAGCCCCGCTTCTAGGGCGTAACCGACGTGCCGCTTCAGCTGCTTCAGGTGACCCCGGCACATGAGAGCCGCCAGGATGCACACCATGCGCTCCTTTGGACTGAGGTCGGCCAGGGCCCACACTTGACCGAAATGGTAACCATCCACCAGATCGGCTGCTTCCGGCACCATCTGTTGGGCCAGCGAGCCTTCAATTTCCAGATCGGCCAGCTTCCCCCAGTTATCAATTCGCAGGGATTTGCCTTGTTTGAGCATATCGCCGATGGAATTCAGCCAGTCCACATTTAGGGGGACATCGTCGGATTTCCACTCCTCGCGTTCATTGATAACTTCCTGGGCGATACGTAGCCCGAAGACAGTGGCGGGCACCCCGGCATAAAAAAGAAGTTGGATAAAGATACCCTTGATTTGCCGGGGAGTGATTCCAATGGTTAGGCCGGTACGAACCTGGTGCTCTACTCCGAAGTCGTAGCCGTTCACACATTGGGCCGTGATGGTGGAGAAACTGCGCAGCTTCAAGTCCAACCCGTCTACCAGCCAGACGCCGCCCCACATGAGCTCGTGTTGAACTCGGACGAAGTCGGCCAGCACTGGAGTCGGGCGGGCGTAGGGCAAATACTGGTCGAAAAATTTACGAAGCTCGGTGGACTTTTGCTGCAACTCCGCAACCGTACTCATAAAAGCCTCTCCTACGAGGTCAAGCTAACTAAGAATTATGGCTGGGGTGCTTAGACCCCTTTTTCTTCAAAGACTGCCTTGGCCTGTTCCAGGGCATCTTCGACATGAGGCCATCCCCGATACCAGCCGGACTGGGAAAACACCTCGCAGATCTCTCTCTGGTTTAAGCCCATATCCAGCGCGTACCCAATGTATTGCCTTAGCTGCTTCCAGTGACCCCGGGCCATCAGCGCCGCTAGAACGCATACCATCCGCTCTTTGGGGCTGAGGTCATTCCGGGCCCACACCTCTCCAAAGTTGTACCCATCTACTATATCGGACGCCTCCGGCACCATTCGCTGGGCCAGCGACCCTTCCACATCCTTGTTGGCCTGTTCTCCCCAGTGCTGCCGGCGAATTTCACTCCCACGTTGGAGCTTCTCTTCGACCGTGTCGAGCCAGTCTGCCTCCCCAGAGGCACTAGCGGAAACATCGGCGGCTTGCCATTCCTCTCGCTCATCAATCACCTGCTGGGCCTGCAGCAAGCCGTAGACGGTGGCGGGAATCCCGGCATAAAACAGTAATTGGATGAATATTCCCTTAATTTGATAGGGCGTTATCCCCATAGTAAGTCCCACCTTGATCTGATGCCGCAGGCCAAAGTCCCAGCCATTCACGCATTGGGCCGATATGGTAGCCAAGCTTCGCAGCTTTAAATCAAGGCCTGGCACTTGCCAGATGCCGCCCCACATTAGCGGCACCTGAATGTGGGAATATTCCGGGGATATGGCTGGTATGGCGCTCTGGGCTGGCAAATAGTCGCGAAATGCCTCGGCTCTTCCGGCTAGTTCATCGGCAGTAGTCATAAAATGTCGCTCCTAGTTCTGGAACCGCCTGGCCCGGCGTATACCAATCATGTTCAGGGTGGAATATAACACTGGATTAGGGTGGCCGCCAGATCGGGCAGCTGCTCCATCGGCAAGCCCAAATCGGCCGACTTGCCAATAACGTGATTTGCTTCCGCAAGGCGAAGTCCGACCTAGCGCAACTCCTCTTCCCGGTCCAGGTACCGGCGACCCAGGTCACGGATTAACTAGTGCGTGTTCTGGACCTGAGTCTGCTGCCTCTCCAGATCTTCTCCGAGGCCCCTTCAATGGTCACCATTCGGCAAAAGGCTTAGCCACATGCCAACGAACCACCTGCAACCTCATTTCCATTATTTTTTACAAAGATACCACCTAGGACAAGGTATGGATTGCAAACAAGGTTGTATGCAGATTGCCTTTCACTTGCTAGAGGTACCCAACATCATCAACGAACGGTACAGCGCTCAGGTCTCACCGACTAAGCTGGATTTTGTACCAAACTTGGTGGAAGTTACAAATGAGCGCCCCCGATTAGGCAGGGTAAGCCTCCTTAACCAAACCACAACGAGAGGTCTAGAGAGCCGGACACCCTGCCTGTGTCGATAATAAGGTTTCTGGAGCCCTTTGGCGAAGTATTGCAGGTCAAGACTTGGCAGAAAGCCCAACTGCTGCTGCCGGTTGCTATACTGACCCTTGTACGGCGCCAAGGAAGAGACCCGCTTGGTTAGTATCGAACCTACGGCGTCCGCCTCAGCGGGGCAAGGATCAGGCTAGGTTCAGTCGCTCCGTGCTATCCGGGACCGCAGGTCCGGGTAACGCTCGTGGTGCCCGGTGTTATAATCGTCGCAGTTCACCAGGCCCTGAATCGGGAGACATAACGTGCGGTTGGATGGCAAAGTAGCATTGATTTCTGGGGCGGTCAGCGGAATTGAAGGAAATTTGAGGGGCTTCGACGGCGGCGCCCGTCTCTTTGCCAGGTAAATAGTAAGGGAGTAAGTAGGATGGCAACTCAGACTATTGACTCACAAGTACATGCCTACGAGCGGAATCATCCTGAGCGTCCTTGGAGCGGATTCTTGCAGGGTCCGGACGAGGTCACCGGCGACGATATGGTGACAGCGATGGACGCGGTTGGCGTCGATGGGGCTTTGCTGATTTCGCCCTTCAGTCTGTATCGCTACGATGCCAGCTATGCCCTGGAGGTATACGCGACACATCCGAACCGGTTCGGCTTGATCAAGCCATTTGATCCCCAGTCGGAAGCCGTCGCTGACGAGATCGCCGAGTGGGCCGGAACTCCTGGTGTGGTCGGAGCCCGCGTCATGCTCACGGCCCAGCCATTCGAAGCGGGCGACCCGGGTCTCAATCGCATCCTCGCCGCCGGAGGCCAAGCCGGTATTCCGGTGAATGTCATGTGTTCCGGGAAGCTGCCTCTCTTAGGTGAACTGGCCCGCCGCCATCCAGAAACCCAGGTGGTGGTCGATCATGTGGGTCTGGTCCAGCCCCCCGAGCCGCCGGCGCCGCCAGAACCCTTCGCCGATTTGGCCAACGTGGTTTCGCTGGCGGCATGCGACAACGTGGCCATTAAGATTTCCGGAGCCTGTACTCTGTCCCATCAGCCCTTCCCCTACCCAGACATCTGGGAGCCTCTGAGCAAGGTGTTCGGCGCTTTTGGCTTCGACCGATGCATGTGGGGCACCGACTGGACGCGGGCAACGAAGTTGTTGAACTACGAGCAGGGCGTTGAGGCGTTTCGGGTCACGGACCAGCTCTCAGATTCAGAGCGTTCCGCACTCATGGGGGGGCCCTGGAGAAGATTTACAAATGGTCGCCTGGCAGTGGTGGGTAGTTGAAGGCGCATTATCTTATTGGTTCGGTATATGCTCCCTCTATAGGGGTCTGACCCCGGAGGGGAATCACTAGCGGCAATTGGGCGCCGGTAGATGTAGCGTTATGGGACATTATCGCCAAGGCGGCAGGTGCGTAACAAACATTTGGTGATCGCGAGGTATTATGGCAAGCAAAAAGGGAACTGGCCTGTTCATGGTATGGGTGGACGTACCCGCCGAAAAAGAAGCCGAATTCAACGGCTACTACAACGAGGAACACCTGGCCGAGTTGCTAGGTGTTCCTGGAGTTCTCAACGCGGCCCGCTACGAGGCGGTTAGCAGCGGCCCCAAGCATCTGGCTTGCTACGAGTTGGAAAGTCCGGCGGTTATTGAAACCGACGCCTTCAAAAATCGCCAGCCTACAGAAAGGAGCCTCCGCGCCGGACCCCGGGGCGTGGGCACCAATCTCATCAGCAACGTCTATGAAATGATTTACCCTACCGAACTAACGAATGAAATCGCCAACTCAGACATGGCCCCGGCGCTGCAAATCGGCCGAATGAGGATAGCCCCCGAAAACGAAGCCGAATGGAACAAGTGGTACAGTGGCGTCTACGTGCCCAACTACGAAAAAGTACCTGGGTGCATTCGCGGCCGCCGCTGGAAGGTCGTGCGAGGGGAGCCCCATTACGCTGTGGTGTACGAGCTCGAAAATGAGGATGTGTCCTCGACGGAAAAGTGGCTGGAGCAGCGAGACATCCATTTGGATAATCCCAGAATGCGGGACTTGATGACCCACGCCCCCGGTTCCCCGGGAATCTGGAAAAAGACGTTCCAACTGTAAGAGCCTCCCCCATCGCCACTGCTTAAACAGCCTGCTCACCACCTGGGGTGATGGTTAACTCCTGGATGCCCACGGAATCTACATGTCTCCCGATGAAGAGATCTTCTTGGTGGACCGAGACGCTTATGTAGTGGACCCGGGGACTCTCCATTGGGCCGCTAGCGGAAGGAAATGGCCGCGCACAGCGTCCGCTCCCGGCGCGTAGCCCCCATTGGTTATTGTACCGAGAGTCCCTGCTTCGCGTCCGCCCCTGCCACGTCTTCTCAACTTACGGAGGCTCTTGAGGGTGTCAGGACCTGTTCAGCTCGAAGCCCGAAAACTGCCAGGCAAGAGAGAATAAAGGAGCGCGGAGACAGCACTGATATATCTTCTTTCTTTTGTGGTAGCGGGTTTGGCATACGTCACCACTGGTGTCGTCGCCTCCCGATACTCCAGCCCAGATGGAAGGCGCCATGCTCGATCCCACTGGCCGCAAGTCAGAGGCATCATCACCGATTCAAAGGTAGCTATCAATGGGCGTGACGAGCCTCCCAATTGGATTATTACTAACTGGTTCGAAGGACGCCCCCATTGGGACATAACTGGCAGGCTTACTTATGTGGTTTACGGGGTTCAATGCACCGCAGAGCAGCGCTGGTACAGCAGTTCCAACGATAGGGCCGGGGCGCAAGAAGAGAGGCTCAGGTATTTGGCTGGAGAATCCGTGACTGTGTACTACAACCTTGAGAACCCGACAAGAGCAGTTATTGAGTCCGCGAAGCCCGCTAGAAAAGAATCGGACGTTGAGTTTACCGCGAAATGCGCGGGGTCAGTGCTTGGCGTACTCGGAACTTTGATACTCGCATGGCGTCTAGGCTGGCTGTGATGCACGCTCGACCCAATGATTAAGACAGCCTGAGTGCTAAATTAAGAGAGGCTCCCGCCCCAGGGTTACCGCTTGGCCGACCACCAGTTGATGGGAATACCAATGGAAAGTAGTATCCTCGGATTGCAGAAGCTCCCGCCCGAAAGAATCGGTTTCAAAACTCTGAACCGACGCCATGTCATAAGCGTCCCCAATAACCCTCCCTTCCCGGTCGTAAAAACGGGCGAAAAGCAGATTGGGCGTCTGTTCCAAACGGCGGGCGAGGTCTGACAGCTCGTGGGTGTCGCTGAAGTAGAGAGAGTCTGAGGAGGCGACGGCCAGGCTGTTTAGGGTCAGCTCGGCCTGGGCTTCCATCTCCCCGTGGGCAATCCGCTGCTCGCGTATGATGGCGACAGCCGTGACACTTCCCACGGTTGCGCTAACCAACAAAGTCATGGCGAGGCCAAGCTTGACCGCTAAAGGCCAGCCTCTCCAGGCGAACAATTTCCAGATCAGCTTCGGACTTGTCACCTATTCTCCCGAAGTAGCGTGCCACGGCAGGCCCAGCGGACAACCATTAGGGACACTCGCTTCAGGCGAGCGTTTCAAGCGCGGGAGAGGGCCGCTAATTCATCCAGCCCTTTCAGTAGCGGCTCGCGCCCCAAGGATAATGAGGTCCAGGGGACGAGCGGCGGGCGTCTACCCGGCGAGGCCACCTCTTAGAGCTGGCGTTGAAAAAGCCTCGCGCATTG
>JAKZUA010000233.1:0-12722 GCA_047516825.1 Dehalococcoidia bacterium
AAGGCCTACTATGTCGGCAATCAGGACCGTCTCTGTCCCGACTGCCGCAACCGGCTAACGCGCAACCCCCTGCGTCTGCTGGACTGCAAGGTGGAAACCTGCCGCGCCCTGGGTGAGGCAGCGCCCCGGTCGATAGACCACCTGTGTCCCGAATGCCAGGACCACTGGGACCGGTTGCAGGGAAACCTTCAGGCCATGGGAATTCCTTACCAGATGGACCATCGCCTGGTGCGGGGCCTGGATTATTACACCAGGACCGTTTTCGAGATTCAGCCCGCCGACGCCGGAGGGCAATCAACCATCTGCGGAGGAGGTCGTTACGACGGCCTGATCGAGCAGTTGGGCGGCCGTCCCACCCCAGGGATCGGCTTTGGCTCCGGCATGGAGCGACTGACCCTAAACCTGAAACACAGCGGGGTGGAGGTTCCGGAAGAACCTTCGCCCAGCTACCTGGTGGCCAACGTCGGTGAGGCCGCCCGCGCCCCGGCCCTGGAGCTGGCGTCCAGAATCCGGCGGGCCGGCGTGGGAGCGATTTTGAGCAGCGGCTCGCGCGCCCTGCGGGGCCAGATGCGCCAGGCCAACGCCCTGGGCATACCCTATGTCGCCATCTTGGGCGACGACGAGATCGCTCGCGGCGAGGTGGTGATTCGGGATATGAAAACTTCCACCCAGGAGGCCCGCCCCCTCACCGAATTCTTGGAGGGATTGTCTCCTTCGCTTTAAAACTGTAAAGAAAATGTGGTGATTTAGCCTAGCCCTTGATGCTTGATCGGCGGTAGCTTCTCCCTGAGAGGGAGGGGAAGTTGATGGGAAAGCCACTAAACCAAAGCCAAAGCCAAAGTGGAATCTACATCTACACCGGATGGGGCAGCGCTGCCAACACCGTCATTCCGGCGAACGCCGGAATCCAGGAAACAGTGCAGACTGTACTTTCCTGGACACCGGCTTACGCCGGTGTAACGAAGGATTTTGCTCCTTCAGGTTGCGTAAACTAACACACCGCCGATTGCCTAAGCGGACTCTGGGTTTAGCTGAATGTAGTTTTCACCTTGGCATTAGTTTAGTGAGTGATGTCCGCCCCCGCTTAAGCACCTTGGCCATGAGATGAGACGGCTCCTGCCTCACCGTCGCGCTCCATTTCCCTTGCGCCGGGCATTAGTCTCAAAGATGTTCGGCTTAATCTTGTCCCACCGCTGGTCCCACCTGATTCCCCTGTACGTCATGTGGCTGGTATGTCTCAATCTAGTTTCCGAGGCGCTAATCGCGCAGGACTACCAACGCAACCAGCCACTAGAATCCTCCTTTGAGTTCCCGGCATCAACCGCTTCTGGCGCTACCGGTTCCGGCGCGTCACCCGTGGCGCCACCCTCGCCCCTAGCCACCGCCCCGGCTCTGCCCCCCGAAGCCGCCAATCCAAGCCAACCTTCAGACTCTGCTTTGGCTCCCGGCCAGCCGGCCCCGGCTCCTAACCCGGCTCTTTTCCCCACGCCCGAGGCGGGCTCGGCTCAACCGACCCTCGCCCCAACGCCGGCAACGGCGATAACTACGCCCCAGCCGCCGACGCCAGCGGCGCTTGCTACTGCAACCCCCGAAGCCACTCCCTTCGGCGCTCCAATCTCTCCCTCAACCCCCACTCCCACTACATCGCCGTCCGAGGGGATCAATTCGGGGCAAGCTAGCCCGGCCAGGGTGGCCATAACGCTACAGACCAGCGTTCCCCGGCCAGGCATTGGGCAATTATTTGAAGTGGCAGTAACCGTAGAGGCCCAGGCCGACCGGCCAGTGGACACGGTTCAGGTTTATCTGGATTTTGATTCATCGATTTTGAGGGTGGTTGAGGTCGATGCCGGCGCCAGGCTGGAAGTTGTGCTGCAATCCGGCTTTGACAATCCGGCGGGCCAGGTGGATTACGCCGCCGGAACCCTGGGAGATTCGGCCCAGGTCCCCTTTACCCTGGTTAGCCTGACATTCCAGGTCATTAACCCCTCCGGTCCCGCAGGAACTCAGCTGCAATTCTCGCCACTAGTCGTCCCCAGGGAAACCAAGGCCATCGAAGCCGGTGCCAACCACCTGGGGAACCTGAGCCCTCTGATCTTGGTCATTCAGTAGCTGCCGTCAGTCGCCGCGGAGCCCAAGCTGATGACACCCGGCGGTTGACCGCAGGCCAAGTTTATTAGAACATATGTGCAGACAGCTGGCCAGCCTGTCGACAAACGGGGCTAGTACCTGGAACTCACGGCACCGGAAGGGTTGGGAGGAGGACCATAACCTGTTTTGGAGGCCTATTTTTTATTATGCTGCAGGTTTCAATCGAGGACTTGATCCGGGGAAGAAGGATTTACTACCGGGGCTATGTAATCCAAGAGGCTGGTCCGTCTATTTATTGCTCTATAGCAGGACCCCGCCCCGCACGTCGGGAATTGGCCATATCGGAAACGTCACAAGAAGCCATGCGGTGGATCGACCAGCGGATAGCTCTTTCGAAAGCAACGGAACAAATTGCTGGGATTAGCTACGCGCAACAGACATCGTGGCAGTCTTTTGGGGCATCCTACACGCCCGTATTCGGTTAACAACTGGACTCATCCCGGCCATACCCCGAAAAAGGAACGTTCCGCCCCTTAATAAGGGGAGGTTAGCAGGGGTCACAACACGCCCTCTTAATCTCCCCCTTGCCAAGGGGGAGAAATCAGCATTTCACACACCTTCTCAGTCGTTGTCAGCCGCTGCAGCGCCGGCGGTCTGAGCCCGCTTCTCCTTCTCTTTGAAGTGGGGAATCACGTATTTCCCGAATAAGCGGAGAGAATTTTTGACCTCTGCATCGGTGGCGGGTCCAGCCTGGAATATGGGCATAATCTCGTCGGCGCCGATGCGTTCATAGTTCTCAATGACGTCAATGCAGTCATCTGGCGTCCCCACGCAGAAACGGCCGGTGGAAAGCACCTCCTCGGGACTCACCCCCTTTCTCATCTGCGGGTCCCATTCAAACCTACGGACGTGGTGCCTGTAGTCCTCCGGCACCTTGCTGGTGTCAACGCCGTCCCAGCCCCGCTCGTAATTGCGCAGGCGAATGTTTATGTTCCAGGCAGCCAGCTCGGCGCCCCGCTCCTGACAAACCTTCTTGCTCTCGTCGCAAAATCCGATGCTGGATACCACCACTTTGTCGTTAATGAACTTCCCCACCGGCTGGGCGGTTTTCAATGCCTCCTTGTAGACGCCGATACGCTTCTCCACGGCGTCGTATTGGCCCAGTACGTTACAAAGGCAACCGATGCCTAGCTCCCCGGCCCGTTGGAAGGTGTCGTCCTGGCTGCAGGCCGACCACAGCGGCGGATGGGGCTTTTGCATTGGCTTGGGGATTACCTCCCTTTCCGGCACATTAAAGAACTTACCCTGATGGGAGTAGATTTCTTGGGTCCAAATATTTGGCAGCATCTGGAGCGATTCTTCCCAGATTCCCTTGGTATCCTCCAGGTTTACTCCGAAGGGAGTCAGCTGATAGGGGTTGCCGGAGCGGCCCACTCCCACGTCGACCCGCCCACCGCTGAGCACATCCAGCGTCGCCGTCTTCACCGCCACGTGCAGCGGATGATGCACCGGCAGCAGCACCACGCCGAAGCCCAGCCGCATGTTGGTGGTGTGCTGGCTAATGGCGGCAAGCATCACCTCGTTAGCGCTGCAGTGGGCCCATTCGGTGAGGAAATGGTGCTCCACAAACCAAACGTGCTCAAAGCCCATTTCCTCGGCCAGCACCACCTGGTCGATTATTTCTCTAATTCGCTGGTGCTCAGCCTCCGGAGTGGCAGGCCTGGGCACTTGAATCTCGTAGAACATGCCAAACTTCATGATTCGCTTCTCCCGCTCTGATTCCTCTTTCCGATTCTACCTTTCTGGATGAGGTACTTGCCGGTCAGGTCTTGGCGTACTTTCCGGTAAGCTGGGGCGTGGTTCCCTCCAGTCCCTTATCCATCCGATCCAGTCGCGTTTCCCGGTCCCAGGTACGTTTCAGGTCATCCCGGACGTTGACGTGCAGCCGGCCCAGGCCCTCCACCTCCAGTTCAACCAGGTCCCCGTCCATCAGCGCGCTGAGTCCCCGATGGTTGGTGCCGGTGGCGACGACATCCCCTGGCTCCAGGCTATGCATGGAACTGGCCCATTCAATGACCCGTGGGATCTTGTGGGCCATGTCGCTGGTGTTGTAATTCTGCTTTAGCTCGCCGTTGACCCAGAGCCGGACCTGTAGATTCAGCGGATCGGATATTTCGTCGGCGGTGACCAACCAAGGCCCCATGGGGGCGAAGGTCTCTCGAGACTTCATTTGATAGAAAGTATTTCCCCCATCTTGCAAACCCCGGGCCGACCCGTCAATGAAGTTGAGGTAGCCGAAGATATAGTCGTAAGCGTCCTCGGCTTTAACCCGCTCGGCCCGCTTTCCAATAACCAGCGCCATCTCCGCTTCGCCCTCAAATATTGTAGCTGGAATATCGGGTAGGACCATGGTGTCGCCGTCCCCGATGACGGCGTTGGGAGATTTATGGAAGGCGTTGATGGGCGCCGGCTCGGCTCGGGTGCCGTCCTCCATGTAATTGACTGCCATAGCCACTATATTGAAGGGTTTGGGCATGGGAGACCGGAGTTTGACCTGAGCCAGGGGCACGCCGGTTCTCTCGTTGACCACCTCGGTCAGCTTCTGCTTGTGGTTCGAAAAGTTCGCGATCAGACGGTTGACCAGCTCGTTGGGTTCCTGGTGAGGAATGGAGCTAACGGAGTCGGATATATCCACCACGGTCCCATCCTTCACCACACCCAGTTTAAAATCATCAAAAAATACCAGCTTCATCTTTAGCCTCCAGCTTCGTTTTTCAGATCACCCCTGGCGTTAGTCCGGTATGAGTCCGGTCTCCAACAGCTTAATTTTGTCGCCCGCCGCCACGGCCCCGGGGTGTAGCACCACTGCGTACACGCCGAAATAGGCGGCGGAAGACTCTGGTCGATAGCTCCGAATAAGGCCCAAAGTGTCCACGTCCGGCTCACCGGTAACCGGATTTTGGGTGATGATAGCACATCGAGGGTCCTGGCTAATAATCTGGATTTTCAATTCCTTCCCTACGGCCAGGGTGCGCCCGATCCAGGAGTCTTCCTCGTGGGGCTCGCAATTCTCCAGCAGGAAGGTGGGGCGAAAGCGGCAAGCGTCGAAATCGCCGGGTCTCTCACTCAATTTTTCGCCCATCCTTTCGGCCTGCTGCTCCAGCCTTTTTAGCGAGGCGCGGGACAACAGGGAAACCGGGAATTCGTCGTAGCACTGTCCAGGACTCTCTGACGCAACCAGCATTACCAGTTCGCCGCAAAACTGGAACAAGGCCGCGTCCCAATCGCCCAGCAGCACATTGCCTCGGACCCATCTACCCCAAATGCGGGTAGTGACAGCTTGGCCCAACTCCACCTTCGCCGACAACGCTATGCCGTCCGGAAACTCCAGATCCAATTGACCGGATGCGATATCGAACCTGGCCTGGATCTGGGTCAGCTTTCCCATTTCCCGCTGGGTGAGCAGCCGCCCCCGCTGATCGACCAGGTAGAAACGCCGGTCCTCCGGAATCCCCTGGGGTCCCACCTGCACCGCCTTTCGTCGCTGCACCGCCAGGGACTTAACCGGCGCGGTATAAATCTCCCCTACTGTTACCACCTGCCGCATCTCATGGTCAAATTGCCAAACCGGGTCATTTCGCCAAACCGCCGCTATTCCTGCTCCAAGAACTCCCGCACCCAGGCGGTCATTGGTTCCTTGTCGTAAAGACTGTCCAGCATCAGGGCGTTTCGCATGGCATCACCGCCAAAGTAACGCTCATAAAGGACCTGCCGGGCGCTAAAGGAGCTGCAGCAGGTATCCCATGCCAGGCGAAACAGCCGCACGCGCTCTTCGGCAGTGGCGGTATCTGTCTCCAGATATTGCTGAATTTGGGGGGCCAGCGGCCCATTCAGGTCCGCTTCAGAGGGCAGGGCCATCAGACTGCTGGAGCCCAAAAGATGCAAAATGTCCGCCATCCTGGGGTACATTCCAATAAACTGCTTACGGGCCACCAGCAGCGGGGTATAGGACGGACACATTACTCCCCATTCGTCAACCACGGCGTCGGCTTCCGAGGCGCGGAGACAGGCTTTGGTAATTTCCAGGTCTTCGATGATTTCCGCCATCAGCTGCTGCACTTGAGGTATTTGGCCGGACCCCAGGGTCTGGACCATCAGGTTGGCCAGCCCTAGGATAAATTCGCATTTGACCACGTTCTTGGTCACCACCTGGTGTCCGGTGTGGGAGTTGCGGTGGGTCTTGCCCGCCCAGTTGTTGCACATCTCTACGTCGCCGTAGAGAAATACCCTCTCCCAGGGCACCAGGACGTCGTCGAAGAAGACCACCGCGTCCATCTCTTCAAAGCGGGAACCCAGGGGATGGTCAAAGTGGGAGCGGCCCAGGTCTAAGCTCTCGCGGCAGAGCATTTTCAGGCCCGGCGTGTTGCAAGGAATGGCGAAGCCAAAGGCGTAGCGCCCTTCGGATCCGGCGGCAATGCGGTGGCTGCGCGCCGGATAGACGGCAATTTCATCCGCCAGGGGACCCAGCGTGGCCAGCACCCGGGCCCCTTTCACCACCAGCCCGTTGTCCTTTTCCTTCACGACCGCCAGCGCCACATCGGTCCGGTCTTCCAAGGGAGTGGCTCCGGGGGCGCGGCTGCGCTGGAGATTGACCAGGGTGTGGGTTAGGACCAGGTCGTTCTCCCGGACGAACTCGTAGTAATGTTCTATGTTTTGCTTAAATTCGGGGCGGTTTTGCCCGCAGTAATCGCTGGCGGAGGCCATGGACATGACCGCGGTATTGAGGAAATCCGGAGTCCGCCCCATCATGCCGCAGCTGGCGCGGGCCCAGTGAGACATCATAGTACGGCGGCGCTCCAGATCCTCCAAACTTCGGGGCATGATATGGGATAACCCCACCCTATCTCCGCTGCTGGGCGAGGTATAGGTCATCTCATCCCGTAGCTCCGGTTGGTGCTGCAAGTCCAGAAGGTGGGCAATGCTGCCAGCGCCGTTGCGCAGGTCCGGGTGCGCCGTAACGTCCGGCACCCGCTGACCCAGCAGGTACACTTCGGCGGAGCGTTCCCGCAACCCTGCTAGGTATTGCTCACCGGTCCTCGCTGGCATCGAACACCTCCCGGTGGTTACCCGAATGGGTTGGTCCCGTTCCCGGCTCCCCCAAAATCGGCCAGAAGCCGGAGCGCGAGCTATCGACCCGATAGGAGTTGCTAAACTTGGGGGATCCAACCCCCCCTTAGTCCCCCTTTGCGAAGGGGGACTAAGGAAGATTTCCCGAATCTGTGGCTCCTCCGACTGGATTTGGCTATAGATTCAAGGCTAAGGCCCCAGACCAAAGATGAAGCTAGTTGGGGCTCACGGCTACGCTGCGGATTTCCCCAAACTCCTTCTTCAGCTTGTTCCAGGTATCGCCGCCGTCGTTGCTGACATACACGTAGCCGTACAGGCTGCCGGCCACAACCACGTCAGGGGTCTCCGGATGAGAGGCCAGCCAGTAAACCACCGAATTCGGCTCAACCGGCAGGTCAACCGCCTCCCAGGTCTTGCCCGCGTCCTTGCTGCGTCTAATAGCGCCGGTTACTCCGGGTATGAAATCGCCGTTGCCCACGAACAGAGTATTGGGGTCATTGGGCTTGACTATCATGCCGCGACAGTAGGAACGGTTATCCCCCTCATGGAACTTGGGGAATTCGTGCAACTCCCAGCTTTCCCCTTCATCAACGCTGGTGGAAATGCCGAAGGGAGTGGTGCAGTAAACCGAGGTGGTGCTGCCGGGGCTGACCGCCATGCCGTGAATGTCACCGTGGAAGGGGTCGGGACCCAACTCGGGCAGCTTCAGCCAGTTGTCGCCACCATCCAGACTCTTGTAAACGCCGTCTACCTCGATGCCCGCCCATATGGTGCGGCGGTCACGGGGGTCCACTATCACGTTGGTGGTGCGGGGAGTGCCGACCGGGCAGTTCATGTCTACACCCAGGGAGAGCTCCTCCCAGGACTTGCCCCCGTCCCTGGACCGGAAGGCGTTGGGCCTGGTCCCGGCAAAAATCGTGTCGGTGGCTTCCGAATCCACGGTTACCGACCAAATCTGGGTGCTCTCCATGGGGGATTCCAAATGCTGCCAGGTAGAGCCATTGTCCTCGCTGCGGAAGATACCGGTGTCAGTACCGGCCAATATGCGCTGGGAGCCGTCCGGGTAAACATGCAGTGCCCGCACGTTGCACTCCGAGGGAAGGGGGTTCCTGATGCGATTCCAGGTCTCGCCGGCATCAGGACTGCAAGAGAGACCTCCGCCGACGCTACCTATGCAAATCGTATAGTCCTTGGCCATAGCTACCTCCTCTTCTCGTTAAAAATCTCAAACCTATTCCTAGTATGGGCGTATGATAGCCCCACCGGTGCGGAAAAGCTACTGACTGGGGGATTCTCGGAGTGAAACCTGGCGTGATGCCCAAGAAGTGTCATTGACTGGCTATAATTAGTTATGCCTGACGAAAGTACCAAACTTGTAGGATCCAAATCCCCCTCAGTCCCCCTTTTAGAAAGCGGGATATAGGGGGATTTACCAAAACCGCGGCACCTCTGACCGGGTTTGGCTCTCGATTCAAGGCTCATCAATAATTCTTCTAGCAAAACAAGATGGTGGAGCACATGATTCCGGATAATCGGTTACCAAATCAGCCCGGCCAAATTCTATCTGAAGAGTTCATGATTCCTATGGGGCTGACTCAGGTGGCACTAGCTGCACACTTAGGAGTGCCGGTTCAAAGGGTCAATCAGATCGTTCGTGGCAAGCGGGGAATAACTCCGGAGACAGCCTGGTTGTTCAGTCAGGCTTTCGGCACCAGCCCCGAGTTCTGGATTAACCTTCAGGCCAACTATGACCTGGCCAGAACTCGACCCACGGAAAAACATATCCAATTGCTGCAGTCGCCCCGGTAACTCTGCCAGGGCGGAATACGTCCCCGCTGGCCCCCCGCCGCGCACCATTTGACAGCTATGCCCGCTAGTAGTAATCTGCGGCCTGAAGCACCGGCAGCAATCAGAGGAGGATATTGAGAATGAGCTACGAAGGGTTAATCGCGGAAACGGTCTACATCAACGGACATAACGGCGATCAGATAGACGCCTATCTGGCTCGACCGCTGGGCCCCGGGCCCCATCCCGGGGTCGTGCTGATCCACCACATGCCCGGCTGGGATGAAGCATCCAAAGAGATGGCCCGAAAGTTTGCCTACCACGGCTACGCCTGCATCTCCCCCAACCTGCACTTCCGGGAGGGCAAGGGCAACCCCACGGACAACAGCCTCAGCGTGCGAGACGCCGGTGGTATGCCCGATGACCGTACCTTGGGAGACTTGGCCGCGGCCAACGCCTACCTGAGGTCATTGCCCTACCACAACGGCAAGGTTGGGGTTATCGGTTTCTGCTCCGGTGGACGTCAGACTTACCTGGTAGCTTGCCGGCTGTCGGGATTCGACGCCGCGGTGGACTGCTGGGGTGGCGGCGTTACGGCCACGGGCGACGAGCTTACCCCACGCCAGCCGGTGGCGCCCATCGATTTCACCGCCGACATGAGCTGCCCAATTCTGGGCCTATTCGGCAATGACGACGCCAGGCCCTCGCCGGCGGACGTGGACCAGACCGAGGCCGAGCTCAAGCGCCTCAACAAGACGTACCATTTCCACCGATACGATAACGCCGGTCACGGCTTCTTGGCCGTCGACCGTCCCAGCTACCGGCAGGAGGCCGCGGTGGCAGGCTGGGGGGAAGTGTTCAAGTGGTACGGGAAGTATTTGGCCACCGGTACCACCGCCGCCAGGGAAGCCGTTGGAGTTGGTGATAACTAACCCCTAGTAGCGACCCCGAGGGCTGAACCGGAACCGACCGAGCTTCGGCCGGGCCTCGCAGTTTAGTAGAAGATGCTCCGAGCGTTGGAAACGCTCGGAGCATCGCTAGTTTTTAGGCAGACCTGGTATGATCCTATAACCCAGCGACTAACCCTGCGACTAAGCCAGAGCCAAGGCGAGGAAGGAAATGGGAGCCACGGAAACCCTGGCCCACTACGCCGCTACCGCTACGGCCGCCCAGATACCCGAGGAAATCCTCCACGAAGGCAAACGGTGTTTCATCAATTTCCTGGCGGTGGCGCTGTACGCTTCCCGGGATCCCTCCCTCGACATCCTGCTGAAGGTTTTTCAAAGGGAGGGGGGCGGACGGCACGCATCTATCGCCGGTGTGGGGCCTCGGACCACCCTGCAGAACGCGGCCCTGGCCAACGGCTACCTGGGTCATCTGGAGGACTACGACGACACCCATTTCCCCACCGTGATTCATCCCTCCTCGCCAACTTTGCCCGCGGCCCTAGCGGTGGGCGAGCAGATGGCCTCCAGCGGCCGGGATGCGTTGGTGGCATCCATTGTGGGTATGGAGGTTTGCTGCCGGATCGGGATGGCAGTGCATCCCCACCACTACGACGCAGGATGGCACATCACCGGCACTTGCGGCGTGTTCGGCTCGGCCATCGCCGCCGGTCGTCTGCTGGGGCTGGACACTCAGGACCTGGTCCAGGCCATGGGCATAGCCGGAACCCAGGCCTCCGGCGTCCGCGAAGTTTTCGGTTCCATGACCAAGCCCTTTCACCCGGGCCGGTCCGCCCAGAGCGGAGTTTTGGCGGCTTTGCTGGCCCAGGGAGGGTTCAGCTCCTCTGCCACCATTCTGGAGGGGCGGAGAGGGTTCGGGGCGGTGCTCTCTAGCGAAAGCCACTGGGAGCGGGCCACCGACGGGTTGGGAGAGCATTGGGAGTTGCAAAGAAACGGATTGAAACCCTACGCCTGTGGCGTGGTGATTCACCCTTTGATCGATGCCATGATAGAGCTCCGGGCCAAGCCGGGAGTAAGCGCCGAAGCCGTGGCAAGCATATCGGCCCGGGTGCATCCCCTGGTTCTGGAGCTGGTTAACCGGCCCAACCCGCAGGTGGGCCTGGAGGGTAAGTTTTCCTACCAGCACGGCATGGCGGTGGGGTTGATCGATGGGGCTGCTTTCCCGGCTCAGTATACCGATGATCGGGTCCACGACCCGACGGTTGCGGCGTTAAGGGGCCGGATCGAAGCGACAATTGACCCGGGAATGGCGGAGGACGCCGCCGAAGTGACTTTAACGTTGCAGGGCGGCAACTCTTACCGGGTAGTAATAGCCAACGCCACCGGCGCGCCGGAAAATCCGCTAACCGATGCCCAGTTAGAGGAAAAGTTCCGCGTCTTGACCGGCGATGTTCTCCCCAAGACACGAGTTGAGCAGCTCTTGAATCTGCTCTGGAATCTGGACCAGGTAACCCATCTGGGAGAGGTCCTGGCTTTGGCCCGTCCTCGGCGACGGTCGATTCGCCAGTAGCCCCGCCGATCTGGGGATCCAGCGCGGCGCCCCAAGGCTACTGCACCTCCGCGCAGATGGCGTACACCAACAAATTCCAACTACTGGAAGTCGCGGTACTCTCCGCTGCCCTGGCCCGCCAAGCAACAGCAATTCCGCTGGAGACTAAAGGCTGTGAGTAGGTAACTGTGACGTCGGTCAGGGAGACAAAGGCCCCTCCACCTGTTGCCAGGTGCCCAGGGGGCAGCTTACTTGTGTCAGTTTACTACTGCTGTTAAATGGCGAGACCTGAGAGATAAGTTGCAAATTGGCAAGGCCGGACGACCCCTGGGGCCCAGTCGCGCCGGCGGGACCGGCCGGGCCGGTGGGACCAGTGGGGCCAGCAGCTCCGGTGGGGCCAGCAGGACCGGTGTGGCCAGCGGGGCCGGTTGCCCCCTGGAAACCTCTAGCACCAACGGCGCCGGCTTCACCTTGGGGCCCCGGCGGTCCAGTAGCCCCTGTTGCCCCGATGTCTCCTTTCAACCCCCTGATTCCTGCCTGGCCCGGCTCCCCCTGCAGGCCACGTGGACCTGCGGGTCCCTCAAGCCCCGGCTCTCCTCCAAATCCTACGGGTCCCTCTGGACCCGCGGGACCGGTTTCACCCTGAGGACCGATTTCGCCCTGCGGACCCGGAGGTCCTTCCGGACCCGCCGAACCCTGGCTTCCTTGACAGGCAACGGTAATGAATAGAATAGCAACCAGGAATAATCCCCAGACGGATGCGAGCTTGGGCATGCCTTTCCCTCCTGTTGTCTCGAGGCCGGATTGTCTGGAACGGACAGCTCCTTCCCGGCTCACCCCCGGAAGGCCGGCATCACCTCTTCGGCGAACAGCCGCATGGACTTGCTGGACTGCTCCTGAGGCAGGGGTCCAAACCGATGATTGGCGCAAAAGATGTCGTAGCCAATTAGCTGGTGCTGTTCCTTGAGCTGTTTCACCACCGTCTCCGGACTGCCCACCAGGGCCAGCCCGTTGTCAATCCAGAAATCGTAGGAAACGACTTATGCCATTCCAAAAGGCTCGGGGTGATATTTTGAGATAATTACCAGGTTCAGTAAATTCGCGGGTTCAGGCTGCTAGCATGAAAACACAGGGCAATCGCGTCTTAACCAAGGAGCACTTTGAGTAGGTAATCCTCAACCCAGCCGGCTTTCAGCCGTTTACCTTGAAGTCCCCGTTTAAGGCTGGACTCCTGCTTCAGCAAATTGAGGGCTATCTGGCGCAGGACT
>JAKZUA010000234.1:0-13161 GCA_047516825.1 Dehalococcoidia bacterium
TCAACCGGCTATTCGGTGGACCAAGCGCGCGCTGAACCAGTGGCTGCGCCAGGCCGGGCACACCGCTTTTGACTACTCCCTGCTGGCGGAAGCCTTGGGCTTCTTCGGCGAGGATGTTCGGGAAGGCTTGCAGGCGGTCAAGGAAAAGCGGACCCCAAATTTCCCTTCGGCCCGTTAAAAGCCCGCCGGGCCATAGGGTGGCGTGAGCAGGCAACCCCGGCTGATGGCGATCGGCGCTCCTCGTCTATCGAAGAAACCCTTCCAGCTATAATGTGCGCAAACCTGCTACACTAGCAACTTACCAAAGCTCTCAAGAGTTGGCAGGCTCGCAGGATAAGGAGAGGCTATGGCTGACAAAAAGGGAACCGGCCTGATGATGGTCTGGATGGACGTACCCGCCGATAAAGAACACGAGTTCAACCACTGGTACAGCGAAGAGCACCTTCCCGAGTTGCTGGCCATCCCCGGGGTGCTCAACGCGGCCCGTTATGAGGCGGTGCGCAGCGGGCCTAAACATCTGGCTTGTTACGAGCTGGAGAGTCCGGCGGTGGTGGAGACTGAAGCCTTTACCAGCCGCCAGCCCACCGAATGGGCCCAAAGGATCGGGCCCCGGGTAATCGCCACCAACTTGATCAACAATGTTTACCGGATGATTCACCCCAAAGAGTTAAGTCCAGCCATAGCCTCCGCCGACATGGCCGCCGCCCTACAGATCGGCCGCATGGACATCGCTCCAGCAAACTCGGAGGAGTGGAACCAGTGGTACAGCGGGGTATACGTTCCCAATTACGAGAAGGTCCCCGGTTGCATCCGGGGGAGGCGCTGGAACGCGGTCCGGGGGGAGCCCAGCTACGCCGTGGTCTATGAGTTTGAGCATGAGAAGGTCTCCGAATCAGCGGAATGGCTGGCCCAGCGGGATATCAACCCCGACAACTCCAAGATGCGGGAGTTGATGACCCACGCTGCCGGTTCTCCAGGAATTTGGAAGAAGACTTTCCAGCTCTAGGTCCGGCCGGGTTTGCCAGGCTAATTGATTAACTCACAATGTCCCAACGTGCCCTTCGAAATGACATGGATCGTTTTAAGATGGTCGCTGAGTTCCTCTACCCAAAAATCGGCGCTTTGATGCCATGAACTCGCCCATGCTTGTCCTTTTCCCCCCGAGGTTTCGCTTAAAGAACTGGGTCGCTCCGGGCATGCTTGGCCTCCTGTCTGTCCTGCTGGCTGTCTTTCTGGGGGGTCTGCCTGGCGCAGCGTTGGCCCAAGAGGACAGTGTCCAGGAGTTCCAGGTTCAGGCGGGTGCGTATCGCATTACCGGGATCGCCGACCCCTCTCGCCTTTCTCTGGGCACGGTGCTCTATACCATAACGGTGGTGAACTCGGAAAATGCTCAGCCGGTATCCGACGCCAAAGTGACCATATATACCAGGCATGAGGTGGAGGACATCGTGGGCTGGGCCGCGGCTTTGAACCGGCCGTCCAATCCCGGCACCTATGAAGCGACGGTGCAGCTGGAGGACGCAGGCATCTGGCACACCAGCGTCGAGGTTTCCAGCTCCCTGGGGCGGGTTGAAGTGGAAGTTCCCCCACTAACCATTCTCCAACCCCGGCAAACCAGGTCCGGAAGTCTGGTCTTCCTCGGGGCCTTCCTGGCCATATTGTTGGGTGTGGCCTACCTGGTTTGGAGCAGCCGAAAGGCCATTAAAGCCCGCGCGGCGGCCGGTGAGAATTAAGCTCTGGCCGGCGGCTATTCCGGTCCCGGTGGCTATCCCAGTCTTAGCAGGGCTGTCCCTCTGGTTATTCGGAGCGCCGGTGGTCCAAGCTCATGGTGGAATCGAGCCCGGCGAGAACCTCCTTACCGCCTGGAACAGCAACCCCTTGCCAAGCCTGGGACTCTTCCTGGCTGCCTATCTCTATGTCAACGGTTTGAACCGGTGGGAGCGCCCCAGCCACCCAGTTAGCAGGTGGCAGCGGGTCTCCTTCTTCGCCGGTTTGGCGGTGATTTTCCTGGCCCTGCAATCGCCCATCGACCCTCTGGCGGAGCATCAATTTTCGGTTCATCAGGTGCAGCACCTGTTGCTGAGGATGATCGGTCCCCTGCTGGTGCTAGCCGGGGCCCCGCTCACGCCCATCCTAAGGGGTTTGCCCCTCTGGGTGCTGCAAGGACTGGTCAGGCCCCTGGTCGGGAGTCCGCTGGCCCACAAAGCCTACGACTTCCTTACTAACCCGGTGCTGACCACCCTGCTTTTCCTGGCCACCTTATATCTTTGGCAGGTGCCGGGACCCCACAATTTGGCGGTGCGGAACGAGTGGATCCACGCGGGGATGCATGCCACCATGCTCACCTCCGGGTTCCTCTTCTGGTGGTTGGTGGTTGACCCCAAGCCGCATCGATCCCGCCTGCACTACGGCCTGCGAATACTTTATCTGGGGCTGATAGTCATCCCCAACACCGTTCTGGGCGCCGCCATCACCTTCAACGGCGGGCTGATTTACGAAGCTTACCGGGATTTTCCCCAGCCCTATGGAATCTCCCCTCTGGTCGACCAGCAGCTGGGGGGTTTATTCCTCTGGGTAGTCGGGGATATGATGAGTATCCTGATTGCCGGAGTGGTTATGGCTATGTGGTACCGGAAAGAGCAGGAACAGGAGCAGGAACAGATAGACGCTGCCTCTCCCTGACGCCGAAACTCCGACGAGCCCGCTTCGGACAGGCTTTCCTTGACCGATGCTCGGCGGCGACCTAGGATATAGCTGATTTAACTGCAAAAATAGCTGCTCCCTCAATGAATAGGTTTTCGGATTAGTTTTGAGGAGGCCTCGCGGTGGCTTCGTCCCAAGCCCGTCCAGAAGTCAAAATTGACTGGTTCATCCCCATCGATGGTGACGGCGCCCACGCCGGAACCCGGCAGGCGGAGCGCCCTCCAACCTTTGATTATCTGAGCCAGGTGGCGCGAACGGCGGAGGAATTGGGATTTTACTCCTTACTGATTCCCACCCGGTTCGCCAACGGCTTGTTCGCGGAAGACCAACCTCTGGCCGAGACCTGGACCACCGCCACTGCTCTAGCCGCGGTGACCCAGCGCATTCGCTTTTTGGTGGCGGTACGGCCGGGTTTCATATCCCTGGGCCTTTTCGCTCAAATGGCGGGGGCCCTGCACCAGATTTCCGGTGGTCGCCTCGACATCAATATTGTTCCCGGGGGCATTCAAAACGACTTTGAGCGGTTGGGGGAAGTAAGCGACCACGCCACCCGCTATCAGCGAGGCGAAGAGTTCATCGACGCCTGTCGCAGCCTGTGGCAAGAACCTGGTCCGGTTTCCTATGAGGGAAAGTTCTACCGGTTGGACGGCGCCTTTTGCTCGCCGTCTCCTGGGTTCGACAGTCCCAAGTTCTACCTGGGCGGCGTATCGGAGCGAGCTATGGGGCTCTCCGCCCGGCAGGCCGACGTGCACTTGGGTTGGATTGAACCCTTGGAGGACACCGCGGCACGGCTGAGGGCTCTCAGAGCGGAGTTCGAGCAAACCGGCCGCCCTCAGGTCTACGGCCTGCGCACCCACCTGGTCGTTAGAGACACCGAGGCGGAAGCCTGGCAAGCGGCCGAAGAACTGATTTCCAGCGCTGACCCGGAGGTAAAGGCCCAGCGTCGTGCGGCTATTGAGGGCACAGCAATGGTCGGGCAGCAGGCCCAGGCTCGGCGGGCGGACAATCACCGGTTGGGTCCTCATCTTTGGAACGGGCTCTCTGAGGTACGGGTCAACTGCGGAAGCGCTCTGGTGGGCACGCCGGAGCAGGTGGCGGATGAACTAATGTCTTACTGGCAACTGGGCATAGATGAATTCATTCTCTCCGGCTTCCCCCATGTGGAGGAGTGTCATCGGGTCGCCGAGCAGGTGTTGCCCCTGCTGCGGCATCGCATTGCGACTTTTCCTATCGTGCCCGCCTGGTCAAGACGTTAGGCCATCGGCCGCTGGGGTGGCGGAGTATCCGTATTGTAGGTATACTTTGGCCCTCCTCTGATAAGTCTAATTCACCAGCTGAAGGCGGCTGCCGCCTATACCCAAGCTACGGTGAGAACTACATGTACAGCCTACCGACCTCTGTGGATTTCACCTCGTCTTCAGTGTAGTAACGGACTGCTCCAAACTAATGCTGAACTGGATCGGGGTTCTGCTCTGGCTGTTGCCCCTCCGCCTTCGCTCCATCTGGGTCTTATTGACTCTTACCTCCTTTGGCGTGCTGGCGTCGGTAACTTTGATGTCCGTTAGCGCCATCTACTCCACGGCCCTGGCGGAAAGCGGGCTGCAACATGCTCTGGCGATTACCCCGGCCAACGCCCTGAATGGGCATATATTGGTCCGGGACCGTCCTTTGGGTCCCGCCGATTACCAATCCCTAAACTCCACGGTCAGCCAGCTGATCCAAGACCGGCTGGGATTCCTGGTGCGGCAGATTAACCGCCGGGGTCAAACTCAGCCGAATTTGGCCCTTTCCCGCTCCCCAGAGCCCGAGCGAGCCGCATTGAACGTTCTTTTGGGCCGTCCTTTCTTTCTCACCAATTTCGAAAAACATGCCCAGATCGTCGCCGGGGATTGGCCCGAATCCACGGCCCAGGTAAGCGAAACCGGCGTGGTCTTGGACGCCGTGGTCGGGGAGCGGACCGCCGCAACCACGGGCCTGGAAGTTGGGGACCAGGTTTTCCTTTTTCCTTACCCAACTGACATCTCTCAGCGGCTCACTTTGAACATAACTGGCGTCGCTATTCCCACTGATCCCTTTGACGAGTACTGGCTGGGAGTGCCCTTTTACTTCAGTCTTCAGGAGTTCGGTGATAAACCCTTGCTCCCTTTCTACGTTCGGGAAGAAGCCTTCTTTGAAGGCATTGGGACCAGGTTTAGCTCCCTGGTGGGGGACTTCGCCTGGCTACTTTACATGGATACCAGCGTGCTTGACGCTGAATCCGTGCAGTCCACTCGAGACGCCTTCAATGGGCTGGAAGTTGATATCAACAAGCGGATTCCCCGGTCCTATTTTCTAACTCTACTGGAGAACAGCCGAGGCAGCGGTTTGTTGGCCACCTACCAGCGTGACTTAATGCTGGCCCGGGTGCCTTTGTTCTTGTTTATCGCCCTGGTGCTGGTGGTCATTCTTTACTTTTTGGGCCTGATAATGGGACTCTTGGCCCGCTCTCGCAGCGATGAGGCCAGCATCTTCCGCAGTCGGGGGGCCAGTCTGACGCAAGTAACCGGCCTCATGACCATAACCGAAGCCGTCATGGTGGTCCTGGCCACCATCCTTGGCCCATTTTTGGCGCTCCTGTTGGCCCGCGTCTGGCTGCTGGAAACCATAGATCCCGTCGGGAATTGGAGCGCCTCATCCATTGGACTGTCTGGACAGGTCTTTCTGTGGGGGGCCTTGGGCGGCTTGCTCAGCTTCGTCATACTGCTGATTTCGGGCGCCAACCTTTCCCGGCTGGAGATCCTGGAATTCTTGCGCTCGAGGGCCCGTCCCCCCAGCGTGCCGGTGCTGCAGCGGTATTACCTGGACCTCCTCGCGGTGGCCGTGCTGGCCGTGCTCTGGTGGCAGATTGAGCAGCGGGGTGGGTTTGTCGATCGAACCATCGGCCTGCGGTCGCTGGAGGTGGATCCCACCCTGATCCTCGGTCCAGCCCTGGCGCTACTGGCGGCGGCCTTTCTCATGCTGCGATTATTGCCGGCGCTGGTACGGGTTCTGGCCTGGTTGGGGGGCCGAACCGCTCCGGCGTGGATTAGCCTCGGCCTGTCCCGAATTTCTCGAGACCCCCTGCCCTACGGCTTCCTAACCGTGATTGTCATGATGGCCGCCGCCTTGGGTATATTTGGGGCGGCTTTCCAAACGACCCTTTCCCGAAGCCAGAAGGATCAGGTGCTTTACGACATTGGCGGGGACCTGGTCATCACCCAGATCGCCTTCCCAGCTTCCACGGAGCAAGAGCGTCACCGGGAGCTGTTGGCAGTGCCCGGAATAGGATCTGTCAGCCCGCTGCTGCGGGATCGGGGCAACCTGCTGGGAGACATTCCCGGCAACCGCACCCAAGTGTTGGCGGTCGATCCGGTTACCCTACCGGAGGCGGCTTGGTTCAGAGAGGACTTCACCACTCCCCAGATAAGTCTCACCGAGCTGCTAGTCCCGTTACGTTTAGGGGACTCCGGTCTGCCCGATTTGCAGGGTAATCTGGCTTCCGGAATACCGATCCCCACGGACGCGGAGTACCTGGGTATTTGGGTCAACGCCAAGAATCTGGATGCTGGCTTCTCCGGCCAATCCCTGAATCTGCAGGTACGACTGCAAGATGCCGGGGGACGCTACCGCAACCTGATTATGGGAGACTTTGACCCGAAAAACGCCGCCAACGAAACCCCTGAGGGCTGGAGGTTCATGGAGGCCCAAATACCGACTGAGCGGGTCCCGCTGCAGCTCCCCCTTAGTGTGGTTTCGATTTTCCTCTCCGGTAGCGGCTTCTCCAGGATGCCACCGGGCAGTATTAGTCTTGACGATATTACCACCAGGGGAGTGGGGGACGCTGAGGCAATGGTAATTGAGGGCTTCGAACAACCGGGTCGCTGGACGCTTTTGTCCCACGATAAAGATGAACCGGATGGCCTGGAGTTCACCGCCGAAGCCGCCAGAAGCGGAAAATCGGGCCTCTCCTTCTCCTGGGTCCATGCTCTGCAAACTCTTCCCCGCGGGGTGCTCATACCCCCTGGGCCTTTCCCCATACCCGCCATCGGCGGCCCCCGGTTCCAGAAAGGGCAACGGATCCGGGTCGAAATTGGGTCGCAGATGGTGCCCATGGTCATCCGTGAGACAACTCAGCTGTTTCCCACCGTGCGGCGCCCGGAGGAGCCTTTTCTGGTGGTGCCGCTGAAGGCGTACCAACAGTACATCCAGCGGCTTTCCGGAGGGGTGGTGGGACGCCCTGAGGAGTTCTGGCTGTCAGTGGAGGAAACAGCGGACCGGGACCAGGCCGTCGCCGGTCTACGAAAGGTGTTGCTCTCCCACGCCCGCATCCGGGACAGAAAGGCTGCGGTAGATCTGGCGCGCCGTAACCCGTTGGCCGGTGGCGGCTGGAACGGGCTGACCATGCTTAGCATAACGACCCTGACCACGGCCGTGCTGATAGCCCTGGCCACCCATGGGGTGGTTTCAATTCGGGCCGGACGGGTGGAACTGACGGTGGTCCGGACTCTGGGCTTTTCCCGAATCCAAATCTTTTTGGCCTTGGCCATGGAACGAGGGGTGGTGAGCCTGTTGGGGCTGATAATGGGAGGCGCGGTTGGATATGTGTTGGCCCGTTGGGTCCTCGGTTTGCTGGATCAAAACGCTCGGGGCCAGGCCGTTGTGCCACCGGCAATTTTCGCCACCCAGGGCTGGATTATTGCCGTTTCTATCCTTTGCTTGGTGCTGGCTTCCCTGTCCGCCATCCTTCTCGCCGTCTGGTCGGCTGGCAGGCTTAAGCCTTCCGATGTCCTTCGCTCCGGTGAATAGACAAATCTCGCCCGCTACTACCGCTGGCGGTTGCCGAGTAGCGGAGGCCTCATGTCGCTGCTCCACCTAGCCTACATCATAGCCCGGCGCCGGATCGTGTCCAGTTGGCGGCTGGAGCTGGTCCTTTTCCTAGGAATTTTACTGGCGGTAGCTCTGCTGTCCAGCGGAGTGGTTTTCTCCGACTTGCTGGCGGAAACGGCCCTGCGTCGGGTGCTAACCCAGGCCTCGAAGGAAGAAGCCAACATTCTCGTCCGGGTATTTAACGACCTGGATGACCCCGGTCTGACCGGCAGAACCTCCCTTTACCAAAACAGCGTGGACTTTGTGGACCAACGAGTAGCCGGCCGATTCGAGCCTTATATTGAAGGCCAAGCCCGTCATTTGCAAACGGCTACCTTTTTCTTTTCGGGTCGTCCTCAGTTGGAGTTGGGGGACGACATCCGGCCCCGCGGTCAAATCCAATACATGACCGACCTCCAGGATGAAACCAGGACCAGGCTGGAGGTCGGTAGCTGGCCCTCTTACAATCCTGACCCCGATTCGGCCGGTTCCAACCAGCCGCTGGAGGTGGCGCTGGACCGGAAGGGAGCGGAGTTGTTGCAGTTGGGAATCGGCGAAGAGATGCTGGTCTTTCCCGCCACCGGTCCGCAGGAGGCGGAAACCCTTCTGGTGAAAATAGTGGGCATCTTCAGTCGTCTGAACCCAGAGGACGACATTTGGTACAGTCGGGAAAAGGACTTCAGCTATCAAAGCCAGCGGTGGACCCTGGTTCCGTTGTTTACGACCGAAGCGGGAATCCTGGAAAAGGTGGGTGGGGCCTATCCGGGCATTTACAGCAGCGTAACCTGGGTTTATAAGCTAGACCGGTCGGCAGTAGGCGCGGGGGATGTGGGAGACATCCAGCAGGCCATCCGAGAGATCCGCTTTCGGATAGCGGCTGATTTGGAGCACGGCAGCAGCAGCATCAGGGTCGACCGGATTCTGGACAATTACTCGAAGCAACTCTTGCTGGCTCGCATCCCCCTGTTTCTGATGGTTTTCCTGGTAACGGGCATCCTGGCATACTATCTAGCCCTGGTAGCCAGCCTGACCATCAGGTCCCGTCATGCTGAGATCGCCATGCTCAAGAGCCGGGGGGCCACCACGTGGCAAATCGGCCTGCTAGTGGTGGTGGAGGGTCTGCTCTTGGCCGTCCCGGCGCTAATTGTGGGCACCCTGCTCGCTCCGGTGGTAGGACGGATTTTGGGGGGGCTCTTCTTCGCCGTATCCGGCGAGCCGGTGCCGGTGGTTCTTTCCTGGCAAGCCTTCTTGCTGGGCGCGGCCGGAGCGGTGCTGGCGGTGATCGTGCTGGGGGCATCCACCCTGGTGGCGGCGCGACGGGGGATTGTCGAGTACCGGCAGTCCGGAGCCAGACCTCCCCAGGCGCCTTTCATTCACCGCTATTACCTGGATTTTCTGTTTCTGGCCTTAATCGGCCTGATCTGGCTGCAAATTCAAACCCGGGGGGACTTCCTGGTAAGTAACGCTCGAACCGGCGAGTCCACCATAGACTTTACTCTGCTGATGTGGCCGATTTTAAGCCTCCTCGCCCTGAGCCTCCTGGTGTTGCGCTTCTTCCCGGTGGCAGTGGTATTACTGGCCAGGCTGCTGGAGCCGGTGGGACCGGCCTGGTTGGTTCAGGGATTGCGAAGGGTATCACGGGACCCGATTCTTCCCGGCTGTCTGGTGGTGCTGCTGATGCTGGCTACCTCTCTGGGGGTCATCGGCAGCGCCTTCAGCTCAACCCTGGACCAGAGCCAACGCGATCAGGCACGGTACGAAGCCGGCGCTGATTTGAGAATCGAGCACGATGGTGACCGTCAGCCCCTATCCTCCCTAGGCCTAGCGAAAATGGCAGAAGCCACCCCAAACGTGGCCGGCGCTTCTGAAGCCGTCAGGGTTAGCGGCCACCTGCTGACCAGGGGTTTTGGCTCCAGCCGCATCTCTACCTTGGGCGTGGATACTGACAAATTCGCGCGCGCGGCCTGGTACCGTCCGGATTTCGCTCCGGATTTCGCGAAAGATCAGCCTCTCGAAAATCTGATCGATGGCATCAGTCCTGATGCCGTCCGGAATCCCCCGCTGGTGGGGCCTAATGACGGCCTGCTCCTGCCCCGGGAATCTTCCCACCTCGCGGCATGGGTCCAGCTGGGAAGAGCCAACCCCCGGCTGGCGCTGGTCGCCCGCCTGATGGATGATACCGGTAGATACTTGGATATCACCTTGGGCAGCCTGGAACGCCCTGGCTGGCAACGTCTGGAGGCGGAGTTGTCGCCGGTAATTAGCCAGAGCCGCTCGGGCACCGACGGGTCTATAAGTGAATTCCAACCTCCGCTGACGCTGCTGAGCTTGCGGATAACCAGCCAGTCGGGGTTCAAAGAACCCGGGGTGCTGTTCCTGGATCAAATTATAGCCGTGGGGCCCAGCGGGGAGCGGGTGGTAGCCGGTTTCCAGGAGCTGACGGATTGGCAGGTCATTGAGGATTTCGCCACGCCGGGGCTTAATGCCCTGGAGCCAAGCCGCTCGGTAACTAGAAATGGGAATCAGCAGTCGGCCGCCTTCAGCTGGGCGGCAGCAGGCCTGGGAATCAAAAGCCTTCGGCCTGGACCGCCGGAAGCACCGATTCCGGCCATAGGCAGTCCTTCCATCCTGGAGGAGGCTGAAATAGGGACCGGCGATACCCTTCCCCTCGCCCTTACCAGATATTCAGTACCGATAAGGGTTGTTGCCCTAGCCGACTATTTCCCCACCTTGGACCCCAGAGAACAGCCCTTCGTGGTGCTGGACCAGGCCTCCTTCATCCACTACTCCAACCTGCATAGCCCCCGGATCGTTGGAGGTCCCAACGAGCTTTGGGCCCGGCTTGGCGCTGGGGCACCGGACCTGATCAAGCTGGCGGCGGGGCTGGAAAGCCAAGGAGTGCGAATCAAATCCAGCCATCTGTCATCCCTGCTGATAGAGGAAAGGACGGAGCAACCGCTGACCAGCACCGGCTGGAGTGGACTGCTGGTACTTATGTTTCTGACCCTGGTACTAGCCAGCGGCTCCGGCATGGTACTATTTTCTTACATGGATGTCCGAGAGCGTCAGATGGAATTCGCTCTGTTGCGGACGATGGGCTCCGCGCGAATACAGATGAATGGCGTGGTTTGGTTTAATCTGCTGCTCGTGGTAGTGGCCGGCATCGGCCTGGGCACTTGGGCGGGACAGCTAATTGGAATTACCTTGCTTCCCATCTTGGAGGGGTCGGAAGGCGGAGCTCGGGTCACGCCGCCAATGGTATTCCAAACCAATTGGAGAACCCTGTTAATTGCCTATTCGGTTCTGGCCAGCGTGTTTGCTGGAACGGTGCTCTGGCTCACCTGGCTGATGGGCAAGCTAGAAGTTCAACGGGTGCTGCGAGCTGGCGAGGCCGGCGCCTAATTTATGAATCACTTAATCCACTTTAGGGATGGAGGCAACAGATTCGCCCATGGTAGATAATCCTTACCGCCCGCGCGCTGACGAGGGCATCTCAACTGGTCCGGAAGGCAACAGCCGCAACCCGTTCGAGCTGGGCGGCCATCCCTACATTGTCTGTCGTGACCTCTTCAAAATCTTCAAGCCTGCCGACCTGGAAGTGGTCGCGCTTCGGGGGTTGGACCTGGACGTGCAGCCCGGCGAGCTGATGGCCATAGTAGGCGCCAGCGGCAGCGGCAAGACTACCCTGCTCAACATATTGGCCGGCCTGGAAAGACCATCGGCCGGGCAGATTAACGTGGGAGACCGGGACCTGCTGAATATTTCGAACCGCGAGCTGGTGTCGTTCCGCCGATCCGAGGTGGGGTTCGTGTGGCAGACCACGGCCAGGAATCTGGTACCCTACCTATCGGTGCGAGACAACACCGAATTGCCTATGGCCATCGCCGGAGTCTCCTCCAGAGAAAGGCGCGGTCGCAGCATGGAGCTGTTGGCGGCGCTGGATCTGGAGGATAAAGTAAGCCGGGCACCGGGCGAGCTGTCTGGCGGAGAGCAGCAAAGAGTAGCCATTGCCGTGGCCCTGGCCAACCGTCCCCCTCTCCTGCTGGCGGACGAGCCCACTGGCGAACTGGATACTCAAATGGCGGAAGATGTTTTTCGCATGCTGGGCGAGATAAACCGGGTCTTCGGCGTCACCGTGGTGATTGTGACCCACTTCGCCGGCGTGGCCCACTTCGTAGACCGGGTGGTTCACATACGGGACGGTCGAATCAGCGCCGAAAGCTACTTGCAAGCCTCCTTCCAGCGCTCCGGCTCCTCTACCGAGCAAGAATACCTGGTTGTTGACCGAGTGGGTAGACTACAACTGCCAAGAGAATACCTGGAACAGATAGAGTTGGGAGGATTGGCAACGGTGGACCTGGAGGACGGCCAAATCACCATCAAGCCGGCCCGGCGGCAGGCCCCCGACCACCGGGAAGATGGCGAAGGACGCCAGTCTGATCGATAACCCGGAGCGATAATTCGGGGCGAGGTTTTGTCCGCCCAGCCCGCTGCCCTGGTCCGAATCGGGTTTTTCGACTAATCGGGATTCAAGTAGGACAATCTGAATGCAAACAAGGCAGCCAGCCTCCGGAGACTACGAGACAGGCAGAGTATCTCGCCCAGAACCAGCCATTATCAGCACCGAAAATCTTAGCCGCTCTTTCGGCTGGGGCGACGGGGCGGTAACCGCCGTCGATGACGTCAATCTGGCTGTCTCCACCGGCGAGTTCCTCTCCCTGGTCGGCCGTTCCGGCTCGGGTAAAACCACGCTGCTCAACCTGATGGCGGGACTGGACCAGCCCACCGGCGGTAAGGTCTGGTTTCATGGGAAGCACCTGGGGTCCTTCTCGGAATCGGAAATGGTGCAGCTCAGGCGTCGTAACATCGGTTTCATTTTCCAGTCCTTCGGTCTGATTCCCCTGCTCTCCGCCCATGAAAACGTAGAGCTTCCCCTACACATCAGCGGCGTTCCCTGGCGGGAAAGGAGACGGCGAGCTGGGGAGGTCTTGGAGCTGGTCGGCCTGAGCGGCCGGGCCAACCACCGGCCCTACGAGCTTTCCGGCGGGGAGCAGCAGCGAGTGGCCATCGCCCGAGCCCTGGCTTCCAACCCCGAGGTGCTGTTCGCCGACGAGCCCACCGGAGAGTTGGACACCGCCACGGGAATATCCATCGCCAACATTTTGAGAGATGTGGCCCGGGACCAGGGAGTTACGGTAATAGTGGCAACCCACGACCTGGCTCTTTCCGGCATGAGCGACCGGGTGCTCCAGATGGTAGACGGAGCGGTTCTCCAGCGATAAGAAGCAGGTAGAACCTGCTCCTAAACCGGTACCAAGGTGAAAACTACATCTAGGTAAACCCATAGTGAAAGCAATCATGTAGGTTTCACTATGGGTTTAGTTTAGTTGCCTTTTCCCGTATAGGCCGTTACCAAATTGGCTTTCCGGCGCAGCCAGGGCAATCGCGTCTAAAACTGCCTTTTCGAACTTCGGTACAGAAGGCTAGCGAATGGTAGATATTCCGATGCTTTCCCAGCTATTTTGACTATAACACGTAAAGATCGAAACTTTTCCGGGACTCGTCAGACCCCAA
>JAKZUA010000235.1:0-8985 GCA_047516825.1 Dehalococcoidia bacterium
CAGCAGAACCAGGACAGTCCCTTTCGGGTCGGGGTGCTGAATATCCTGGCCGGGCACTCCGGGCCGGAGACGGCAGCCGATGCTCGTACCCACTTCGGCATATTTTCACCCCAGGTGTGGAAGCTGTTCCCGCGAGGGCAGGCGATAACCCTCAGTTTCTGGGATTACAATGATGTGGCTCCCGGCTATTTCGCCGCGGCGTCCATCGCCGCCCGGGACCCCAAGGTCGGCGTCCTAGTGCTTGAGGTGGCGCGACCCGACTTTCCGGTGGCCGACCGCTCGACCTTCGCCGACTCGGATCTCATGGCGGCGGCCAAGGGCTTCTACGTGATTAGGGATTTTGACGCCGGCCAGCCGAAGCAGGGATACGTGCTGGTCCAGGGCTCTTCTTCTACGGTCAACTTGGTCTCGGTTTTGCCTCGCTTGGAGCAAGATGGGCTCAACATTAAAGTAGTCGCGGCCATCAGTGACGAGCTTTTCCAGCGCCAGCCGGAAGCCTACCGAAACACGGTGCTGCCCCCGGAAGCGTTACTCGACCTGATGGTGGTCAGTACCGGCACGCGGCGGGTCTGGCCCGCGCAAAACCTCGGCCCCCTGACCGACGAGTATTCCCTAACCTCCGACTGGCACAACGAGTGGCTAACCGGTGGAACCGAGGGCGATGTCATTGCCGAAGCCCATCTGGACCGGGAGTCTATTTTTAGCGGAGTTCGGCGCTTCGCTCTGGACCACGAAAGCCGCATTTCCCGTCAGAGACGTATGCTGGGAGGATAGTTCGCCAGGCTTGGGGAGCAGCGCAATTGGTATAGAGGTGTCAAGATGAAGTTAGCCAGATTTCGGGTTGACGGCTGGGAAAGCTACGGCGTGGTGGAGGGAGACCGGGTTCGGGTAATCCAGGGCAGCATTTACGGAGAATTCAGCGTGACCGAGGCTTCCTATCCCTTGGACCGGGTAAAGCTGCTGCCGCCCACCCAGCCGACCAGTTTTTGGGCCGTGGGACTCAACTACGCCGCCCACGTCGCCCACCAGGAGGGCGCCCTGGACGCGGAAAGGATCCGGCGGGACTCGGCAGTTTTTCGGCCCTGGCAGAAGGGCGTGGGCTGCCTTATCGGCCACGAAGATACCATAGTTTTACCCGCTGAATCGGACTACGTGCACTACGAAGGCGAGCTGGTAATCGTCATCGGCAAACCCGCTCGACGGGTAACTCCGGAACAGGCTCCCAACTTTATCTTGGGGTATACCTGCGCCAACGACGTGAGCAGCGAGGGCTCCTGGTCCAGCGACCTTTCCATGTGGCGCCGCAAGACGTGTGATACTTTCGGGCCGGTGGGACCCTGGATCGAAACCGACGTGGAGCCCCATTCGCTGGACATCATCACCCGTCTGAACGGCCATGAGGCTGACCGGGGCAGCACTTCCGGCATGACCTACGACTGCTACGCCACCGTGAGCGGCATTAGCCAGTTCATCACGCTGAGTCCCGGCGACATCATATTGACCGGCGCCCCCGGAGCGGTGGAGCAGTTGCACCCGGGAGATGTGGTCGAGGTTGAGATACCCGAAATTGGGACCCTGCGCAATCAGGTGGCCGCCGAATCCCCTTGAGCCTGGGCCGGTGGGTGATACCAGCCTTGCCAGCCTACTTCCTGGGATCTGCTTCCTGACGATTTAGCTACAGCTATTGTCCCGTCAGTCTTGGCCCTTTCACGCCAGCATTCAAACTCCTAGCTCCACCCGGCCTACCTACTGATCCTGGATGAAACTTCTAAACTTGTAAGATCCAAAACCCTCTCAGTCCCCCTTTTTGAAAGAGGGATATAAGGGGTTTTACCCGAGCGGGGCCGTCTCCAAGCGGTTTTAGCTCTTGACTCAAGGTTCAGTCGAACCCGAACCGGAATAGCCACTCGCGTTGAGACCTTCAAATTTCCTTCAATATCTCCCTGTATATTATTATCAGTGATGATCACCACAGTCTAACCCTGAAGAATCTTAGAAAGGAGACTTGAAGAAATGAATAAGCGCAGATACTTCCTGCCCCTGGCGGTTGGCGTTCTTACTGTCGCCGTAACTGGCGGGGTAATATTCGCCCAAACCAGCAATTCCCAGGAAAGCATAAACAGCCAAATCGGAACCTCTCCCCAGGGTCTTTCCCGACAGATCAGCTCATTTAACCAGGAGCAGTCCGGCCGGATAGACCTCTCCCACGGCGATGTTCCCAGTCAGACCATAGCCGCCAGAGTGGCGGCAATCCTGGAAATCGAGGAAGAGGCCCTGCAAGATGCCTTCGACCAAGCCCTTAAGGAGAAGCAGGATGACTCCCTGGCATACCGGCTGGAACACCTGGTAGAAAATGAAAAGCTCACCCAGGCAGAGGCGGATCAGATTGTGGAATGGTTCCTCGACCGCCCCGACGCCGCGGCCAAACTCCACCGCGCACTGCTGTGGGGAGGTGAGGCAGTGGAACGCAGGCTAAACCACCTGGTGGAGGGCGGCGTAATTTCCCAGAAAGAGGCCGATGCAGTTCTGGCATGGCATGGTGAAATGCCCCAGGCGTTAAAAGACCTGATGGCCCAGAGAATGCACCGGTCGCCGGATTCCAAGTCCCAGGGACGGGTCAGGCCGTCGCAGCGATTCCAGGGACAGGACATGGATCGTTCGAGGCCTGAGAGTCGGCGGGTCGACCGGGAAGGGTTTACGGAGCGGGATATCCGGCGGCCCGGCGCCAGGTCCGAGAGGCGGAACAATATGCCGGAAGCTGCAATAGAGGGCGCCGGCGGCCTGGACCAGGCTGGCCTGCCCTAGCAGCCCTACGACCAACAACTCAAAGCCACCTCTGCTTAAAAGTCGCGTTAAAGTTCCGGTTGATTCAGTAGGGGCGCACCGCCGTGCGCCCCTACAATGTCTAAAATACCCACCCTACATATGGAAATGAAATAAGGAGCTGAAATGCCCAGCACCGTTTTGATTGTTGAAGACGACCCTCATGCCTTGGAACTGGTCCGTCTTTATCTGGATCAGGACGGTCACCAGGTGCTGGTAGCCTCGGATGGGATAGAGGGTCTGCGACTGGCTCGGGATGCGGCTCCCGACCTGATCGTGCTGGACCTGATGCTCCCCGGCATCGACGGCACCGAAGTTTGCCGCCAGGTACAGCAGGAATCGAATGTGCCCATCATCATGGTTACGGCCCGGGTTGAGGAGGAAGACCGCTTGACCGGCCTGGAGATGGGTGCCGATGATTATATAACCAAGCCCTTCAGTCCCCGGGAATTAGCCGCTCGGGTACGGGTTGTGCTGCGCCGGACGGCCCGGGAGCAATCGGAGCGAACCCAGGATGAATTGAAGCAAGGCCCCTTCACCGTAAATATCCCCCATGGAACAGTCCACCGCGACTCCACAGCTATTCGACTGACTCCCACCGAATTTCGCCTGTTGGTCCTTTTGATGGGGGACCCTGGCCGTATATTCTCCAGGGAACTGATCATCGACCGGGTATTCGGCTACGATTTTGACGGATTCGACCGTACCGTCGATGCCCACGTATCCAGCCTGCGGCGCAAGGTGGATTCAACGCCAGGGGAGCTTCGATTTATCCATACCGTCTACGGGTTGGGCTATAAGTTTGGCGATGCCTAGCCGGTTTTTCAGCATTCAATTCCGTCTAGTGCTGGGCTTTGCTCTGGTACTGGGGTTGGCCCTTTTCGGCGTAAGCTGGTATGTGGGATCGGTCGCTCAGAACGAAGTGGAGCGCTTCGAACGCCGCGACCAGCAGATCCGAGCCGAACGGGTCCAGAGACTGCTCGCCCGGCATTACTTCCGGAACCGGGGATGGGATAACCTTCAGGGAACGGTGGAACAGGCTGCTTCTACAACCGGCCGCCGAATAATAGTCGAGAACGCGGAGGGGGCTTTGGTTGCGGATTCCCATCCGGATTCGGATGAGGCTTTCACCGGCGACGAAGCGAGGAGTCAGACCATTCCAATAGCGGTCAATGGGCGGCTTCTGGGCCAGGTAACACTAATTCCGGTCGAGTCCACGGGAACTATACGAGAACCCGCAATTAGCCGTTTCGCCTCCACCGTAGACCGGGCTCTGCTCCTAACCGGTCTGGCCGCCGGCGCATTGGGAGTCTTGCTGGTTTGGCTGATGTTGCGGCGAGTGCTGTCCCCGGTCCGTACCCTGGGCGCCGCCGCTCAAAAGCTGGGACAGGGCGACCTGGCCCAAAGGGTCCCCGCCTCAGTCCCGGATGAACTGGGCCAGTTGGCCCACACCTTCAACACCATGGCGGCAAACCTGCAGGAAGCCGAAATAAGGCGAAGGAACCTGGTGGCCGACGTAGCCCACGAGCTGCGGACTCCCCTTTCCAACATCCAGGGTTACCTGGAGGCGGTGAAAGACGGATTGCTTCAGCCTAACTCAGCCACCATCGACATCATCCACCAGCAGGTCCTGCACCTGGTCAGCCTGGTGGAAGACCTGCGGGTGCTGGCACTGGCGGAGTCCGGCTCATTGACACTGGACTACCAGTCGGTGGCGCCTAGAGAGCTACTGGAACAGACTGCGGAGGCCTTCCGGGCCCGGGCCGGCGCCAAGGGTGTGGAGTTGGTACTGGACCTGCCGCGACAGCTCCCAACAGTAGAGATGGACCGAACCCGGGTGACCCAGGTGGTGGGGAACCTGCTGGAGAACGCCATCTTGCACAGCCAGGAGGGGAGCGTGGTGACCATTTCGGCGCGGGCGCCGTATCCCGGGACGCTACGCTTAGCGGTGGCGGACCAGGGCCGGGGCATTGAGCCGGAGGAATTACCTCAAATCTTCGACCGTTTCTACCGGGTTGATCCTTCCCGGGCTCGCGCCACCTGAGGCAGCGGGTTGGGGCTAACCATCGCCAAGCAGTTGGTGGAGGCTCACCAAGGGAATATTGGAGTAGAAAGCCAGGCAGGTAAGGGCAGCTGCTTCTACGTAGAGCTGCCCCTCTCTCCAGGGCTCAACGGCGCGGGCCGCTAGCCGCTTTTAGGCTACCGGGCTGAACTTGGTGCTGTATTCCGGAATCTTGGACCAGCTGGGACTCTCGGCATGATGGGTTAGCTCCAGCTTGTTCCCAGCTGAATCCTCCAGGCCCAACGGGTGGTGCACCAGTTCGATCATGTTCCCGTCCGGGTCATGAACGTAGGTATAATGGCCCCCACTGTAATCCCGGCGGCCCCAAGAAGAACCGGCATCCTCCTCGCGCCTGCTCCCCGGGGTGCGGGTATAGCTGACCCCGGAGCTGTCCAAGTGGGCAATCATTTCGTCCCAGTCGTCGATTTCCACGGCGAAATGCACCGAAGCAGCCAGCACCGGATTTTTGGCGTCGGTGGTATGAATCTCCCCATTGCCGATGCGGAGCTGCAGCTGTCTCTTATTGGCTTCCGGACCCCGGTCGTTGAATTCGGCTCCCAACACCTGCTCATACCATTGCCTGGTTCGATCGCGGTCGGTGATCTGGATATTGATATGTTGAATTACCGTGACTCTGGACATGCCCTTACCTCCGGAAAAATTATCAAGTTCGCCGGAACCGGACCCGATGTAGCCCGAAATAGTGTAGTTTCAAGATAAACTCTTCGCCGGAGATAAGTCAACCGAAATGGGAATTTGCCGGCAATCCTCCCCGCAGAGAGAGGAGCTTGGCGGGGGCTGGAAATTGGCGAGAATACACCCCAGTTTCCAGGCCAATGCTCGCCCTGGACCTGTATGATAGACTCTGCGATACAGCCGCTCCGGCAATGCCCGGGGCAGTCTTACTGGAGAATAGACAATGTCATTCCAGCGGGTACGGCGCACCAAATTGATGCGACAGGTGGAAGAGAAGTTCCAGCGGCCCCTGGAAACTCTGGTCCCGGAGCTGGTGAACCAGCACGGCCTGAGCCATGCCGCCGATGAGCTGGGTGTTAGCCCGGCCACCTTGGGATATTGGATGTTGAAGATGGGCATTCGTTACCGGCGGGTGGCCCTAACGTCGGATGAAACTATTGAAGTGAAACGGCCGGGCTAACACGGCAGGACCCCCTGCCGGACCTTACGCCGGACCACGGGCACCCTGGGTTCCTCGGACTTCCAACCCTTGAAGAAATGTTGGGAGTCTTTTCTTTTCCTACCCTGAGGCCTCTAAGAGCCCTCAGGCCAACAAATCTAGGCCTTTTCTAATAATGCGCGTCCCGACTCATCCACCTGGCAACCGAGGGATTATCGATCCCGAAGAGACACCGCAGCCATGGTGCATCCTGCGGGTTGGAGAGGGAGGAACTTTGATGCCATTAGAGTCGGTGCCAACCTAGATACCGGTAGGCCCAAAGTCCAGTTACCTTGGACCCGGCTCCACCCAAGAAGGCGCCCCATGTATCCCAAAGCAGGTCTTCCCAAGAAGGGCTGCGACTGGGAACCGTCCCCTGGTACAGCTCGGTCGCCGATCCCCAAAGGAAGCCGATTACCACGACTATCGCCAGGCTGGATAGCCACCCGGAGGAACGTTCCAGAGTGGCCAGGGTAAGCATAGTTAAAAGCCCCAAAACAGCGAACAGAAAAAGGTGGGCGAGGACGGGAACCCACCAGGGTGGCGCATCGGGAGAGGGAGGATCGGAGGAGCCCAGGAACCAGAGGGTTACCGCCATCCAGCCCAGAGTGGCGGATATAGACAGCGCCTGAGCCCAGGGGCAGAGGGACCCCTCTTTGCCGGCCAACCCCGCCAGAATCCGGCCAGCCCGCACCCTCATTAAAGAATTCTAACACCAGATGATGGAAAGCCCCCATTTGCCAGGAATTCAAATGCCGGGGGTTCCAGCGGAATCTTCCGGGCCGTTTCGGTCAAGAGATCCAGCGGTTGGCCAATCCTGTCCCGGACCGGAGGGAAAATGTTAACGGGCTCCGGCAAATGCTGGGAGCCCGTATCCGTCGTCGATTTGAGGTTGCCGGGTTGAAAGGTATCACATGAAGCTACCGCTTCCAGAATTGCCACTTAGATGGTCGCTTTTCCGAGGCCTCCAGGACTACCACGCCGGAATTTATCGGAGCGGGCGATGGGGCCCTGGGAATGGTCGAATTTGGCTGCGAATTCGAGGGGGTTGGGGATATTTCCGGCTCCATCGGTCCCTGCGCCGCAATCGAGGCCAGCTGAGATTCCAAACTTGCCGCCTGAGGTTTCCCCGGGTAAAGCTGGGGTTCCGGCGGCGGCAACCTTTGCTCCTCCGGGGCTTCCTCTTGGGGCGCATCGGTGCCGATCTCGGATAGAAGAGACTGAAGAGAATCTGGGGATTTTTCAGGCTGAGTTCCCAGAGATGGCCCCATTCCGGGGATATCCTCCGGAGTAGCGGTTCCGTCTTCAACCTCGGCCGGAACCAGCTTCGCCCGCTGCCCCGGAGCTTCCTGCGCGCTTCCAATCTGGATGGATAGGGGGAGATTTGGGCCGACCGCATCTTTGCCGACCGCAGGCGCAGCCGAACCTGCTATGGGGCGGGGCGTGGGCCCACTTCGACCACCCCTGGTGGGACGCGGTAAGATCGGAGACCTGGCCGGCGTATTGGCAACTCTTTTGGCAAGGGACGGCCTGGCATCCGGCGTGCTCTGGACATCCTTGCCGGTATAAATAGTAGAGTATAGTTCAGCGACTATTTGACCAATTTGCTGTCCTCTATTGACATCGACGGGGGTCGAGGCTCCTTGGAACAGCTGGGTTACCGCAGCCTCGGTCAGCCTGGTGGCGGCCCACATTCGGTCTTGGTCCCACTCCTGGTCTTGGTCCCTATCCATTGACTGCCTCCTTGGATACCGGGGATACCGGGGATACCGGGCTCGGGAAAGGGGACTCCTAGTGGGGCCCGCTGTTTCGGGTTACAATTGCGCCCCTCCCCAAGGCCGACTTACCCCGAAAACTCTTGCCATCCCCAGTCGCCAAGGCGGCCAAGGATGGCACTTATTCAAGAAACTTCTCGTTTAGCGGTCGAAAAACCGGGAGGCACTGCTCCGGGGCGAGCCGATCCTTTCCAATACATCTCCCATGTTGACCGCCGGGAAGGCGGACTCTTGGGTTGGTTCGCTGTCCTTCACCTCGTCGAGCGCGCTCTCCTCCAGGTCATTGGCGGGAGCCATCGCTGGCCTGTTCTCTTCTATGAAGATCCCAGGTTCGACGGCTGGGCCGCTCTCCTCCAGGTCGTTGACGGGAGCCATCACTAGCCTGCGCCTTTCCAGGTCCTCAGCGAGTGAGAGGACCTGACTGCGCCTTTCCATACCGTTCGCGAGCGCGATGGCTGGGGCGCTCTCCACCATACCGTTCGCGAGCGCGCTTGCTGGGGCGCTCTCAACCATGTCGTCGGCAGGTGCACTAGCAGCAGCGTTCTCCACCATGTCGGGCGCAGATGAGATGGCTGGGACTCTCTCCACCGTGTCGTGCGCGGGTACGCTGGCTGGGGCGCTTTCAACCATGTAGTCAGCAGGTGCACTTTCAGGTGTTTTCTCCACCATCTCTTACGCAGATAAGATGGCTGGTACGCTCTCCACCGTGTCGTCGGCAGTTGCCCTAGCAGGTGCTTTCTCCACCATGTCGGGCGCAGATGAGATGGCTGGGACGCTCTCCACCGTGTCGTGCGCGGGTACACTGGCTGGGGCGCTCTCCACCATGTATTCGGCAGGTGCCCTAGCAGGAGCTTTCTCCAAAATCTCGTGTGCGGGTACGCTGGCCGGGGCGCTCTCTACCATGTCGGGCGCGGGTACGCTGGCCGGGGCGCTACCGTTGTTCGCCATAACCGAGGTGATTCCGCTGGCCTCCCGATGGGGGAATTCAACCTCGGCGGATTCTACATTAAACCGGGATTCCCCAGATCAAACCACCTTTCCTGGATATAGCTCCCGCGGGGATACCGCCAAATATAATCCCGCATTCCAAGAGCGTCAAATGCGGTCTGATGCGGCCTGATTCACTCAAAGTCCCCGCTTTCATTGGGCAA
>JAKZUA010000236.1:0-5047 GCA_047516825.1 Dehalococcoidia bacterium
CGGCGGCACCCGCTCAGGGCAGGGCACCGACAGCAAGATGACCTTGGCATCCCTCTTTGGCACCTGGCGGGCCAGAGGTCTCAATCCCCTCCTGGAATGCCGCCGGTTGCTCACTTCCCCTCAACTCTGAACAGTTTCGTCGATTGACATGCAAGCCTACGATTACGAATGCAGTTACCATGCGGAAGGCTTACTAAATGTCCCCTGGTCATCTGAGAGAATGTCTGGAAACTGGCTGGCGCCCAACGGCCCATTCCTAATCGGCCGGTAAAAATCGGTCACGTTGTAGAGGGCCCAACTGCGATTTTGCTGAGGATTGAGGATGCCAACCTGTTTTCCCAGATTAGAACGCACAAGTTCGATTGGCAACGTGAAGTCGGAGTCATTACTTATCACAACCGCAGTATCAAAGTTACCTCTAAACGCATCCACCAGTAGATTGGTCGCCAGATTGACATCAGACCCCTTTTCCTCGGTGGAAATTACCTCCACAAACCGTGGGCCCTGGGGGATGGGGTGAGCGATCGGCATCCATTTTGTGTTGGAGAGGAAAGGACCAAGGTGGATAGATAGATTCGGTATTGTAGCTAAAGCCCGCAAATAGGTTTGCTGACGCTGAGCGACCTGCGGGTCGTCGGATCTTGCATGAACTAGGGCCGTGAAGTAATTTATGTGTTGGATGCTATGTGTAGGAAGGAGGAGAGAACACAGCCTCGCCAAATCCAGCCATTTGTAAGTTGTACCCTTTACTGCGCCGTAATAGTGATTGAAGCCGTCAATGTAAACAATGGTGCGTGGCATAAAGGTTTAAGCAGTCTAAGCAAGGCCCTTCGGCCACGGCACACGGGAGAGCTATATAAAAGCTGAGACCGCCGTATGGCGGTCTCGCGCCCAGCTGCCTAGGCAACTGGGGGGGGCATTTATTATTTTAAAAGATAGATTACGATATGTCTATGTCAAAGCGTAGTAAAATCCCCTAATGATTACGAATATAAGCACTTTTGAAGCCTGAGGGGGTACGAACGCCTTAGCCAGCAGACTACAGTAAATACGGACTGTGAAGATCCCTTAGACTCGCGCGTAGTATAGCCTCCTGCCCCCTTCAGTTTCCCGTCCGGCCCAGTCTTTGTGACAGTATCCTGGCAGTAGGTTATACTCGGCCCCAAAACTACCAGAGGTAACGTAGCTATGCCGCCGGAAATTCGCGTCATTGGTGTTGAAGGGATGCCCGAAGCCGGGGCTGGGGACGATCTGGCGGCTCAGATCATGGACGCTTGCCAAAATCAGGGGACGAGAATTGATGCGGGCGACGTGCTGGTAGTTACTCAGAAGATAGTCTCCAAGGCTGAAGGCAGGGTGGTGCCCATCAGCTCGGTCGAGCCCTCTCCGCTGGCCCTGGCCATCTCGGAGGGGCACCGGCGGGACCCCCGGCACACCGAGCTAATCCTGCGGGAGAGCAAACGCATTGTGCGGATGGACGGCGGCGTGATCATCAGCGAAACCCACCACGGCTTTAACTGCGCCAACGCCGGCATCGACGCCTCCAACATCCCCGGCGAGGGAACAGTGGCGCTGCTGCCGGTGGACCCCGACGCCTCGGCTCGCCGCATTGCTCAAACCATCCAGCAGCGGGTGGGTGTTGAAGTGGCGGTGATAATTTCCGACACTTTTGGCCGGCCCTGGCGCAACGGCGCATTGAACGTGGCCATCGGCGTGGCCGGGTTCAATCCCATGCTCAGCTACGTCGGTCAGGAGGACTCCTTCGGCAACCTAATGTATACCACCGTGATAGCGGTGGCGGATGAGCTGGCGGCCACGGCCGAGCTGGTTACGGGCAAGCTGTTGGGCATTCCGGTGGCGATAATAAAGGGATATCAATATGAACCAATGGCCGACGCCAGCCATGAAGCCCTGATTCGGTCGCCGGAGAAGGACCTGTTCCGGTAGCGGGAAGTTGGGGCGGGACTATTCGGCGCTAAACAGCGGAAGCTCCAGCTGCCGTTCCGCCTTCCCCTCCGGCTCGAAGTTGGAGGCTCCGACGCCCAACAGACGAAAGGCCCGCTGGGAATGCAACTCCTTGGTCAGCAGGTCGCGGGCAACAGCCGTGATTGCTTCTTCAGACCCGGTGTAGTCAGGCAACGTCGACTGCCGCGTGAAGGTCGTGAAGTCGGCCAATCTTAGCTTCACCGTTACCGTGTGGCATCTGCGGTTCTTGGCCGCCAATTGAGCTGCAACCCGGGCGGCCAGCGCCGCCAGCTCCTGCTGGAGCCGTACCGGGTCATTGATGTCGTCGGAGAAGGTGGTCTCCGAGCTGACCGACTTGGCCTCCCGTTCGGTATGGACCAAATCCTGATCCTCCCCCCGGGCCTTGGCTCGAAGGTCGGCGCCCCGCTTGCCGAAGCTCCGCAGGAACCACACCTGGGGAAGCCGGGCCAGCTGACCAATAGTCTCGATATCCTCCTTTTTGAGACGGCCCGCCGTTTTCGGGCCGATCCCCGGCAGCTTGCTTACCGGCAAAGGCGCCAGGAATGTGGCCTCGTCGCCCGGCGCCACCACAACCAAGCCGTCGGGCTTTTCCAGATCGGACGCTATTTTGGCTACCGACTTGCAAGTGCCGACTCCTATGGATATGGCTAACCCGGTGTCCGCCATTATCCGCTGCTTCAAATCCAGGGCCAAGGTCAAGGAGAACGCGCCCTCTTCGACTACTTGAGTGATGTCCAGGTAGGCTTCATCCAGAGAGAGGGGCTCCACGAGGGGAGTGAGCTCCAAGAAAATGCTCATTATCGCTTGGGAAACCTCTCTGTAGCGGGGGAATCGGGGCGAAACCACCACGCCCTCAGGACACAACCGCAGGGCGGTGGCCATCGGCATGGCCGAATGGGTCCCGTATTCGCGGGCTTCGTAGGACGCTGTGGCCACTACCCCGCGGCCTTCCGGAGAGCCACCGACCAGCACCGGCCTGCCCCGAAGCTGGGAATTATCCAGTTGCTCCACCGCGGCGTAAAAGGCGTCCAAGTCGGCGTGAATGATGTGACGGATTGGCATAGCTACGCTTAGGTTCCAGCCTCGAAGTTGCCCCAGAGTCTGGATTCCAACTCAACTACTCATGATTTCCAATTCTACCCGCTACCTGGAAGTCCGGGCACCCCGGTCTGTCACCGAACAATGGATGATTTCGGGTCTGGTGCGGCGACTATTGGGCCTCTCAGCGTCGGAAACCGCTGCGGATTGACTGATCCCCTTATAATCTAGGACGGCTCCGTCCCGCCTATCCCAGGCTGCCCATGATGAAGGAATAGTATCTGTGTTTCTCAGCGTCAAGCTCTGTCTCTGGATAGCAAGTGGTTAATCGGGGGGCTACTGGCTCTGATCCGAGGCGACCCAGAGTATTTTATGGGTGGTGGATGGTTGCCATCACCTCGGCCATGGCGTTTTTTGCCAGCGGCATCTTCTTCCGGGGGTTCACCGTTTTCGTACCGGCTATTCGAGATTCCCTGGGCATCAGTCAGGCGCGGACTAACTTAATCTTTTCCATCGCCCGTGCTGAGGGAGGATTGGAAGGTCCGGTGGCGGGTTGGCTCATCGATCGCTTTGGAAACCGGAAGCTGCTGATCCCCGCTATCTTATGGGCAGTGGCCGGCTACCTGGTCCTGTCCCAGTTCGTGGATTCCCTCCTGACCTTTACCCTGGCCTATCTGCTGATGGTATCTCTAGGGAACAGCATCGCTTTCCAGCACGCGCTTTTCGCTGGAATCAACCAGTGGTTCAACCGGCGCCGGGCCTTCGCCATCTCCATGCTGGCCGCCGTGTCCTCCCTGGGCGGACTTTTCCTGGTGCCCTCCCTCAATTTTATCATCGAGCATAGAAGCTGGCAGACCGCAATGCTGTTTTCGGGGATAGCGTATCTAGCTTTCTTGATGCCGCTAACCATTTTCTTCCGCAACCGGCCGGAGGACATGGGACTATTGCCCGATGGAGATGCCCGTCCTCCGGTCCAAGCCGGCGCCGGTAGGGAGGCCAACGGCCGCGCCCGGGAGATACGTGATTACACTGTCAAGGAGGCGTTAAGGACCCGGGCCTACTGGCTGCTGATGGCCGGAGCGGGTCTGAGGCAGGTTGCGACCCTGGGCATAATGGTCAGTATTGTGCCGATCCTGGAAACCAAGGGCCTGAGCAGGCAAGAGGCGGCCAACCTGACCGGCTTCATGTTTGGTATCAACTTCTTGTCCCGGCTTTTGGTGGGTTATTTGGGCGATCGGTGGCCCAAATCCTACTTGCTCTTTGGCAGTCTGATGCTGGAAGCCACGGCTCTGGTGTGCCTTGTCTTTGGCCAGTGGGGCGATGACAGGACAGTTCTACTGTTGCTTTTCATCTTACTGCAAGGACTGGGTGATGGCGGTGGGATAATAGTCTGGGCGGCCATGGGTGAGTATTTCGGAAGAGACCGGTTCGCTACTCTGCGAGGTTACATAACCTTTTCCCATAGCTGGGCCCTCATCGCCTCCCCGGTCTTTGCCGGATGGGTCTTCGATAAATACGATAGCTACGACTGGGCCATCGGTTCGGGCGCGGTGTGCGCGGCAGCGGCAGCCTTGTGTTTCTTGGCGATAAAAAAACCACCCCAGCTCACCAGATAGCCGGCCTCCGCGCTGAGCCTGGCCTAGGTTGGGACTTTCCCCCACCCATACTAATGTCAAGATGAAGCGCGGAGGGGTGGGTATGGCGGTCCCCGTAGCTCCCACCTTGGTTTTGCTAAGGGGCGGGTATCTCCTCGACTAGCCCCGGTTCGGCTTCCTCCCAACCACCATTGCCGACATTTGGGACGGCGTAATCCAGCAGCGTTCGCCGAATGTACACCTCCAATTTCCCGGGGGACTCATTCACCGAGGGATTACAATCTTTACCTCCTAAACCAAAGCCAAGGTGGGAACTACATTGGGCAGTGATGGCAAAGGCACGGCAGGTGTAAAGATCAAAGCATCGGCTCGGGCCTGTAACCGGGTTCGGCAGCGACGTTTCACTTCTTCCTTACGGTGAGCTAGCC
>JAKZUA010000237.1:0-20354 GCA_047516825.1 Dehalococcoidia bacterium
TGGGGGCCACCATCTCCCCGGGTCCGGGGGGGAGTTTCGGGGCTATAGTAGGGGTCGGCGTCGCCGACGGGGCGCAGCTTAGGGCCCCAGCAAAAGTCAGAGCCAGGGCGGACCCCCCACCGATGAGTGCGACGCGCCGCAGAAATTCCCGCCGGTCTACCCGACCGCTCAGGTATCGGTCCAGAGTTTCCCCTTCGGGGTGAGGATCCTGGTAATCCATGATGATTGCTCCTTTCGATGCTGCGATTCAACCAGATTTACGCATGATGAGTCTTATTGGATTTCGGGTGGGCTCCTCACTAAGCTAAACCGGCCACTCCTCCAAATTGAAGGCCATGTCCCAAAACTGGTGCTCAAACCGGAGACTGGTTAGATAGGCTTCCGCCATTGCCGCTATTTCTCGGCTGCCGGACTGTTCCGCCAGGCGGTTGGCCAGTTCCCGAATGTGCTGAGCCAGCTCGCCGAACTCTGCCGAATCGTACATTTGAATCCACCGGCTATACAGAGGCGCCGACTCCGGCTGACCCTGTTGGGAGAGGTGGCGGCCGATTTCCCAATATCCCCACTGGCAGGGCAGCAGCGATGCCACCAATTCGGCGAAGCTGCCCTGGTGGGCCACCTTCAGCAGAAAGCTGGTGTAGGCCGTGGTGGTGGGCGCGGACCCAGTCTGTTCCAGCTCCCGCCGGGAGATGCCGAATTCAGCGCAGTAACTGCGATGCAACTCCATCTCGGTATTGAGGGTTTCGTCTAACAGCCGGGCGAACCAGCTCATGGTCTCCAGCTCAGGGGCCCGCGCCGATGCCAGCGCCAACACCCGACTGTAATCGATCAGGTAGACGTAGTCCTGCTTAACATAATACTTAAACCTGTCCACCGCCAGGGTGCCGTCGCCCACACCGGTGATAAATGGATGAGCTAGGATGGCTTGCCGGATGGGCCGGGCCTGTTTTTCTATGTCGTCGGCAAAACTCAAGGGAATTCCTTAAAATCGAGGTTGGGATGCAATTATTTTGCCACCCGGAATGTGCCGAAAGAATAATCAATAAGGGGGAGCAACTCTTCATAAATTTCTCTTGGCGCGGCATAGGAAGCGTTAAATGCTACCCGGTTTTCATGCAGATAAATGAACCGGCTACCCCTGACGATACCTCCAAGCGCATCAATTGTTAAAATTTCCCCAGGTAGGCCTTATCGGTAGTTACCTGCTCGCGGGATACCAGCTCAAAGCCCGGAACGGTGCTTTCAAGGAATGAGATAACCAGATCGGCGTATTCCGCCAAAGTCATCCCACCAAATCCTGTACCTGCCAGATCCTCTTCTGTTATCACGAATTGCTCCCCCGCACCACCAACGAAACTCGCAGTGGCTCCTTCTTCCGGAGGCTGCTCATTCCAGTCCAAGGGCCGCTGGATGCTGAAGGGATACTGGGTACTCTCATAGACTGTCATCACGCCAAAGGGCGTATCGATTCGCGAGGGCCCCGCTGGAATGATCACGGGTATTGCATCGGGTCCCGCTGCTTCAACGGTAAGTATGTAGCCGCTAAAATGTTGGAATCCTGCGTCCACCACCCGGATAAAGTATCTGCCGGAATGGGGCGCCCGATAGATAAGCTTCGCGTCAGTCCCAAAGAGGCCCCCTCCGCTGTCGTCGTCGCCAACCCATTGCTCTTCAGCCGCCTCCGGGAAACCCAATAGAATGAGTGGATCGATATTAGGCGATTCAACAGTTAGCTGAACGGTATCACCTTCAGAAAGTTTTAATAAAAAAGAGTCGATGTCGCCGGGGGCGTCCATACTACCCCGATAGGTCTGTCCTACCCTTACTGTTATCCCGTCGTCTGGGTCCGGGTAAGGTAGTAGGTTAGCGTTGCTGCTCAACCTAAATTCTCCGGAAGCGTGGGAAGATTGCCACACGTGCAAAAAATGGGGTACGGCGAATGCCGGGGTGAAGGAGCTAGATTCCGTGCCGCTGAATTGCTCGTCGACTTCTACTAGCACATTGCCAAACATGTCCACAACCGTAAAGCCACCGTCATTCTTGCCATCGAGAGTGATGGCGATCGGTTGGTTTGGCGACCCTTCAATCACGTACATGCGGCTCTCAACACCACTCTCAAGGGTGAACTTGTGCTCCTTTCGGCCTGCGGCAAAAATATCCGGACGCGCTCCCAGACCGGATACATCGTCACCGGCGCTTAGCCGCCGAAAACGATTCTGGACATCCGCGGCCGAAGCTACCAGACCAAACTGAGCCTCGCTGAAGGAAAAACCGGAAATTCCGATTATCTCGCCCATGTCGGAAACCAGCACTCCTCCACTCTGCCCGCCGGCGATGGCAGCATCGGTCTGCAAATAGGTCGTCTGAATCGCTTCCCACTGCCGGACTCTGGATAGGATGCCGCTGGTGATAGTCGGCTGTGGGAATTGCTCGGCTTCAGCCGGATAACCAATTAGAAAAACATTGCTCCCAATTGCTAAGCCTTCTCCATCGCTCAGGCTCAGCGGTTTATTATCCGTATTTATCGGTCCGAGCACCGCCAAGTCACCGAGCAAGTCGAGACCAAGTACCGGCACCTTCAGGTGCTCGGACCCGTCCGGAAACACGATCCTCACTTCGTCAAATGGCCAGATGACATGGGCGTTGGTAATGATGTATCTCCCTTCGGTGAGTACACCGCTGCCAGTCGCCGCTGGAGTTTCAAGGAACACCACGGAGGGAGAGATGCGGGCGAATATTTCCTGAGCTGTCAAGGGCCTGGGCGTAGGCGTAGGCGGTGGTGTGGAAGTTGGCTCAGGTGTGTTGGTCGGGACCGGGGTGGCCGTAGGTAATGGCGTGGAAGTTGGTTCGGGAGTTACTGTAGGCGGTGGGGTGGGAGTAGGGGTCGGAATCTGAGTTTGCTCCAGGGGTGCGATCGCAGTCTGAAGAGGCTGACTACATCCTAACCCGATTACTACGAGCGATAAGATGAGACCCGCTGTCAACCATCGCGACATATTCCGCTCCCGTCTGGTAGTGCGCACCAGCTTAGATGTCCTGCTAACGGCTTGTCAACGCGGCATTTGTTATGGGTAGCGCCTGCCCCTGTCCCCACAAAACCCACACCTGGTGTTGTCAGACCTCCGTTGAGGGGACCAACCCGATGGGGTATAATCCCTGCATCCCAAATCATCCCTCCGAAAGGTCAATTATGCAGGTAATTTTTCTACAGGATGTTCCTCAGCAGGCCCACGCGGGCGAGATAAAACGAGTTGCCGACGGCTTTGCGCGCAACTACTTGATACCCAAGGGATTGGCCCAAGTCGCTACCCCCGAGATACTCAAGCGGAGCCACAAGATTAAGGCCGCCGGCGACCAGCAGCGCATTCAGGAGACCGACCTAATGGAGGAACTGGCGCAGCTGCTGGATAACACCATGATCACCTTAAAAGCTCGGGTCACTCCCACCGGGCGGTACTACGGCGCGATTTCCAGCGCTCGCGTGGCGGAAGAGTTGAGCGCTACCATAGGCCGGGATATAGAGCGCCGTCTTGTTGACGTGGTCGAGCCGATTCGAGAGCCCGGCGAGTACGAATTCATCCTACGACTGTCGGCGGATATCCAGGCAACTATCCAGATTTCGGCGGAGGCGGAAGAGTAGCCGGTATGTACGCCGAGAAGCTCCTTCCCCATGATGTGGAGGCGGAAGAGGCGATTATTGGGTCGCTGCTGCTTGATGGTGACTCCTTCCTGAGGGTGTCCTCCGTGATCAAAACGGAGGACTTCTATCGGGAGAAGAACGCGATCTGTTACAAGTCCTGCGAGGAGCTGTTCCGGCGTAGCGAGGCGATAGACCAGGTAACCCTGGCCCGCGAGTTGGCCCGCGCCGACGGATTGGAAACGGTCGGGGGCATGGCCTACCTGAGCCACCTGGTTTCCATCACTCCCACCTCAGCCAACGCTGAACACTACGCTCATCTCATCGCCCGCACCTCCACAATGCGGCGCCTCATTGAGGCAGCCTCTCGAATTTCGGCTATCGGTTACGACGACACTGACGACGTCGAAGCCACGCTGCGCCGGGCCGAAGACATGCTGTTCCAGGTTCGGTCTGGGCAATCGGAGCGGGGTTTCGTCCCCCTGCGGCAAGTCTACGACCAGTTCCTGGAGGACCGGGCCGCCATCGCGGATCCGCTGGAAAGCTCCGCTCCGGTAATGACCAACTTCTCGGATCTGGATGAGCTGTTGGGCGGTCTACAGAGTTCGGATTTGCTGATTCTGGGCGCTCGTCCCGGAGTGGGCAAGAGCACTTTGGCCTTGAATATTTCTCTTAGCGCCGCGCGAAACGGCGCTACCGTGGGATTCTTCAGCCTGGAGATGAGCCGGGAGCAGTTGGCTCTGCGCATCCTCGCCTCCGACGCCGGAGTCGACTCTCACCGATTGAGGCTGGGCCTTTACACCGAGGCGGAGGAGCAGCGGATTATTGACTCGATAGGTCAGCTTTCCGAGCTGCCGGTATACATCGATGACACCCCCCTACAGGGAATGGTGGAGATGCGGAGTAAGTCCCGCCGCTTGTTGCTGGAGCATGGGCTGAACCTGCTGATAGTGGACTATCTCCAATTGGTCCAGGGCTCCTCCCGGAGCCGAGGCGGCGATAACCGGGTGCAGGAGATTGGCGAGATCTCCCGCTCCCTAAAGGGCATGGCCAGGGATTTGAATGTTCCGATTATCACTTGCTCTCAGCTGAGCCGAGGAGTGGAAAATCGGACTGACCATCGCCCCCTGCTTTCCGACCTGCGGGACAGCGGCAGCATAGAGCAGGATGCCGATATCGTCATGTTCATCTATCGGGAAGACGACTATTCCACTGAAGAGGAGTGGGAGCAGCAACATCCGGGCCGGGACTACCCCCGCAACATCGCCGAAATAATAGTGGCCAAGCACCGCCACGGCCCCACCGGCAGCGTCAAGCTTCGCTTTCAGAATAACCTGTTACGATTCGTCCCCCTGGGCCGCGCCGAAGAATTCTAGCCATGCTTTTTTCTGGTTTTCCGCGGAGTGTTCGCTGCACTCCGGTGCCCGACCCGCTTTTAGGTTCTCTGCTGGAGCAGATCTCGGACATCGCCGAGTTGAAAGTTGCCCTTCGTGGCATCTGGCTGCTCCAACAGCAAAGGGGCTCCCTACCAGTGGTGTCGGTCAGTAAATTGCTCTGCGATAGAGTTCTTATCGGCGGGTTGAAGACCCCGGGAGATGAACCCGGGGCGGCGGTGCTCAGGGGTTTCCAGGCGGCGCTGGACCGGGGGATTTTCCTGGGTTACCAGGAGGAATCTTACCGGCCGGAAGAGACCTTTTTCTTGCTCAATACGGAGGCGGGACGCCGAGCGCTGGCCAGATTGACCAAGGCCGGCGCCGCCCCGGTGAGTAGTTCATCTACCGGAAAGCAGTTGCCGGTTCCCTCTCCCGAGGTAAAACCGAATATTTTCGCCCGCTACGAAGACAACATCGGCACCATATCTCCCATGCTGGCGGAAGAGCTAAAGGAAGCGGAGACGGAATATACCTGGTCATGGATCGATGAGGCATTCAAGATCGCGGTGACGCAAAATAAGCGGAACTGGGGCTACATTTCCGCCATATTGCGCCGTTGGGCTGCGGAAGGAAAGGACAGGGGCAAAGAGAATGGAAAGTCTGGGGGACATACTCAAACGGATAACCCAGAAAAATATATCGAAGAATACCAACGGCGTCGGGGACACCTACCTTGGGAGCCACCAGGGTAATCAGCGGCAACATTTCCCGGACAGCCTTCCGGGCAGCGTTCAAACCGTTAATTTCTGCCCAATCTGCCAGGGATTCGGCTGGGTCAGCAGGAAGGTTCCGGTGGGGCACCCCGACTTCGGCGAGGCCTTCCCCTGCCGCTGTCAGGAGGAAGAGGGCAGTCCGGTGGCCCGCAGCGCAGCCTTGCTGCGCTACAGCAACCTGGGCCCCCTCAGTCGCATCACCTTCGCTGGAACCCGGCCTGAGGGACCCCTGCCCGATGCCGGTAGCCAGGAGCTGTTTGAGCGGGCGATGGACGCCGCGGCCCAGTTCGCCGAATCACCGGCGGGCTGGATGGTATTCGCCGGCCCCAGCGGGTCGGGCAAAACCCATCTGGCGGTAGCGATTGCCAGCAGGTGCATTGAGCGGGGCCAGACCACCTTTTTCATGGTTGCCGCCGACCTACTGGATCACTTGAGGGCCACCTACTCCCCGGACAGTGAAGTGTCTTACGGGGACCTTTTCGAGCAGGTGCGTACCGCAGCCGTCCTGGTGCTGGACGACTTGACCTCTCATACCGGCACCGCCTGGGCGCAAGAGAAGCTGTTTCAAATTTTCAACCACCGCTTTAACGCCCAGCTGCCCACCGTAATAACGGTGCGGGGGCCGCTGGAGCGGCTGGATGAGGGCTTGCGCCCCCGTATGGAAAGCGCTGATGGCTTCTCCCGCCTCTTCCGGTTGGGGCAATACAACACGCGGCTGGCCCGCCGCATCGGCGATTTGCCAGGAGATATGGCTCGACGAATGACCTTCGAAAGCTTCGACCCCCGGGGCGGTCGGGCGGCAACCCCGGACCAGCAGACTTCCCTAACCCAGGCCAGGCGAGCCGCCGAGACCTTCGCGTCGCAACCCGAAGGGTGGCTGCTCTACACCGGTCCCAGCGGCTGCGGCAAAACCCATCTGGCCGTGGCCATCGCCGGCCAGGCCCAACTGCAGGGGAGACCGGTTTTCTTCGCCTTCGTTCCGGAGCTATTGGATCACCTGCGAGCCACCTTCAGCCCCGACAGTCCCATCGGTTATGATGAGCTTTTCGAGCAGATCAAGACGGTGCCCCTGCTGATATTGGACGATCTGGGAGCGGAAAGTAGCACCGCCTGGGCCGAAGAAAAGCTGTACCAGATTGTGGTGCACCGCCACGAGGCCCGCTTGCCCACGGTCATCACCACCTCCTTCAGCCTCGACTCCCTGGAAATTGTCAAGCCGCGCATAGCCTCCCGGCTGGTCGACAGCACGGTGGTGGATTGGCAGCCGGTGGCGGCGCCCAACTATCGGGACCAGCGCCGGTCCTGAGTCCTCCTGGAACAAAACCCATGATTAAAGGCTGACAAGCGCATGCCGCATGTATTGTAGCTGAAAGCCCAGATTGCCATGTCCACTTCCCTCTTACCACGAAGCATCGATTCTGGTGCTGTCCTAACCCGGCCCCTTTAACACCGGCTCGCCACCAACTTACTCTCTTCTTCCCAGCCAAGAACCTATCTCAAAACAAGCCATGTCATTCCGAAGGAGCGAAGCGACTGAGGAATCTAAATGCTGAGCCCGTAACAACTCATGGGTCAGTCCAGCAGTTACAGCATAGCCAAGGCCTCAGGACCATGTGCCCAGGGACTCTAGACCCCTCGCTTGCCTCGGGGTGTCATTTTGAGATAGTCACCAAATCTTCTGCCATTTTCTTAAGCGCTCCCAGCCTGGATAATAATTAGTAGAGACAAAAGGAGGTATGGCAATGCCTCAGGCAGGCCAGCGGGTGCTGGTGGTAGAGGACGACCAAAAAACCTCAGATATCCTACGGGCCTACCTGGAGAAAGGTGGGTACCGGGTGGCGACCGCGTCCGATGGGCCGGCCGGGGTCTCTCAGGCCAGGGAGCTGACTCCCGACCTGGTAGTGCTGGACCTGATGCTGCCAGGTTTCAGCGGCACGGAGGTCTGCCGGATTTTGCGCTAGGAGTCGGACGTGCCCACCATCATGCTTACGGCATTGAGCAACCTTACCGACAAGCTAGAGGGCCTAGAGCTGGGCGCTGACGATTACGTGGGCAAACCCTTCAGCCCCAGCGAGCTGGTGGCGCGAGTACGCGCGGTTCTTCGCCGCGCTTCCGCTCGGGACCACGGAAAAAGCCCGGTCCTAATAAAATGCGGCGATGTCGCCCTGGACCTGGAGCAGTGCAGTGTTACCTTGGGGGACCACCAGGTTAGGATTACCCCCACGGAGTTCAAGTTGCTGGCAGTGCTGATGCGAGACCCCGGGAAGGTGTTCAGCCGATCTCAACTGGTAGAAAAGGCAATGGGTTGCGACTACGAGGGTATGGACCGGACCATGGACGTGCATATCCTTAACCTGAGAAGAAAGATTGAATGGGATGCCAACCGTCCTGAGCATATCCTAACCGTTTACGGAATGGGATATAAGTTTGGTGGTTAAAAGTTGATTTATAGCGTTCGCTGGCAACTGCTGCTGAGCATGGTCGCGGTGATCCTGGTCACCGTGGGTATGACGGCCTCATTCGCTAACCTGGCTGCCAAAGCCGAGATAAACCGGCTCCAGGGGAAAGATGCGGCGGACCGGGACGAACGCTTGACCAAATTGCTGTCCGACACCTATCTGTATAACGGTAGTTGGCTGGGGTCTCAGGCCGTCCTGGAAAATGCCTCTGCTCTTTATGGAGAGCACCTGGTTTTAACCGACCTTCAACATCAGGTTGTGGCCGACTCCCATGATTCCGTAATCGGCCAATATCTAGGTACAACCAGCACCAGCCGGCACAAGACTTCCGTTCCCGGGCTAGAAGGGTCCTTAGGCACCCTGTGGTTTAGCCCCGGCGTTCCCGCTGGTGTCTCATCGGATTCGGTCTCGGGCGCGGACAATTCGGGTCCTTCGCTGAGCCTACTGCTGGTTTTAAGTGGCCTGCTGGCGGTGGCAGTCGCCAAGATCCTGACCTTCTTTGTCTCCCACCGCATTTTGAAACCAGTGGAGACTCTGGCCCGGGTATCAAGGCAGGCCGCGCGCCGAGACTTTACCGTGAGAGCCCAGGTTCAATCCAAGGACGAAGTAGGCGAATTGGCCCGAACATTCAACACTATGCTGACGGAGTTATCGCGTACCGAAGAGCTGCGGCGTAATTTGGTGGGAGACGTGGCCCACGAGCTGCGCACGCCCTTGACCAACATTAGGGGCTATGTGGAAGGGATCAGTGATGGAGTGATGCAGCCCGACGCTGAAACCCTGGCCTCTATACGGGGTGAGATCCATTTGCTGACCAGACTGATTGAAGACCTTCAAGAGCTAGCCCTGGTTGAATCCGGTCAGATGCAACTTAAGCTCCAGTCCTGCGACCTGGGAGACCTGATCCGAGATGCGGCCCTGGCCGTCCATCCCCAAGCTCAGGCGAAATCCATCTCTTTGGAAGTGGATGAGGCTTATTACCTGCCGATTCAAACGGATGCCCAGCGAGTGAGTCAGGTGCTATGCAACCTGCTGGTTAACGCTATAACCCACACGCCGCCGGGCGGCCGAATTCAGATCCGGGCCAGGCAGGTCGAGGGCGAGGGCCAGGCCGAGGTGTCGGTTAAGGACAATGGTCCTGGCATTGCCGCCGAGGATCAGCCTCACGTCTTCGAGCGCTTTTTTCGGGTGGACAAGTCGCGCTCCCGCGCCACGGGTGGCGTCGGCCTGGGGTTAACCATCACCCGCCGATTGGTCGAGGCGCAACAGGGTGGGATAGAAGTGATCAGCCAGGCTGGCGAAGGCGCGGAGTTTAGGTTCACCCTCCCTCTTGAACCGGTCAGTCAACCAGCCTAGTTTTTCCCTCTTATCGCTGCTCAGGTTGCGATGCCATCGCTCCAGGACCAAACCGCTCCGGTATATCGCGACCCTTACTATCTCCTGCCTCAGCCGACACGGGCCATATCGGCTCTCGCCAACCCCTTCTTACCTTCGCCGGCCCTGAAAATGACCAAATTGCTACCAGTTGTTAACAGGATGTTAAGAATTGGGGGGTACAATTAGCTACAAGTAATAACGCTGATGGAGTCGTTCTATTGAAGTGATCGTCTGACAATCTCAGCGGAAACACCCAAGCGGCGCCGTCACACGCTTGGAGGACTCTGTTCAACCGGGCCCCAAACGGGGCCTGGTTGTTTTTTGGCCGGCTCAGCCAGAGTTATAGTGGCCCGGAGTTATAGCGGCAAAGAAATTGCCTGTCCGCTTTGGGCGCTGCGGGTTACCGCTTCGGTGAACTCCATGTAGTGCAGACCAACGTCGAAGGGAGTGCGGGTGACGGGCGTGCCTTCCCGGATGGACGCGACGAACTCCTCCTCCACGTGCCAAGAATACTGATTTTCCGGAGGATTGGGAATCTCCGCCAGCTCGGAGTCGCCCCGGCGTCCAGCGAAGACGTTCTGCCGCTGGTCCAGGTGTATCGTTCCTTCAGTACCGTAGAGCCAGACCTCATTACCTGGGGAAAGGCCGGTGACCGCGCTGATACGTATGTGAGCCTGCGCGCCGTTGGCTAATTGACACATAATGTCCACGTGGTCTGGAATGGTGATGGTGTGCCAGGTTCCGTCATCGTCTTGCCGCCGCGGGACGCTGACCTTGGTCATGGCCATCACCTTGCTGGCCGGACCGACCCAGCGGTTCATGGCTTCATACCAAATGCCCATCGACATAATGTTATAACCGCTCAGGCTACGGTTCTGCCTCCAGTGCAGCGGGGTGGTGATGTCGATGAAATCCTGCCCCAGCACTTGGACGTCCACCGTTAGCAGTTCTCCCAGATGGCCTTCGTAAACCAGCTGCTGCAGGAGGCGGTCTACTTTGAAGGTGGTGGGTGAGGGAACTATCTGCGCCACCTGCGCTGGCCGGGCGCGAGAGGCGTCCAGCATGGCCTGGGCTTCCCGTGCGGTGGCGGCCATTCGGGCCTCACACAGTACGTGCTTGCCCTTTTCCAGAGCGGCCACCGTCAGCGTTGAATGCATGTAGGGCCAGGTGCCAATGCAAATGGCGTCCAAACTGGCGTCTTCCAGCAACTCTTGCCAACTGTCGTAAACCGTTGGAATATTGAAGGCGTCGGCGACCGTCTGGCCGGATTGACGGCTGCGGTTGGCCACGGCCGCCACCTCCACTCCTGCCACCTTCTGAAAACCGGGAATGTGGCGGTCTCTGGTGTTGCGTCCGGCCCCGATTAGTCCGATGCGAACAGCCTCTGCGGCCATAAAAAACTCCTTTCCCCTTTTAAGAATCTATCTCGAAACGACCCATGTCATTCCGAAGGAGCGAAGCGACTGAGGAATCTAGATCCTGGGCCCGCAAAACCTCGTGAGCCGGTACGGCAGTTGCGCCGTAGCCAATGGCGTCAAAACCATGTGCTCGGGGACTTCAGACCCCTCGCTTCGCTCGGGGTGACATTTTGAGTTAGTTGCTAGATGGAATGCCCTCTATCGAATTTAGAGGTGAGAGAAGCTGGGGCCGATTATATGACAGGAGGTTACCATAGTCCAGAAGCGAGCCCAGAAGCGTTGTTCCGACAAGAAAAACCCCCGGTCCTCCCATATCGGGGAAGGACCGGGGGCTTCTGAGCTGGTCCAACCGACAGGCTATCGCGGGCTAGGGATTCTACTCGCCTAGGGCCGGAGGGTCCTGGCCCGGATCGTCCTGGCATCTTATGCAAACGTAGTCTTCGCCGGCGCCGGAAACGCTTTCCACCGGCACGTTCCTCTTGCGCTGGCATACGGTGCACATCACGCTTACCAACTCGGGGACTGGAGCGGCAACAGCCGCTGGAGCGTTGCCCCGAAATCCCAGGTATCCGGGATTTAGCTGCTCAGCCGGAGAAACCGCTCCCGATCTTTGCGTCGGCTCAATAGCTTCCTCCTGTTGCCCCTCTCGTTGCAATGACGAATGGAGCCGATCGGGAGGGGCCAAGCTCTCCATTGATTTTACAGTCGGTTCGGGAGTTGGTCCAACTGCCCTCGGTTCATCCTTCGACAGGCTCAGGGCGAACGGGTCGGGTTACTTTCGTGGTCAGCTTGTCGAACCCTGAACGTTGCTTTTCCCATCCTTTCTTAAAGAGCCGGGGGCTATTTCACTTCCCTATTTCACTTCCACGGTAGCGCCGGCCTCTTCCAGCTTAGCCTTGACCGATTCCGCTTCGTCCTTGGCCACGCCTTCTTTGACCTTGGTCGGAGAGGACTCCACCAGTTCTTTGGCTTCCCGCAGGCCCAGGGAGGTTACTTCGCGGACGGCCTTGATGACGTTAATCTTGTTGGGACCGATTTCCTGCAGCATTATTTCGAACTCGGACTGCTCCTCGTCGGCGGCTGCGGCGGCCTCGGCGGGCGAGGCGGCGGCGGGCGCGGCCACCGCCACCGGAGCGGCGGCGCTGATGCCGAATTCATCCTCCAGGGACTTCACCAGGTCGGACAGCTCCAGAACGCTCATACCCTTGATTACTTCCAGAATCTCCTCTTTAGTGGTCATGGTTCCTCCTAATGTTATTTGAGAATTCCCATTGGGCTTATTTGGAACAGGTGGTCTTGATTCAACTCAGAATTCCCGCAGATCGATGATGCCGGCGCTACCCATTGCCTTGGGATCATCATCTTCGGGCCCGGTGGGGTTGCCTCGCCGTGCCTTGGCGTTGCCCTCCTCAAGGGTTACCTCCACCAGCGCGGTCGCCCCCAAATCTTGGGAGGGAGGCGCGTGATAGTCCTGGTCCAGCCTTCGGCCGGGGAAGTAGCGCCGCACCATCTGGTCGAACAGAGCGGCTTTTTGGGACTCTTGGGTTATCTCCCGGGCCGTTCCGAAGAGCACCACACTCCGGTAGTTCATGGAATGGTTCATGGCCTTGCGGGAATAAACCAGCCCATCGGTCAGGGTTACGGCGACGCAAACCGGAGCGCCCCCAGCCAGATGCTTCAGGGTGCGGCTGCGAACCGAGCCGTGCAGATAGAGATATTCGGGCTTCTGCGAGTCGTAATAGTAGGACATAGGGATGACGAAGGGATGCTCATCCTGAATAAACCCCACGTGAGCCACCATACCCTGCGCTAGGATGTCGGATGTTTCTTCCGGCACCGCTCGCTCCGGGTGATTTAGAATTCTGGTCCTTTCCGTTAGGTTCATAATTCCCTGAGATCGATTGTCTATCAACAGCGTCCGGTTGAAATCCTTACCCGCCGGCTTCCTGAGACTCCAATTGCTGGATTCGGGCCTGAAGTATCCCGCCAAAACCCTGCAACGGACCGTTTAATACCCCCAGCAGACGATACAGCGGAGCCTGGAACTGGCCCAGCAGAGTGGCCACCATTTGGGCTCGGGGCGGCAGCGTGGCGAGACGTTCTACGTCGGTGGCGGGCAGGACCGGGCCGTCTCCGATGACGGCCCCTTGGAAGGCCAGCGCCGACCTGGTGCTGCGGATGTACTCGCTGAGGGTTCTGGCAACATCCACCGGCTCATCGTAGCCGAAGGCCACCGCGGTAGGGCCGTTGACGATCTCCTTTAACTGGGGGCGTTGAGCCGCGTCGGCGGCGAGGTGCATCAGCGTGTTTTTGATGACCAAAAACTCCACTCCGGCCGCCCGGGTGCGGCGGCGTAGCTCGGTCATCTCATTTACCCCGATGTTGGTGTAGGTGGCGGTCACCGCTATCGAACACCTTTCCAGCTTGTCCTTTAATTCATTAACCCGGTCTACTTTGGCCTGTGTTGGCAATGCTACCTCCTTGTTTAACCCCTTGAATTTGGCCCCTCAGGGCAAATAAAATTCCCTGCCCCGTATGCCGGGCGCAGGGAAAAAGTCCTTCCTGGAAGAAGCTGCGCCTCGGCGGGTGACGTGCCGTCCTTAGCCCCGTGAGGGGACCCGTGGTCTCAAGCGTATTCTATTTTTAAAAATTGCCGGTAGCTGCCGGTTATTCCGGTGGTTTAAGGGCCTGCAGGCTGGAGATGTCCACCGGCAGGCTGGGCCCCATGGACGAGGTCAAATAAGCCGAACGCAAGAAGCTGCCTTTGACCGCCTCTGGCTTGGACCGAACAATGGCGTCCATCAACACCGAAAGATTCTCCAGCAACGGCTGGGGTTCGAAGCTGGCCTTGCCGAACTGACCGTGAATTATCGCGGTACGGTCGGTTCGGTATTCCAAACGCCCGGCCTTGGCTTCCTCGATCACCCGGGGCAAATCCCTGGGCGGAACCATGGTTCCGGTACGGGGATTGGGCATCAGTCCCCGCCGGCCCAAAATGCGTCCCAAGCGGGCGATTTTTGGCATTACGTCGGGCACCGCCAGACCTATTTCAAAGTCCAGCCAGCCGCCTTCGATCTGCTCTACCAGATCATCGTCACCCACATAGTCGGCCCCGGCTTGGCGGGCAATATCCGCCGCTTCGCCGCTGGCGAACACCAGCACCCGCACCTGCTTGCCCAAACCGTGGGGCAGGACCGCGACACCGCGAACCATCTGGTCGGCGTGGCGGGTGTCGGCGGCGGTGCGAAGATGGACCTCCAGGGTCTCGTCGAACTTGGCGCTGGACAGCTCCTTAAGCAGCTCAATTGCTTCCTCGGGCTGGTACATCCGTTCGGCATCTACCCTTTGGATGGCCTCCTGGTATCTACGGCTGTGCTTGGGCATGCTTAATCCCCTTCAACCTCTATGCCAATGCTGCGGGCGGTGCCTGCGATGATACTCATCGCCTGTTCCACGGAACCGGCGTTCAGGTCCTTAAACTTGGATTCAGCGATTTCCCGTAAGGATTGGCGGCTGACTTGCCCCACCTTTCCCTCCTGGAAATTACCTGCGCCCTTTTCCACTCCGGCCGCCCGGCGCAGAAGATCCGAAGCCGGCGGAGTTCGGGTGACGAAGGTAAAGGACCGGTCCTCATACACGGTCAGGTGTACCGGCACAATGGAACCGGACTCTCTGCTGGTACGTTCGTTGTACTCTTTGACAAAGGTCATGATGTTTACGCCGTGCTGACCCAGCGCCGGACCCACCGGAGGCGCGGGGGTGGCTTTGCCCGCTTCCAGCTGCAATTTGATGATAGCCCGTACCTTTTTCGCCACCGCCTGCTCCTGAAACCCTTTTCTTCGCTTAGGTCTTTTCCACTTGTAGGAAGTCCAACTCCACCGGCGTTTCCCTTCCGAAGAAGGAAACCATCACCCGAACCTTACCCTTGGCTTCATCCACCTCGTTGATCGAACCGATGAAGTCGACGAAGGGCCCCTCGTTAATGCGAACCGTGTCGCCCCGCTGTAATCCAATTTTAACCCGGGCCGGTCCGGCTTTGCTCTGATTGAGGATGGATTCCAGCTGACTGTCTTCCAGCGGCACCGGCCTGGGGCGAGTGTCTTTCTCGTCCTCGGTGGACACGAACCCGGTTACTCCGGGGGTGTTCCGCACCACATACCAGCTTTCGTCGTCCATGTGCATCTGGACCAAGATATACCCGGGGAAAAGCTTGCGCTGTTCGGACCGCCGCTGGCCGTCCTTGAATATTACCTCTTCTTCGGTAGGCACGACAACCTGGAATATCCGGTCCTGCATGTCCAAACTCTGGATGCGCAGGTCCAGGTTTTTCTTAACCAGGTCTTCCTGCCCCGAATAAGTATGGACGATGAACCATTGGGAGAGGTTTCCTTCTTCTGTCTCAAATGTTTCGCTTGTAGTCATAAAAACAAAGACCGTTTATCAGCCGGCCGGGTCCAGCGGAGGCCGCCGGGCGGGCCGATGAAGGGCTTACTATCTCCGGAAAATCAACTGAGCAAAGGAAAAGTCGAAAAACCGGTCCAGCCCGCCCAGGAAAATACCGACGGCGACCGCCAGGACGATCACAATTGCGGTAAGACGAGCCGTTTCCTCCTTGCTGGGCCAAACCGCCTTCCTGAGTTCGGAAACCGTTTCCTGCAGGAAGGTGATGGGGTTGACCCGGGCAACAGCCCGAGGGGCCGCCGGCGGTGAGGGTCGTCTAGTCGATGCCCTGGCCATGGAGGCTACCTGGCCTCCCGGTGGACTCTATGCTCCCGGCAGCGAGAGCAGTACTTCCGCAACTCCATGCGCTGGGTATCGTTGCGCCGGTTCTTCACGGTGGAGTAGTTACGCTCCCGGCAATCCCCACACTGCAAGGTAATGATTTGGCGGGCATCAGTTGTTTTTCTTGCCATTCTCTAATCCAACAACTTGGTGAACACCCCAGCGCCCACGGTACGGCCGCCCTCACGGATGGCGAATCGTAGGCCCTCTTCAATGGCAACGGGGGTTACCAGGTTCACTGTCATTCTTATATTGTCCCCAGGCATCACCATCTCAACCCCTTCCGGAAGCTGAATCTCACCGGTGATGTCGCTGGTGCGGATGTAAAACTGAGGCTTGTATCCGGGGAAGAAGGGGGTATGCCGTCCTCCCTCATCCCGGCTGAGGATATATACCTCGGCCTCGGCCTGGGTGTAGGGCTTCATGGAGCCGGGCTTGACCACCACCTGGCCTCGCTCCACCTCATCCCGGTCGACGCCGCGCAATAAGATGCCCACGGCGTCGCCGGCCTCGGTGGTGTCCAGGAGCTTGTGGAACATCTCCAGTCCGGTGGCGACGGTCTTACGGACATCGCCGAAACGGATAATTTCGATATCTTCGCCCTGCTTCAGGGAACCGCGCTCCACCCGGCCGGTCACCACCGTGCCACGCCCCTTGATTCCAAAGACGTCTTCAATGGGCATCAGGAAGGGCCGGTCCGTGATGCGAGTGGGGACCGGAACGTATTCGTCCATGGCGGCGACCAGGTCCAGAATTCCTTGCTCCGCGTCGGCGTCGCCGGCCAAGGCCTTGAGGGCGCTTACCCGAACGATGGGAGTGTCATCGCCGGGGAACTCGTAGCGGCTCAGCAGCTCCCTGACTTCCAGTTCCACCAGCTCCAGCAACTCCTCATCGTCCATCATGTCCACTTTGTTCAAGGCGACGAGAATCCGGGGCACTTCGACCTGGCGAGCCAAAAGAATGTGCTCCCGAGTTTGGGGCATGGGACCGTCCGGGGCGCTCACCACCAAGATGGCGCCGTCCATCTGGGCCGCGCCGGTGATCATGTTTTTGATGTAGTCGGCATGACCGGGGCAGTCCACGTGGGCATAGTGGCGATTCTCGGTCTCGTATTCCACGTGGGCGATAGCTATGGTAACGCCCCGCGCTTTTTCTTCGGGCGCGTTGTCGATGCTATCCAGGTCCCGAAAGTTGGCCATTCCCTTGTCCGCCAAAACCTTGGTGATAGCGGCGGTAAGGGTGGTTTTCCCGTGGTCCACGTGCCCAATGGTGCCCACATTCACGTGGGGCTTGGTTCGGTCGAATCGTTGTTTTGCCATCTAGGTAATCTCTCCTCTGATCTGGGTGGCGCTAGTGATACGGGTGACGCTGGAGCCCAGAGGCGGGATTGAACCGCCGACCCCGTTCTTACCAAGAACGTGCTCTACCGCTGAGCTATCTGGGCCTGTTTCGCCCGGGATTATTTCTCCGTTAGGTGCAGTGGTGGAGGGGGTAGGATTCGAACCTACGAACTCCTTCCGGAGGCCAGATTTACAGTCTGGTGGTTTTAACCACTCACCCACCCCTCCAGGTATCCCCCGCTTGCCTGCCGGGGAGCCCTAGGCCCCGGGGAACCTTCTCCCCAGGGAAGCGTCTCCGGTGGGTATGCGTTGGGAACTGCTTCCAGAGCCCCAGAGGGGACTCGAGCCCCTAGCCTGTCGATTACAAATCGACCACGCTACCATTGCGCCCCAGGGGCATTAAGAAGGCTGGAAACCCGGCATACTAGAAAATGGCCCCGAAAACACGGGACCATTTGCGCAAATCAATGGATACTCAAAAATTATATTAAAGGCCTGGGTAAAAGTCAATTTATTTCGCCAAGGGAAAAGCTCTATTTTGACGGTTTCTCAAAGGCCCCTTCTAGCTAGGCGGAATCTTGACGTCCGGGGTCGGTTAAACTAAACTGCTCCTGAATTCAGCGAGGCCATTAGCTACAGGTGGGCCGCGTCTCGCAAAACCCCATAGGTAAATTCCCCGGGGCATGAGGTAAGACAGGCGCCCGGCATTGCGAGTTGATAAATCCATAGTGGATTTGAAGAAGTACATCCGAGATATACCGGACTTTCCGGAGCCGGGAATCCTCTTCCGGGACATTACGCCCCTACTCAAGAATCCCCAGGCTTTTAACTACACCATAGACAAATTAGTGGACCGGTTTTCCCAGCATTCCTTCGATACAGTAGTAGGGGTGGAATCCCGTGGCTTTCTGTTTGGCGCGCCGCTGGCCAGCCGGATGGGCAAGTCGTTGGTTCTGGTGCGCAAACCGGGCAAGCTGCCCGCCGCCACAAATTCGGCTCAGTATTCGCTGGAATATGGCTCCGATGCATTGGAGATCCACGTTGACGATATCGGGCCGGGGGAAAGAGCGGTGCTGCTTGATGACCTTTTGGCTACCGGCGGAACCCTGCAGGCGGCCGCCCAGTTGGTGGAGGTGTCGGGGGGAGTGGTGGCCGGCATCGGCTTGGTGATTGAGCTGATGGACTTGGGAGGCCGGGAGCGTTTGAAGGACTACAATATTTTCTCGCTGGTGCAGTATTAGCATCTTTCGAGCAGCATTTGAATCCCTCTTTCAATCACTCGGGGGCGCAGAGGTGAGGCTCGCCAAGTTCTACGCCGGGCCGATTCCATCTCCAGTGCTGCACTACCGGGTTATCGGGTTACACAGTCAAGCAAAGCATAGAAGGAGAACACTATGGCGGATAAAACAACGATAGGTAATGTGGAAGTTACCGCGGTATTGGATATGGTCCCGCCGCCTAGGGAGCCTTCGGCCATGTTCCCCGACGTTCCGGCATCGGCTTGGGAGGCCTACCAGGACACACTGGAAAACGGGATGCTTCAGCTATACTACGGCGCTTTCGTGGTTATGTCGCAAGGCAAGACCATTCTGGTGGATACCGGCATGGGTCCCGGACCCCATCCGGAGCGGGGTAACTTGACTGGCAACCTGTATGAGGTGGTTAGCGATGTGCTGCAACCGCCGGACAACACCATGAATACCAATGTTTCCCCTTCGGATCAGGTTAACTTCGTGGTCCACACCCACCTCCATGCGGACCACGTTGGGTGGAACCTGCGCTACTCCGGTGGCATGCCGGCTCCCAACTTTCGCCGGGCCAGGTACTGGATTCCCAAACCGGACTATGACTACTTCACCGAGCCGGCAAGGCTGGAGCAGGCTCCCTACATTCAACGGCAGATCATCCCCCTGCGTCGACTTCGATTACAGGAAATAATCGAAGGACCCAAGGCGGTCACCGATGAAGTTTCGGTGCTGCCCACTCCCGGACACACGCCGGGGCATCAGGTAGTTTTGATCGACTCCAATGGCCAGAAGGGCGCCGTGGTGGGAGACCTGCTCCACACCATTGCCCAGGTGTCCGAGCCCAGCTGGTGCGCCGGCGTCGATTACGATAAGTCGCAGAGCGCGGCCAGCCGGGAAACACTATTGGACCAGGCGGAAAAAGAGGGTTGGATCCTGGCCGCCGGTCACTTCCCGCCGGGCAAGCAGGTAGGCAAGGTGGTGCGGGAGGGCGATAAGCGTCGCTGGCAGCCCCTATAATCACCGGCTAATCAACCGGGGCTAATCAAACCGGGGAATTAGGCCAAATCGGCAGGACAAATACTCTGGGAAAGCGTGGGGAACCTCTTATAATCCTGCCTGTAATCTTAATTGAGGTTCCCCGTTATTTTGTTATCCAACTACATCTCCGGTAGCCCGGTTCTGGCGGGTTTGAGCGAGGATCGGCTCCGGTGGAGGTAGCAGCCGGGATAATCGCCGCGCTGCTGGGGGTCTTCCTGGGCCGGGCGCTTAATTCCAGCATCGACCGCCTGCCGCCGGCGCGGGAGAATAACCGGGGTCGCTGCGGTGGTCGGCATATTTTTCGGCCCGCTGAGCTGGCGCCGGTGTTGGTGTATATCTGGTGGCACCCTAGCTGCAATCTGTGCCGCCAGAAGATTCCCCTCCGCGCCGTGGCGGTGGAGGGGATTACCGCCATCGCCTGCGGTGGATTGGTCTACTGGTATGGTTTCTCCCTGGCTTCGTTGATCTTGATTTTCTATGCCGCTTTGTTTGTCCACCTGGCCTTCGTCAACCTGGAACACTCCCTATTGCTCAACGTGGTGGTGCTGCCGGCCACTCCCGTGGCCCTGGCCCTTTTCCCCTTTACCCCCTGGCGCAAGACTGGGGGATTGCCGAGGCCTACCTGTGGGGATTGGCCGGCTCGGGACTGGGTTTCGGCATGATGCTGGTCATATACCTGGTTACGCGCGGGGGGACCGGAGCCGGCGACGTAAAGCTGGCCGCCCTCCTTGGCGCGATGTTGGGCTTCCCCCAAATAGTAGCCGGACTGGCGTTAGGGATTGTCACGAAATAATTAGTTCAATTGAGCAGCGCAACGCGGGGTAGCAGCGAATAATTCCATTCACCATGGAAAGAGTCTCTACGCAAATAGATGGCTTCGAGTTCGTCGTCCGATACGGTGCGCCCGGCC
>JAKZUA010000238.1:0-4775 GCA_047516825.1 Dehalococcoidia bacterium
GCTCAAACCGGTGTAGCCGGGGCCGAAACCGTTGCCAATGGGATTTCGCGGAGAGGTCTCCGGCGTTTCCAGAATTTTCCACGACTGCCCCTGGTCCAGCGACACCTGCACGTAGCCGTAATCCCAGTTTTCTTCCACCTCGTACCAGAGCTGATATCTCAAGGTAGCGCTGCTGAGCCCGGTAAGGTCCAACCTCCGGCTGAGGGTGGAGTTGATCGAATCTCCGGAATTGCTCCACCAACACCCTACTTGGTCCACCTCCGCCGGAATCAGCACGTTTTCCACCGATCCACTAAATTGGAGCCATATGGGTTGGTCGAAATTTTCCAGCTCCGTATAATCCGCCGCATATTGGGGTATTTTCCCGCTGAATTCCTGATAGGACTCTATGGATCTATCCACCTCTGCTCGAACATCCAAGTCCTGGTAGCCATAGACCCCCTGGTCCTCATCGAGGATATTGGCCACTACCCAGTCTCGCATCACCGCCTGAGCGGCGATGGCATGCCCGCCGCCGGCCAGGTAGGAGTCGATCCCCGCCAGGCCGTCGGCAGGATCGGCAACCAGCCGCCCGATGTGCTCTACCGGCCCATAATGCTCCGCCAGGTACGTCATGAACAGGGAGGCCCCACCGTAGTAGGCGCCAATGTTCCGCTGGTCCAGCGGCCAGTGAATCAGGGAAACGTTGGGCAAGCGCAAAAACCGGCGGGTGTTACTTGATTGGTAGCCGGCCACCGTCACCGCCAACTCGGAAAGACCTTCGTTTACCCAGGTTTCCTCATTGGGGTCGCTGTTCCAGTGGATGGCATGCTGCAGCTCATGGGCCAGCACGTCCAGGTACTGGCTGCTGCCCACCGGTAGGGCGCCGATGTTGATGTATATGCTCTCCCGCTGGTTACTGTAGGGGTAAACCTCCTGGGGATGCTCATCTGAGGAGCTGAAATAGCCTCCCACGCCCTGGAGCCCCGCGTGGATGATGTTTAGATGGGGGTCGTTGTCTACGCCGGGCGACCATTCCCGGCCAAAGGCTTCGCTTACTTTAGGATAAATGTTTTCTTCGAACTCTTGCGCTCCGCGTTCCAGGTCCTCCTGATCTACCCCCTTTCCATTCTCAATGTACCAATAAGCGTGGTCCGTAACCAGACGGAGTTCGAACTCCGACTGATAAACCTCCAGAGCGCGGAATCGAATCAGCCAGAAGCTCTCTTGCCTCCCTTGACTAAAACTGACCGGTTCTGGATTGACCACCCTCGGTATATCCGGTGATCCCGGAGGCCAAATCAGCTCCCTGGCCAACTGAAAAAGGTCCCGGTCCGGTGCGGGCTCGAACCGGGTCGCGGGTTCTGAAGGCAGCTCCGTCAGGGCTTGCAGTCCCGGCCCCCGGCCTACTGCGGTATCCGGAGCCGGAGTTGGAGTAGGAACGGCTGTCGGCGTCGCTGGCAGGGGGGTCGCCGCCAGGGTCTGGATGGGAACCGGTTGGGCAATGGCCGGTGTAGCGGTGGGAGACGCGGCAGGGGAGGGTTTTTGGGCAGGCAGTAGTCCACAACCGGCCCCAGCAGCCAAGATGACTGCTGGCAGCAGTAGCTGGAAAAACCTGGACATTACGCAGTAGTCGGCGGTTCTCATCTATCGTTTTTCAGCATCGGGTTTAAATAATCACTCGTTGAAATAGCCACGGAATAAAAGTTCCGAAATTGAGGTCTATTGAATGCTGGTGTTAAACCGGTTCATAACCCGGTCTATGTTCTCTTCCAGCAGACATTCCCCAGCCAGGATTACCTGCTCCACCGCCTCGGCGATCACCGGCTCCTCCTCTGGGGAAAAGCGGTCCAGCACATGGGCAACATTGCCTCCGGCCTGGGCGGGCTGCCCAATTCCAATGCGTATTCGAGGAAAGTCCAGAGTGTTCAGCGCGGCAATGATGGACCGAATGCCATTGTGTCCGGCGTCGCTGCCAGCGGCTCGCAAGCGCAGTCTGCCCATCGGCAGGGCCATTTCATCGTAAACCACCAGCAGATCAGAAGGCTGGGCGGAAAAGCGCGTCAACAAATAGTAGACACCTTCCCCGCTGTTATTCATAAAGGTCCTGGGCTTGGCCAGCACCACATCCTGATTCAAGTGTCGCCCCATCCCCAGCACCGCCTTGGCTCGCCTCTGGGAGAGAGGTATACCCCAGGTCCGCGCTATGGCGTCGACGCAGCGAAAGCCGATGTTGTGCCTGGTGCCGGCGTATCTTTCTCCAGGATTGCCCAGCCCGACGATAATCCGCATCTGCCGTTTATCTCAGTATCTGCCCAATAAATCCAACCAACTCCGGGCTCAGCGTATTGCACAGCGCCGTCAGATCGCTGGCCTGAATTATTTTGAGCAGATCTTCCAGTCTCTGATCCCGTTCTCCCCGCATAATTCTCTCCACCAGCAGGTTGCTCAGTTGCCGGGTTTGCGCGTCAAGGTCAAAGTCTATTGCGCGAATAGTGCGTTGCAAATCCTCCAGGGACAGCACCTGATTCAGGGCAAGCCCACAGCCGGAGCAGCGGGGATGGTCCCTGAGCTCCTCTTCCAGCTCCGGCTGTTGCCGGGAACACTGGCTCAGGTCCGTGGCCCAGCCCCGCAGGGTGTCCGGCAAGCCCTCTCCCAGGGGCGGAGACAAATCCGGCAGTGTGTTCAAAAGCTCCAAAGCCCGCAGCTTCAGCCAGCCCTCTTCCAGACTCCGGCGATAGTCGGGTAACTGCTGCTGAATGGCCCGATGATGGCCCAAGTAGGCTGCCCCATAGCTGGACTTGATTCGAGAGATCTGGTGGGAAAGGGCATCCCAACTCTGGGCGAAGCGAAGCAAGCTGGCCGGCAGCGTAGTAGCCCTCAACGCCTGTATCTCTAAAGCCAGCTCCGGCCAACCCCCGGATAGTTGCCCGGGGGTTGGCGCATCATCCAGGTAAGCCCAGACATGCTGCAGCAGCGGAGCATTTTGAGACAGACGGGCCAGTCGCCTCAGAATGCCCAGGTCCGACTCCAGGTTGGCCGGAGTCGGGTAGATGGCCCGCAGCGCCTGGTAGGACTGAACAAAGCCGGCGCCGCCAAGCCCAGACAGGCGACTCAGGGTTTGAGCAATCGCCAGATCCCGGCCTGCCAGCTCCCCCGGCCCCGTCCGGTCCAGCAGCAGGTCCAAAAACCCGATACCCTCGGCCGCCTGCCGGACCAGCTCGTCAATCTCCTCCCGGAGCTGGGACTCCTGAGGGGATGGAGATTCGCCGGGCGCGACGGGATGCAGATCGGGGTTAATCAAGGAAAAGTAGGTTAGAGTGTCGTTCCAGGTCGGGGCAGTCATTGGGCCGATAGTGGTAGCGCCTTCCGTCAGCAGAGGGTCCCAGGCCAATAAGGGCGCCAAGTCGAAAGTAATCCGGCTGCCAAAAAGAGTCTCCCCGCCCAACAGCGCCGGCTGGTAATCAGGCGCCAGCCGCACCTCCAGCTCGGGCTTTTCCCGGTGCAGAAACAGCAGCGGATGCAGGGTGGCTAGAGGACCGGTCAGCCCAACCTGGTGGGCCAGATAGTGGTGGAGCGGCTTCCACGGTGCCGGCACCGGGGAGGTCTCCAAATAATCCGCTATCAGCTCTGCGACCGGATTGCCTCTCGATCCCGACAATTCCAGGCCCGGGCCAAAGTCCGAGAGGACCTCCGGGGCCGCTCCCGGCTGCTGGAACAGGGCGGCGAACAAAGGAGCCGCGTCTTCCGGAGTGAAGGGGCGAGGCAACCCAACGGATTGAATTGGCCGGGATGGATAAGCCTCGGATAGCAGCCACTCGGCGATGCTGCCGAACCAGCCTAAAGGATCCATACCTACGAAGGGGTTGCCCGGGTAGGCAACTCGGTCTGGTCCGGAGACCACGCTGCCCGAGGAATACCGCAGCGACTCCTCCGACATCAGCTGTTGCTCGAGACCCTCCTGCCGGCGATGCAGCGTGGTGCGAATCAGCTCCGTTTCGGCGTCCCTCTGCGTAAGATACAGAGCCTGAGTTTCCCGGATTGTGGTCAACTCGCCGGTCAGCCGGCCCCGCTGCCGGGATATTCCCGCGCCGGGGGTGCAGACGGCGATCCCCGCATCGTGGACTTCAGAGCGGCGAGCGGTCGGAGCTCCCTGCCGGCGCAACAGCAGAACGATGCGGAAGTATAGCTCTCCGGCCAAGGGCTCTCCCCAAACTGGGTCCCAGCTATTAGCCCGAATAACCTCACCGGGGTAGCGCAGACCCAGATAATCATGGGCAAAGGCTTGGGGCTCCCCCAGGGGGAGCTCCTCCAACCAAACGCGAGGTTCGCCATAAATGGTCATAACTCAGACCAATTCTGGGTAAAGGCTTGGGGGAAACCCGGGGAGAATTTGCTACCCGTAGGGGCACGGCCTGCCGTGCACCTACTCAAGAATAGATCAGCTGCATTACCTGGAGATGCGCTCTTCATCCGGATTTGGTATTTCGGATTTGGTATTACTGAGGAAAAGTAAGGTAACTTGGCAACTAATTATACTGGTCAAGATGTCCCAATGACACCATCCTCCAGGGGCTGCTAATTGCCGGTTTCTATAGCTCCACTGGTCAACCTCCGCAAGGCTGAGGTCCGAGCCCCGGTACCAGCCTTGACGGCAGGGCCTTTTCATTCTCCTGCCTGGTAGGAAAAGCCCATCATGTCGAAAGCTTCGCTGAGATGGGCATTGTGGCGGCGTAGTGCAGCGGCTACGTTGGAATGCCCAGCCCGGCGTACCAAGCTGATGACCAGGTTTCGCA
>JAKZUA010000239.1:0-11454 GCA_047516825.1 Dehalococcoidia bacterium
CTAGGTCCCCAAGAGGGTATTTTGAGTAGGGGCACGGCATGCCGTGCCCCTACGGAATTCCCGGCAATTTCAGCGAGGTGCACAAATGACGACCTGGACCGATAGCATGTTGGCTTCCATCGACAAAATGCTAAACCCCAAGTCCATCGCCGTGGTCGGCGCGACACCCCGCATGCAGTACGGCGGCCGCTTTTTGAACGCGGCGCTTAAGGCTCAGGATCGGGTAAATGTGTACGCGGTCAACCCGCGCTACGATGAGATCCAGGGGATCAAATCCTACCCCAGCGTCAGCGACTTGCCGGAGGCCCCGGACCTGGTGGGCATCGTTGTTCCCTACGATCAGGTGCTGGACGTTCTGAAGGAGAGCCACCGGAAGGGGGCGAAATCAGCCGTAGTGATTTCCGCGGGCTTCTCGGAAAGGCAGGTGGACGACCGCCGCGACCTGCAGGGGGAGCTGGGCGCCTTCGCCCTGGAGTCTGGGCTTCGTATTTGCGGTCCCAACTGCCTGGGACTGGCCAACGTGCGGGATGATATCTGGCCCAGCGCTTCCTCCCGGAGTGCGGAGGGTCTCACCGGACCTATCGGACTGATCTGCCAGAGTGGCGCTTCCGCTTTCGGCCCCTTTCTTGCCCGGGCGGTGGAGAGCGGCATCGGACTCAGCCACATTATATCCACGGGGAACGAGGCCGACCTGGACTTTTGCGACTTTGCCCGATACCTGGTGGACGACGACGGGGTGAAGGTGATCGCCGGTTTTGTCGAGGGTTTCAAGAACGCTAAAAAGCTGGTGGAGGTAGCCAAGCTGGCCGCCGAGAGATCCAAGCCCATTGTACTGATCAAGATCGGTCGCTCCGAGCTGGGCACCCGGGCGGCCAGGTCTCACACTGCCGCGCTAACCGGCATGGATCAGCGCTACGACGCCATGTTCGCTCAGTACGGCATCATTCGGGTTCAGGACTACGACGAGCTGCTGGAGGTTTCCCAGCTGCTGGCTTACTCACCCAAGCCGGTTCAGCCCGGGGTTGCCGTGGTGTCTCACTCCGGAGGGGTCAGCTCCCTGACTGCCGATATGTGCGGCCAGGCCGGGTTGGACTTGCCGCCCCTGACCGACCAGGCCAGGGACGGTATCAATGGCATACTCAAGGGTTTCGGCTGGGCCGCCAACCCCTCCGATGTGACCGGGTTCGCCAATAGCGACTCCTTCCCCGAGATAATGAGCCATATGACCGAGCAGCCGAATATCGGCTCCCTGATCGTCGCCAGCGCCGGAGCCGACGCGCAGGCGGAGCAGGTCATCGCCCATCGCGACGAAAGCCTGAAGCATGGCAAGGGCCTAGCCTTCTTGTGGACCGGCACACGCGGCGCCACCTCGGGACTGCCCATGCTGAAGGAAGCCAGCATTCCCATCTTTTATGTGCCCGACAAGCTGGCCCAAGGGCTTAGCGCGTTGCAGAACTACCATTCCTGGCGGGATCTGCGCCTATCCCAGGGTTTTCCCGCCCAGCAGACAATGAGCCAGCAGCAGACTCAAACCCTGGACGGGCTTCGGCCCAAGGTTGGCATCGAGAGTCTGGCTCTGTCCGAACATCCCAGTAAGCAATTGATTAACGCTTGGGGAGTGCCCACCACTCGAGAAATGCTGGTTACAACCTCACCGGAGGCCGTGGATGCCGCTCAGACCATTGGCTTTCCGGTGGTGCTGAAGGTCGACTCACCGGATATCCTGCACAAGACCGAGGCCGGAGTAGTGCGGCTGGGTCTCCAGAATGCCGAGCAAGTTGCTGCCGCCTACGATGAGATCATGTTCAACGCCAGAACTCAGGCTCCCGCAGGGGTTCTTAATGGTGTATTGGTCCAGGAGTTGGTGGCTGGCGGCACCGAGGTGATAGTGGGGGTTTCTTATGACGACCAGCTGGGTCCGGTCCTGCTCTTCGGTACCGGTGGCATAATGGTGGAAGTCTACAACGACGTGGCGCTGCGGCTATGTCCCATCAATTTGGAGGAGGCTCGGGAGATGATCGGCCAGGTGAAGGGAGCCAAGCTGCTGCAAGGCTTCCGAGGCAGCCCCCGGGGTGATGTGACGGCCCTGTCCGAGGCTCTGGTGCAGGTTTCTCAGTTGGCGGTGAACCTGGAAGGTCAGCTTTCCGAGCTGGACATCAACCCATTGATAGTGCTGCCCGAAGGCCAGGGCGTCAAGGCCGTCGATGCGCTGGCTTTGTTCTAGGCCAAAGCCAAACGACTTATGTTATTCCGAAGGAGCAAAGCGACCAAGGAATCTAAATCCTGGCCCCATAAAACCTTATGTGTCGGTGTTGTAGTTGCGCCCTAGCCAATGGCGGTAGGGCCATGTTCCCTGAAACTTTAGACCCCTCGCGGAGTTTATCCTGTGCAACGCCGAAGGGCTCGGGGCGACATTTTGAAGTAACCACTTCGAGGCTTTGGAGCTCCGAAGCACCGCTAATCCCGCTCCTGCAGCACATTGCCGTTCAGCTCGACAATGCGGTCCAACTTTATCAGCACCGCCACACCGATGCGCTCCGGGTCCCGGTCCAGCTCGGCCTGGACAGTGCGGTTCATGACGTTATCCCGAATAGCGCCCTGGTCGAATACTGTGGCGGTGCCATAGAAGCGTCGGCTGATTTGCTTGGCTGGGTTTCGGTAGAAAATCACCACCTGAGGGTTATCAACGACGTTTTCCAGAGCCGACCGCTTCGCCCGCTCCCAGTAGGCCAGCGTCTCCCGGTCAAACACCAACACGCTGCCCTTCATACTTATTTGGGGCTTGCCGTCTTGGGATGCCGTGCCTAATAGGCAACACACCCCCTCCTCAAGGGCATTATCTATCTGTTGCCGTATTTCATCATCCAAGTAAATCACTTTTCACCCCGATTTCTAGGCCTGACCTGGGTCTTTGGCCCCCGACCTGGGTGCTTGGCCCTTGGGTTCTTGACCAAGAAAAGCCACTTTAATCTCCATATAGTATAATGCGGTCCATGGGCTAGAAAAGGCAAGCAGAATTCCTCCCCCTGGGTACCTCACCTTTGAGCCACAGGAGGCAACGTTGGTAGAGGCGTTGGAAATTCACCATCTTTCCGAAGCTGGGCAGGTGCAGTTAGGCTGGATGTCCGGAAATGGCAGACAGAGCGCACCGCCGGTGGCTTTCCAAAACCCTCTTGCCAATTCCGACTACGAAGAAATCGGTTGGTACCTGCGGGATTACCTGCCCAATCCCTTCGGCGAAGCTGCGGCCCGGGCCGAAGCGGTAGAAACGGGCCTGCGGAATCTGGGCCGGTTACTGTTCCAAGCCACGTTTAGGGGAAGCGAGGAATCCTTCCGCCTCTACTCGGAAGCGACGGCCGCTGGGCTGGCCGAATGTACTCTAAACATCATATCTGCCCAGGCGGAGTTCCTGGCCCTACCCTGGGAGTTGATGAACGAACCCGACGCTGGATACCCGGCTACCCAGATGGCATCGGTGGCGCGCCGATTAGATCCGGTCGCTCCGCCCGTATCGCAAGAGCAGGCCGCGGCCCCCCAGTTCAACGTCCTGCTGGTCGCGCCCATGCCGTCTTCAGCTGTCGAGGACTCCGGCGCCAACATCCCGGAGTCTCACGGGCAGCAGGCCACCGAGACAATAAAGGTTCTGGAATCCCTCAACATACAGGTAGAGCTGGACTATCTCCGTCCACCAACCTGGGAGTCCCTACGCCAGGTTCTGGAGGAGCGCTCCGGGCACTACCACCTGGTCCACTTCGACGGCATCACCATCGCGGCCGGTACGGCAGGAGATTCAGCGGAAGATTCGGAGACCGCTTTAATCCCATGTTTGGTCTTCGAGGACGAGCAGTACCAAGCAGATCCGGTCCCGGTCTCTCAGGTGGCGCAACTGCTACTTTCGGCACAGGTTCCAACAGTAGTGCTGGCTGCCGGGCAGCAGCTCAACCCCAGCCAGGGCCCGCACCTTTGGCCTGCTGCCGGACGAGTGCTGGCCCAAGCCGGCGTTCCGCAAGCGGCGATCTTACCCCACCCCCTGCATGGTACTGATACGACGGAGCAGTTCCTCCAGGAAATGTATCAAGCGCTGACCCAAGGATACGACCTGGGAAGGTCCTTGGCCCGAGCCCGCCACAGCCTGATGGACGACCCCCACCGGCTGACCTTGGCTGGAAAAAAGGTGTTCTGGGACTGGATTACTCCCCAGTTCTATGAATCCATCCATTACACGCCACCGGTTATCGATGAAGAAAGGCCGGACCCCCTGGCGCCCCCGGTAATTTCCGGGGCAGAGGAGGAGGATACGGGAACCCCTCTGCCCGCCGCCGGGCAATACGGGCTGGTCGGCAGAAATCTGGAAATACGCCAGGTGGAACGACTTTTCCAGCGGAACCCGGTGGTGCTGCTTTCGGGCGATACCGGGGGCGGTAAGACCGAGCTGGCCCTCGGCATTTCCCGCTGGTGCCAACGAACCTTGCGGGACCAGCTTCCCGGCGGTGTATTTTATTCGACCTTCGAGGCGTCCCATCCGGCGGGGCTGGAGAGAATCATTCATGAAATCGGAACCTCCGCCGCCGGACTGGAATTTGCCGACATGAGCGCCAGGCAGCAGCGGCTTTGGGTGCTGGACTATCTTCAGAAGCGCCCTTCCTTGCTGGTCTGGGACAACATCCAAAACGTCTCTGGAGATGCGGTGCAGGAAGGGTCGGGGTTGCTAACCTTGGAGGAACAGGCCGAGCTAAATGAATTCATCGCTCAGGTAACTCAGGGAGGATCGGCCAGCTGGTTGTTGCTGGTAGGCCAGCATTCTGCCCTGCCCTGGCTTACCACTCAGTTTCAACAACAAAGGCTGTCCGGCCTGCGCGGTCACGACCGTCTGGAACTAGCCGGTAAAATCTTGGAAAAAGCGACCATAGATGCGGCCCGGGTCACGCCCGACACACTGTCCTTACTGGACCTGCTGGAGGGCCATCCTCTGGCCATGCAGATCGCCTTGCCTCTGCTGAAAGAAGTGCCCGCTTCGGTTTTACTGGCGGAGATTCGCCGGACCATGGAGGAAATGCCTGAGAATGCTGTAGAAGAGGGACGGCCCTCCTTCTTGACGGCGGTGATGGAATACTCCTGGAGCAAAATGACTCACCGCAGTAGAACCCACCTGCCAATGCTCGCCCTGTTCCAGAGGCGGGCGATGATGGATATTCTGAATCACATCACTCAGGAAGGCGCCTACCGCAGCGCGATGGGGGAAGAGCTGGGCTGGGGCGCCTGCCGCACGATGCTGCGCTCGGCCCAGGACGCCGGGTTCCTGGAACCCATATCCCCCAGCGTTTACCAGATTCACCCGGCCCTGCCTTGGTTCTACGGCCGAAAATTGACCCAGCAGCTGTCCGGCCCGGCTATCCGAGGGTTGGAGCTTGAGTTCCTGCGGGTTTACGCCGATACCGCCGACTACTTTATGGAATCCCTCTACGAGAATCAGGCCTCCGGAGTCACTGCCATCCTGGCCGAAGAAGGCAACCTGACCCAAGCCTTGGGACTGGCCCTGGAGGCGGAACAGTGGGACAGCGCCCAACTGCTGGTTCAACCCTTGGCTCAGGTTTACCGCATGCAGAAGCGTTACCCCGAGTTGCAGCGGCTCCGGGGACAACTGCTGGAGTCGGTGGGCCTTACCCCCGCCGAGGCGGAGGAGCGGGGATCCATTGAGCTATGGGTTTATCTCCAGGGCACCGCTGCCAGTGAGGCTACCGAGCTGCTGGATCTGAATACGGCTGAAGCCCTGAATCAGCAATTGCTGGAGCACCTGGCCGCCCAGCCGGAGGGGGAACAGGACCCTCGAACCGCCGCCGTCTACCACCAGCTCGGCGTCATCTCCCTGCATCGCCAGCTATGGGACGAAGCCGCCGGCTGGCTGCAAAAATCCCTGGCCATCATTGAAGATGGGGAAGATCTTCATTCTGTGGCTGACGATCAATACGCCCTCGGGCAGGTCAGGCAGGGTCAGCGGCTTTATACCGAGGCCAAAGAGTGGTACAAGAAAGCCTTGGACATCCACCAACGCATCCCGGATGAGGAAGAGATGGTCAAGGATTACCGGGCCTTGGGGATGATCTGCCATCTCAAGTTCGAATATCAGGAGGCCGAAAGCTGGTATTATCGGGCTCGGGACATGGTGGAAGAAAGCCGGGATGAAGATACCGCGATTCAGATTTACCATCAGCTCGGCATCATCTGCCATGCTCAGTCCCAATTTGAGGAAGCTCGGGACCTTTACCAGCAGGCCCTCGACCTGAGCGACCGTAGGGGCAATCGGGAGCAAATGGTGGTGGAGTTTCATCACCTGGGGCTGCTGGCTCAGTCCCGAGGCATTCTCTATGATGAGGCGGAAGAGTGGTTCGAAACCGCGCTGGAATACCTGGAGGACCTGGGAGACCGCCGGGGAGTGGGGGACGAATGCCGCCAGTTGGGAGTGCTCTTCCACGAGCAGAAGCGTTACGACGACGCCCTGAAGTGGTACACTCAGGCCAGAGAAATTTTTGAACAGATGGGCGATGTTCAGCGGATGGTCCGTACCTACGGCCAGCTGGGGATGATCGCCGAGGAACAGGATGACTTGGAGGGCGCTTTGGAATGGGTTGCCCGCACTCACCAGTTAGTGGTAGAGCATGATCTGCCGGTGATTGTGCAGGTAAAGGCCCATCTGGGCCGTCTGCGGGACAAGCTTGGCGACCAGGAATTCCAAAAGTGGTGGCAGGATTACACCGGCGAGCCGGCTCCCACCGATCTGGATGTGGATACCAGCACCATCCTTTAGCAGCGGCGGATTTTAGCATGGCATCCACCTCACCAACAACGGACTGCCTCTCCCTAACCACCTTGCGCCCTTCCGATTCCATATGGGATTGCCTCACTATCTAATCCTCAAACCAGCTAGCCGGCTGCGAGACTGCGCCTGCGTCTGGACCTTACTGCCGGCCCTGGTCCTTGGGCTGGCCCTCAGCGCCGGGGCAACCACTCCCGGATATGCAACTACCGGCGCACCGGACTCGCCGTCTACGAGATTTCTTGATGGGAGCCTCGTCGGGAGCATTTTGGAGGGAGTTCCCTTCTATGTGACCAACACCAACACCAACTCCGTGTCGGCGGTGGCCACCGACAGCGGAAGCGCATATGCTGCTATTCCGGTAGGGCGGGCTCCTCGGGGCATCGCCATTTCTCCCGACTTTTCTCGGCTCTATGTCGCTAACCTGGCTTCACGATCCGTATCTATTATCGACACCGGCACTAACACGGTCATCAAAACGCTTGGGGTACTGGGATTTCCTCGCGGAGTAGCCATAACCCCGGACGGCAACCGGGTTTACGTTGGGGACCAAGCCCTGGGTGTTGTGTTGATATTGGACCCGTTGACCAACACCTTTGTCGATTTTTTTAAGGTGGGCCGTGGGCCCTACGGAATCGCCGTATCGGCCGACGGCAGCCGGGTCTATGTCTCCAATTACCGGGCCGATACCATGTCCGTGATTAACACCAGGACCAACCAGCTTGTTGCCACTGTTCCGGTTGGAGATCAACCATACGGTATAGCCGTGACGCCCCTCAATCAGCTAGGCCGCCCCCAGGCGCAGATCTACGTGGTCAACTTTGGGGACGACACTGTATCGGTTATCGGCGCTGAAACCAACCGGGTCATCGCCACCGTGCCGGTGGGGAGTCTGCCGGTTTGGGTGGCCGTTTCTCCAGACGGCAGCCGGGCTTACGTTTCCAACCTGGCCGGCCAATCCCTGTCCGTGATCGACACCTCTACTCATCGGGTAGTGGCTACCATACCGGCCGGGAAGTTTCCCTTTGGGGTAACCTTTAACCACGATGGCAGTCGAATCTATGTCGCCAACCAGCTGGCCCGGCACATTACGGTCATAGACGGGAAAAACGATGACCCATTGGGGCGAGTGGAGGTGGGAATCGGACCCTTTGCTATCGCCGCTCCCGCCGACACAAACCAGGTGTTTTCCCCCAAATGAACCTCCACAATTGAACCTTTGGGTGGGCTGAAACCCTTCAGATTTACACCCTTTGCCTAGAATGTTACTATTCCACCGTTGGCAGCCAACTCGCCCTTGGGGAGGACTATCTTGGCAGTAACCAGGCTTGAGATCAAGGCGCAAAGCCCTTACGCCGGCGGCCAATCCTTCGGCGAGGTTGGGGCCTATGAGTATCTGGCGGGCACCGCTCACTTCTCGGTAAATCCGAATCATCCGGCTAACCTGGCGATTAACGACCTGGATCTGGCCCCCAGAGACGCCGGCGGTCAAGTGAGCTTTTCGGCGGATTTCCAAATTCTAAAACCCGCGATTCCTCAACAGGGAAACGGTCGCCTGCTGCTGGATGTGCCGAACCGGGGACGCCCCCTGGCAATGAAGGTCTTTAATAACTCCCCAGATTCGCCGGCCGGGGTCGCGGAGGAGCCCGGAACAAGCTTCCTGATGCGCCGGGGCTACACCGTGGTCTGGTGCGGGTGGCAGCACGACGTTCCCGCCGAGCCGGGACTGTTGCGAGTCCAGGTGCCGGAGGCCGCAACGCCGGACGGCCAGCCTATCTCCGGCCGGGTCCTGGTGACCTTCCAGTCCTCCTCGCCATCCCAGGTGCAGTTTTTGTCCGACCGTAACCACCTGGCCTACCCGGCTAACAACCTGGAGGACTGGGATTCGGTGCTGACGGTCCAGGACCATGAGGATGCTCCGCAGCGGGTTATCCCGCGAGAGGAGTGGTCCTTCCGCCGCCTGGAAGGCGAGCGAGCTGTACCCGACCGGCGGCATATCTATATGGAAACCGGCTTTACTCCCGGGAAGGTTTACCGGGTGATCTACGAAACTAGCGGCGCGCCCGTGGTGGGTTTGGGATTACTGGCCACCCGCGATATCGCCTCCTTTTTGCGCCATGGCGCCCAGCAAGAGGGGAACCCCTGTGGGGATAGCCTGGAGCGGGCCTACGCCTTTGGCCGGTCTCAAAGCGGTCGCTTCTTGAGGCATTTCCTCTACCTAGGGTTGAACCTGGACGAGCAGGACCGGAACGTATTCGACGGCCTAATTCCCCACGTTGGAGGGGGACGCCGTGGTGAGTTTAACCACCGGTTCGCCCAGCCCTCCAGCCTATCCAACTACAGCGCCAACAACCTGCTTCCCTTTAGCGATACGGATCAGACCGACCCGGCAACCGGCAGGACCGATGGGTTGCTATCCCGGCTGAGTAGGTTGGGCCGGGTGCCTAAGGTTATGTTAACCAACACTCCCTCGGAGTACTGGGGCGGGCACTGCGCCCTGATTCACTCGGATATTGGCGGACGTCGAGACCTGGCTCCAGCGGAATCGGCTCGCATATACTATTTCCCCGGAACCCAGCACGCCTCCGGCACCTGGCCCTTGACCAGTCGGGACGCGGCCAACGGCAACCACGGGCAGCAGCCCTTCAACTGGGTGGACTACCGGCCGCTGCTACGGGCCGCGCTGGTCAATCTGGACCGCTGGGTCACCCACGGAGCGGCTCCTCCAGCCAGTAATTATCCCAAGATCGAGGACGGCACTCTGGCCCCGCCGGAGCAATTGGCCGATACCTTCCAGGCAATCCCCGGAGTCAATTTCCCAGAACCGCTGCGCCGCATCCACCGCCTGGATTTCGGAGCCGATGAAGGTCGACCGGCCAAGGTGCCGCCGGAGGTTGGCGACCCCTATCCCAATCTGGTGGCTGCGGTGGATCAGGATGGCAACGAAACCTCCGGAATTCTGCTGCCCGCTATTTCCGTCCCCGTCGCTACCTGCACTGGCTGGAATCTACGCCATCAGGACATGGGAGGGACCGGCCAAATACTGGTGAATACCGGGTCCACCATTCCCTTCGCGGCAACCCGAGCCCAGCGGGAAGCCGATGGTGATCCTCGCCCCTCCTTGGAAGAACGCTACGCCACCAGAGAGGACTACCGGGAACAGGTAGCCGCGGCAGCAACAGCTTTGGTTGCTCAGGGGTATCTCCTGGAGGAAGACCTAGACATCGTCGCCGCTGACGCGGGCCGCCAATACGACCTGGTCCAAGAGCGGGCCAGGGAGCCTCAAACCGCAGACGATTAATAACAAGATGGGAATCAAAAAGACTAGGATTGGGGAGCATTTCGAGTAGACCCGGCCAATTCCCAAGTCCCCTCAGTACGAGTAGGCCAAAATTTATCATCAAGGAGCTAGTTATGAGCGTCGGCACGTCGGTCCCTTTGCCCGCTTATACCATCGACCCCGCCTTCATGGCCCGCAAGGCAGAAGAGGTGGGATTCGATTCCATTTGGTACGCCGAGCATCCGGTGCTACCAGTGCACAGCAACAGCCAGTTTCCCAGCGGCGGTCCCATCCCAGAGACCTACGCTCACTTCGCCGACCCCTTTATCGCTTTGGCCCGGGCTTCCAGCGTTACCAGCACCATTAAACTGGGCACCGGAATTACTTTGGTCCCAGAGCGGAATCCCCTGCTGCTGGCCGGGGAGATCGCCTCGCTTGACCGGTTTAGCGACGGGCGCTTCCTCTTCGGTATCGGCGCCGGCTGGAATAGGGAGGAGACGGAGCTGATGGGTGGGGATTTCGACCATCGCTGGACCCAAGTACGGGAGTCGATTCTGGCCATGAAGGAATTGTGGACCAAGGAGGCGGCGGAGTTCCACGGACGCTTTTACAACTTCCCTCCGGTCAAGTGCAATCCCAAGCCGGTACAGCAGCCCCATCCGCCGGTGCTCCTGGGCGGTATGGCCAAAAATGTGCTGCGGCGGGTCGTGGCTTGGGGAGATGGCTGGATGCCCAACCGTATCACGCCTGGGGAGCTGGAGGAGAGCCGGAAGATTTTGGATACGCTGGCCGCGGAGAAGGGCCGGGACCCGGCATCGCTTACCATTACCGTCTACGGGCAGCCCGCCGATCGGAATCAGATTCAGTCCCTGCTGGATGCGGGAGCCGACCGGGTGGTGGTGCGTCCCGAATACTGTGGCACCGAAGAGGAAATGGGGCAGCAGCTAGAACGCATGGCCGAAGCGGCTATACGTTAGGCCCAATACGTTAGAGGAGAGTGGCCCCTTAATTTTTTACAACCCAACGGGCTAAGTAACTATCTCAAGATTTCACTCCGAGCAAAGCGAGGGGTCTAAATTCTCTGGGCACATGGTTCTAACGCTATTGGCTATAATGGCACTGTCGGACTGACTCATGAGGGTTTAAGCGCCCAAGAATTGGATTCCCCAGTCGCGGAGTTTATCCTGAGCTGAGCCGAAGGGCTCCTTCGGAATGATAATGGTCGTTTTGAGATAGATTCTAAATACAGTTTGAATTCAGGGGTGACCATGGACCGAACCACCGAGATGCTGAGCGCCTACGCCTGCGACTTGAGCTACGAAGACCTGAGCCCGGAGGTGGTCCACCAGGTCAAGCGGAC
>JAKZUA010000240.1:0-5156 GCA_047516825.1 Dehalococcoidia bacterium
CGGCGGCACCCGCTCAGGGCAGGGCACCGACAGCAAGATGACCTTGGCATCCCTCTTTGGCACCTGGCGGGCCAGAGGTCTCAATCCCCTCCTGGAATGCCGCCGGTTGCTCACTTCCCCTCAACTCTGAACAGTTTCCCACCCAGCCCTCCACCCCGCTGCCCGCGCCAAAGCTTGACTGGATTGCAGCCTGATGCCAGAATTGGGCCAACCAAGCTAATCCCTATTCAACAGCCGAGGAGGGTTTAATAGGGAGTGCTTAAAAGGAGTGCATACCATGAATTGGTGCAGATACCAGCAGGGCGACACAGCCAGCTTCGGCATCATTGAGGGCGACACCGTGGTCGAGGTTTCCGGGAGTCCCTTCGCCAGCTATACCAAAACCTCCAACTCCCAGCCTTTAAGCTCGGTCAAGCTTCTGCCACCGGTAATACCCTCCAACTTTTACGCCGCGGGGATTAACTACCGGGAGCACATTATCGAGATGGCGCAGAAGCGCGGCGAGGAGCCCTTCTTCCCTCCCAACGCCGACGTGGGCTATCGTTCCAACAATGCCCTGACCGGCCAGGACGACCCTATAATTGTCCCCAAGGACGCCACGGAGCTATTGCAGTACGAAGGGGAGTTGGTGGTGGTCTTCGGCAAGCAGTGTAAGAACGTCTCCGAGGAGCAGGCCCTGGACTACGTGCTAGGCTATACCATTGGCAACGACGTCAGCGAACGCACCTGGCAGCGGGGCGACCGCACCATGTGGCGCGCCAAGAACACCGACACCTTCAAGCCTATGGGACCCTGGATCGTGACCGACCTGGAACCCGACAATTTCCACGTCTCGATAAAACTGAATGATCGGCTGGTGGGCGAGTACAACGTTAAAGACGCCATTTTTAGCGTTCGCCACTACATCAGCAGGATGAGCCAATACCTGACCCTTTACCCCGGCGACGTGCTGTGGATGGGTACCGACGGCGCGCCGGAAAACATGAAGGATGGCGATGTGGTCGAGGTGGAAATCAACGACATCGGCACCCTGCGCAATCCGGTGGTGTGGGAGAAATAGCTTGCGGGAGCTGCCTTAGCTTTAGGCGGCGGCGGACCGGCCTAATCCTCTGAAGGCATATTGCCGGTTTCGGCGGCCCAGGCCTGTAGCCCCCGCCGAAAAGCCAATGCTCCCATGGGGGCAATCACGGCTTGTAGCGCCTCCAGGATCTCGCGGGGTGACGCGCCTTCTTGGAGGGCTACCCGAACGTGGGCCTGAATCTGCTCCACGTCGGCCCGTAGCGCCGCCTCAACCACTATCTGAAGCAGCTCCTTGGTCTTGCGGTCCAAAAGCCGCTGACCGGTGTAGGTTGCTTCGATAAACTGGTTGTACTTTTGGGCCCATTCCAGGTCATGGGCAGCCATAATCCGGTGCATTTCCAGAGTGTACCCCCGGTTCTGGGCAGTTTGTTCGAGGAAGGCTTGGCGATCATCGGTGGGCATGGTGGGGACTCCTTGGCAGGTAACCCAACCGCGGGCGGCGGGTCGCCCGGATGATATTTCTTGCCGATTGTATCTCTTTGAGTAACCAAAATCATCCAACGCCTTCTTACAGATCCTTGACGAACGTTCTAAACTTGTAAGGTCCAAATCCCCCATATCCCCCTTTTGAAAAGGGGACTGAGGGGGATTTACCCAGCACCGTCGCGAGCTGGCTGTTGCCGGAGGTGGATTACGGGGCCTGCCTTTCCCGACGAGTATTTCAGTCGCGAGGATGAAAGCGATGACGGGCTGTTTTATACCCAGCCTCGCTTCGTCGTGCACATCGATGAGCTGGCTATCGCCGCGGTGAGCCGGGTGTTTCGGGAGCAGATTCCCCCCGATTCAGTGGTCCTGGATTTGATGAGCAGCTGGCGGTCCCACTGGCCTTCCAGCCACGTAAAAAAGCGCCTGGTCGGCTTGGGAATGAATGCTGACGAGATGGCCGACAACCCGGACCTGGACGACTACTTGGTTCACGACCTGAACCGAGATCCAGAATTACCCTTTGGTGAGGACCTCTTCGACGCCGTGGTGGTCACCGTTTCGGTTCAGTACCTTACCCGCCCCATAGAGACTTTTCAACAGGTCAACCGGGTGCTCAAGCCCGGCGGTGTGTTTATCGTAACCTTCTCCAACCGCATGTTCCCTACCAAAGCTGTCCGGCTCTGGCGCGGCAGCAGCGATCAAGGGCATCTGGACTTGGTGGGCTCCTACCTGGAGTATTCCGGAGAATTTGAGGACATCAAGAGTGGCCTGACCAATCCGGAGGATCGGGGCCGGGGCGATCCTCTCTACGCTGTGATCGCCCGGAAAATTTCGGCGCAGCAATGAGCCACCGGGCGTTCAGACGCCGGGTTCCAGTTCCGCGTTTGGGCGGGGCGGTCAGCGTGGTGGAGCAGACGCCAGCACCAACTGTAACACCGCCCCTGCTATGACCGAGGCAATGATGGGAACGGAATATTGAACTCGTTCACGAGGGAGGTCCACCTGAGTCCACTATAGGCGCCGGCCTTTATACCGGCAGGATCTGTTCTGTTCTTTGGGGGACCAGGTCCGTATCAAAGGCATTAACGTTAAAGGCCAACAGACCGTAGTACCCCATCAGTATGGTCAGCTCTACCAGTCCCTGAACGCCAAACTGTTCCTGGGCCGCCTGGAAGGAGCCTCGGCTGACATGATGGGTGCGAAAAAACTCCCGGCCGTAGTTCACCACGGCAGCTTCATCCGGGGCCGGGTTTGGCAAGTCGCCCTTATCCCGCAGAGCGTCAACCAGTGCATCGCTGAGGCCAGCCCGGCGCCCCGACGCCGCGTGGGAATTCCATATGTGCTGGCAGTCTAGCTCCCGGGCCGTGACCAGCATTGCCAGCTCTTGAACCTTCTGGGGCAGAGAGGACTCCTTGCGCAGGTAGTTGGAGAGCTGACCAGCGAGACGACCGGCTTCCGGAACGTGGATCATCACAGATCCTGGACCATGCTGGGGAACAGACCCGGTCCTTTCCGCCAACTGATCAAAGGCGGCCCGCTGGTTCTCCGGAACACTTTCCCTGGTGGCGATTGGTATTCTAGCCATTTTATCCTCCTTCCGTCGGACTTCCCCCACTTCTACCTGTATCCGCTTCAATCCGACATATTCCTCATAGCGGCGTAAAGGTACTCCCGCCACTACATAGGTGTCAATCCTCGCATCGCTATAGGGTAACAAGAAAGCCCTCAAGGTATAACAGTGGGGCTACATCGCCAAACTATGGATGGCCTACTCGTCCCCGCACCACTTCCTCTCCAAGACTCAGTTTGGGCGTGGTGGTGGGCGTGGTGGAGCCGCCGCCAGCACCAACAGCGAGGCAGCCCAAACGAGGGCGGTGAACATCGTAAAGGGCAGCCGGTAGCTTCGGGTCGCGTCGAACATGAACCCGATAAGAATCGGCCCCAGGACCTGCCCCCCGAGTTGAGCCGAGTGGGCCACCCCTCGAATGCTTCCCAGATGTGTCCTTCCGTAGTAATCGGCCCAGGCCAGGCGTAGCAGCAGGTGCAGGCCGCCAACCCCCACGCCCAAGGCAAGAGATGCGGCGATCCCCCAGCTCAGGGTAGAGCTGAAGCCGGTGCCGATGGCTCCTACGCCGGCGGTGACCCCGGCCCCAGCCAGCAGATAACGGACTGGAATCCGCGTAGCAAGGGCGGGCCAGATCATCCCGCCGATTACCTGCGACAACGCGAAGTTGCTGGCGGTGAATACCGCCCGAGAAGGGGCTAAGCCCTGCCCGATGAAGTGGGGCACCTGATGCAGGGTAACGCCGGACTGAATGATGAATCCGGCGACGGAGAATATCGCCAGCATCCAGAAAGCGGGTGTGCGTATCGCCTCGCCCAGTGTGAAATGCACTTCCAGACGGCTCGCAACAGCTGAGTTATCCGGCTCGTAGGGATACTGGGGATTTTGGGATTCCCGGTTCGCGTCGCGAGGCGGGTCGGGTTCCAGGCCCATATCCTCTGGGCGGCGGGCCATGAACACCAGAGCGGGCAAAACTCCGACGGCCAGGGTGTAGGTTCCCATGCCGCCCCAGGCAGTGCGCCATCCCCAACCGCTGATCAAGAATTGCGCCGCCAGGGGCATTAGCGCCAACCCGGCACCTTGGCCGATACTAAGCAGCGCCAGGGCAAAGGTCCGCCGCCGGATAAACCAGTTGCTCACCGCCAGGGAAGTTCCCAGCTCCAGCGGGCTGCCGAAAAACATCCGGGCCGGTACGTACAGCGCATAAAAGGTCCAGGCTTGGCTCACTGTGGCCAAACCGATAGAGCACAGTCCGATCCCCGCTGAAGATGTGGCTAGGGCTGCTCCAGAGCCATGCCGGTCCAAGATGCGCCCCACCAGCGGAGAAATGGCTATGGCGAAGACACCACCCAAGCTGACGGCGCCGGAAAACAGGCCGCGAGACCAGCCAAACTGCTCGGTCATGGGCACGACAAATACGGTAAGAGTCGCGATGGCCATTAGCGGCCGGGCCGACCAGCTCGGCAGCATGGAGGCGCCGAAGACTATCCAGCCGTAGTAAAAGGGCAGTTTTTGGGCCAGCCGGAGCCGCCAATCCTTCATGATTGGGGAGCTGCTCCGGCCGGACCGGGTAGAGGGGCAGTCAACCGAAGACCCTCCAAGGGATGAGGCGAATCTGTTCCCGAATCTGATCCATGACATATGCGGGGGATATTCAACGGGAGCCAATCATATGGTTCGGGTGGATGAGTGTCAATCCAGACTCGCCTTCGCGGAGTGAAGTATTCACGGCCAAGGGTTATGATGTATATGGCTACACATTAGCCCGGAGTTATCGTCCGGAGTTGTCATGCTGAGAAAATTCCGCCTGGCCTTGGCCCAGATCAATCCCACTGTTGGGGACATTACCGGCAATACCGCCAGGATTCTGGAGTATCTCGAACGCGCCCGGGAAGCCCAAGCCGACCTGGTCGCCTTTCCGGAGCTAGCGATAACCGGTTATCCGCCGGAAGACCTGCTTTTTAAGCCCTCTTTCCTCCAGGCCAACGTAGAGGCCATGCAGCAAGTGGTGGCTGCCTCGGCTGGTATCGCCGTGGTCGTCGGGTATGTCCAGGTTGACGCCGACACCGCCAACGCGGCGGCGGTC
>JAKZUA010000241.1:0-3603 GCA_047516825.1 Dehalococcoidia bacterium
TCCACGGCCCACCTGCGCTTTCAAGAATGGGTCGCTGCCGGGGTGTTCTTGAAGCTATGGCAGGTGGGGCTGGAGCGTTACGATGAATTGAAGGGCCTGGATTGGAGTTGGCTGAGCATGGACGGGGCCATGACCAAAGCCCCCTTGGGGGGGAAACCGGCCCCAACCCCACGGACCGTGGTAAGTCTGGCGTCAAACGCAGTCTGTTGACCGAAGCCCAGGGTATTCCAGTGGGGTTGGCGGTGGATGGAGCCCATCGCCACGACATGAAGCTGGTACGGGCTACGGTGGAGGGCGTCCCAGTGCAACGCCCGGCGTCCTCGGTCCTGGCCAGCAGCTTTTCTAGTCTGGCCATGTCGCAGGTTTGGTCTCCTGCCGCGCTGGCCGCCACTTTGGTACCATCAACCGCTTGAACCGCCAGGTCCAAGCGCCCAACTTCTACCACAGTCCGAACCGTGCACTTCAACAACCAGCGCATAGACTGCCGGTGAGTCTGGTAAAACCGCCACAGGGTGTTGTGGTCGGGGTGCTGCCAGCCGGTCAACCAGAGGAAGGGGATTTGCTCCCGGCACGCTACCTCCAACTTCCTTGAGGAGCGTATGCCGGTCATAAATCCGTACAGCCATACGTTGAGCAGGACCCTGGGGTGGTACGCCGGTGCGCCCAGCGGGTCCCCATCTAGATCGATCTCCATTTCTAACCAGGCATCTCTGGGTAAGCCATCTACAAACGCGGCAACGAAACGAGCTGGGTGGTCCTGAGCTAGCAGTTCATCAAGGGCTGGCGGTAGCAGCCAGGCTTGTTCTCGATTGACCGGTCGTAGCGGCATCTTCATCCTCCCCACACCAAGGTGCCACTCATTTTAGCCGCTCAGACCTCCTCGAGACACGGCTTTTTGAGACAGGCTCACAGGCCGAACTACACTTACTGAGGGTGCTGAATAGGAGTTAGCCATGCGAAGGCTACACTTAATGATTTTCCAAGAATTGGTGCGTTTGGAAACGAGAATAGAACGTGAGGAAGCTATTACGGAGACCCTTGACCTTCTCGAGGAGGTAGTGGACGGGAAGCTCCTACCGGAACAAGAGGCTAGCGCGGGGATAGGCCCGGTCAACCCATTCGAAGGCCAGATATTGTGGAGCCAGTAAATCGGGGGTACCCTTAGAATGGCAGATCCCCGTCCGCCGGTAGAAAACTGGAGGCGCTGGACATGGATGTAGCCAAAGGGACTATTGGTTCTATTTCATTCCTTAGCCGTCAATTCCACCGGAGACCGGCTCAGTGGGTGGTTCCATGCCTAAACTAATACCAAGGTGAAAACTACATTCAGCTAAACCCAGAGTCCGCTTAGAGTGTGTTTTAAAAGTTCCTTGACTTCCAGGCTCAAGCTGTTATGCCGGTTTGGGCTTCAGCTTCCTCTCCCCTTGTGGGAGAGGAGTGAGGTGAGGGGTATCACCCTCATCCCAACCTTCTCCCATCAAGGGAGAAGGGGCTATTGTCAGGCCATGCCAGGACGCGCATTTCTCTATTCTAGCGCGGGCAATGCGCGAGGCTTTTTAAACACCCGCTTAGGCAATCGGCAGTGTGTTAGTTTACGCAACCTGAAGGAGCAAAATCCTTCGTTACACCGGCGTGAGCCGGTGTCCAGGAAAGTACAGTCTGCACTGTTTCCTGGATTCCGGCGTTCGCCGGAATGACGGTGTTGGCAGCGCTGCCCCATCCGGTGTAGATGTAGATTCCACTTTGGCTTTGGTTTAGTCGCGCTAGTGCTACTTTCGTTGGGCTCCTTCTCTGGCCCCACGCTTTCAGTGTCTGGCTCATCGGACCTTTACCCCAACCTAATGGCGCTCCCCCCAAAGGATTTCCATGTGGAAAACGGCGGGACTAGATTAAGGTTTAGCGTAACGACCTGGAACGGTGGCACTGGGGTTTTTGAACTCTTGGCGGGCCAAACACGCAAGGACCCGGACGGTAAGGGGTACCAAGATATCATCCAGCGGATCTATTCTGATGATGGCACCCACTCCGACACCAATGATGGCACCCACTCCGACACCAAAGTTGGCACCTTTGAGTGGCATGAACAGCATGGCCATTTTCACGTCAATGACTACGCCAGCTATACCCTGAAAGAAGTCGAATCGCCTGGGAAGTCGGAATGGATCGGCGTCAAAACCACTTTCTGCATTCTTGATACCGACAAGATAAACGACAAACTCCCAGGAGCGCCTAAGAAGCGGGTCTATTCAACCTGTGGTGACCAGATTCAGGGCATGTCTGTGGGGTGGGGCGATACCTACAGGTATCATCTTTTCGGGCAATGGGTTGATATCCCAGAAGGTTTGGTCGACGGTCACTACGACCTTACGATATGGGTTGATCCAATGAACCATTTCCTCGAAGAAAATAATGACGACAACAAGAACACTGTGCGACTTCGGATTACAGGGAATACGGTCGAGGTCGTCACAGAAAGTGGAGAAAGTGGTCATCCAGGTAAGGGCAGATGCCCCCAGTGTTAGCAGACTAACTCCTAGGTACGATGATACGAGGTGCCAGGCTAATGAGGGTGGCAAGCTGAATCGTGTTAAAAGTGCCAGCCGCCCATGTCGGCAGCCGGCGATGCAGCGAAGGGCTGGGCCACAATGGTGCCCATGGACATTATCCTCACACCTTGAAGCGGTCCGAACTGCTCGGGCACCAGAGAAGGTCTTCGGGTATCCATAACGGTCCTCCCGCATTTATCCGAGAGAGCTAGTCCACCACCGCGATGGCCTCTATTTCCATCAGGTAATCGGGGCTGGCTAATTGGGACACCACCAGCAGCGTGCTGGTCGGAGGATTTGTTGGGAACAATTCAGCACGCACCTGTCGGGCCGCTGCGGAGTGTGTGATATCAGTTCCATAAGTGGTGGTTTTAACGATATTTTCTAGGTCGCCACCCGCCGACTTAACCGCAGCTTCCAGGTTCTGCCATATTTGCCGGGCCTGTGCCGTGGCATCACCCTTGCCGACCACGCTCCCGTCAATAGTTATTCCGACTTGGCCGGCAATATAAACGGTGTTGCCTACCTTGACGACTTGAGAGTAGCCCCGGGTTGGCGGCAACGTTTCGGGGCTGAAGTATTCTTGGCGAGGCATATCTGCTCCTAGAACTCTACATAGCCGAGTAGGTCATTAAATAACCTTTCTGGACATCAGGTTGTAGTTTTGTCCCGTCTCGAGGGTAAATCAGGGTGACTTGCCATCATGAACGAAAACCCTGTTCTTCCCTATTACTTCGAATATGTTTCCTTGAACGATAATGGCTGTGTATTCGTCGATGCCTACGCCCAAGAATTCAGGGCGAATTCCCATCACTTCGGCTAGATCATCCTCACGCCCCTCGCGGTGATGTGCTGGTCTATAGCAATATTTTTCAAGAAGGCGAATCCTTCCATTGTGACCCGGCTGTCAACCATAACCCTAGAAACCCGGCTGAAAAGCCCTGCTGTGACGAGATGAGGCGGAGGTTAACCAGTGGACTGGGCCAGGTCTGAGACTAAGGGCGGCCCAGCTGGCAGCGACCAATATGAATTGGGCGGTAACGATGGGCGACCCGGT
>JAKZUA010000242.1:0-18138 GCA_047516825.1 Dehalococcoidia bacterium
CACCAGCACCATCAAGCTGGGCACCGGCATTACTTTGGTCCCGGAGCGGAATCCCCTGCTGCTGGCGGGGGAGATCGCCTCTCTTGACCGGTTCAGCGACGGGCGCTTTCTCTTCGGTATTGGCGCCGGCTGGAATAGGGAAGAGACGGAGCTGATGGGCGGCGATTTCGACCATCGCTGGACCCAGGTACGGGAGTCGATTCTGGCTATGAAGGAATTGTGGACCAAGGATGAAGCGGAGTTTCACGGGCGTTACTACAACTTCCCTCCGGTCAAATGCAATCCCAAGCCGGTACAGCAGCCCCACCCGCCAGTAATCCTGGGCGGAATGGCTAAGAATGTATTGCGGCGGGTCGTGGCTTGGGGAGACGGCTGGATGCCCAACCGCATCACGCCCGGAGAGCTGGAGGAGAACCGGAAGATTTTGGATACCCTGGCCGCCGAGAAAGGCCGGGACCCGGCATCGCTTACCATCACCGTCTATGGGCAGCCCGCCGACCGGAATCAGATCCAGTCCCTGCTGGATGCGGGAGCCGACCGAGTGGTGGTGCGTCCCGAATACTGTGCCACCGAAGAGGAAATGGGGCAGCAGCTGGAACGCATGGCCGAAGCGGCGATACGGTAGGCCTGATACCTTAGAAGAGGGCGTCTCCTTAATTTTTGACCCGACGGCCTCATTACAGATTGACTGCAGGGGTGACCATGGATCGAACCACAGAAATGCTGAGCGCCTACGCCTGCGACTTGAGCTACGAAGACCTGAGCCCGGAGGTGGTCCACCAGGTCAAGCGGACTCTGGTGGATACCCTTGGCTGCGCCATGGGGGGATACCTTTCGGAGCCGGCCAAGATCGCCCGCCGGCTGGCCGGCGGCATCACCAGCACGGCGCCCTCCCGGATTCTGGGCACCGAGGACTATAGCTCCATGGACCTGGCCGGATTTGCCAACGGGGTCATGGTTCGGTACTTGGATTGCAACGACTCTTACTACTCACCCGGGGGCGGGCATCCCAGCGACATTATTCCCGCGGCCCTGGCAGCCGCAGACACCATGAGCTCCGACGGCAGGACATTGATCACTGCCATCGTTTTGGCCTACGAGGTGTTTTGCCGGCTTTCCGATGAGGTGGCCAGCTCCAACTGGGACTACGGCATTTTCAGCGTCATCGGCGCCGCCTGCGCCGCTGGTAAAGTTCTTGGTCTCGACCGGCAGGAAATGGCCAACGCCATATCCCTGGCGGTGGTACCCAACCTGCCGCTGCGGGTTACCAGAACCGGCGAATTGTCCATGTGGAAGGGATGCGCTACCGCCAGCGCCACGCGCGCCGCTATTTTTGCGGCTCAGCTGGCGGGCGACGGCATGGCCGGACCGGCCGAGCCTTTCGAGGGCGCGGGAGGATTATGTCAGTTGGCGCTGGGAGGGAAGCAGGTGAGGCCGGAAGCTCTTGGCGGTAACGGAGAGCCCTTCCGCATTACCCTGACTACCGTTAAGAATTACCCTTCGCAGATACACACCCAATCGCCCATCGGCCTGGCGCTGGAGCTGCAACCCCAAGTGTCGGTGGCTGAAATAGAGTCAATCAAAATTCGAAGCTACAAGGGCGCGGTGAGCAACCCTTCCGACCAGCCGGAGAAATGGAACCCCAAAACCCGAGAGACTGCCGACCACAGTATTCCCTTCGTGGTCGCCGCGGCTCTGCGGGATGGCCAGGTCACTCCAGGAACTTTTACGGCGGCCAGCATCGCCGACCCGGCGCTGAGAACCATCATCGGGAAGATGACCATCGAGGAGGATGTGGATTTCACCCGCCGCTATAGCGACGAGTATAACTGCCACATGGAAATAACCACCAAGGCGGGTCAATCTTTGGTGGCTGCCACATCCTATCCCAAAGGGCACCGAAATAATCCGCTGAACGACTCGGAGTTGGGCGCCAAGTTCCGGGGTCTGGCCGTGCCGACTATAACCGAGCAGCAATGTGATCAAGCCCTGCAAGCGCTCTGGGACGCCGAGAATCTCCCAAATTTGGACCAGCTATTCGACACTCTGGTGGTTTAACCCCCGACCCGCGAGCTTCGTAAAATGGCGCAAGTAGGAAATCCAGACAGACAACACTTCCGAGAGCTGTTTGTCACTCAATTGCAGTTGCCCGAGGAGAAACAGGACCTGGCCCGTAGCGCCTTGTATCTGGCCGGCGAACATTACCCCTCGCTGGACGTCGAAGGTAATCTGACCGAATTGGACCGCCTGGCTGACGATGCTCAAAAGCAAGCGGTCCCAGCCACCGGTCAGGATACCCTGTTTCGGAGCCTCTCCCGCTACCTGTTCGAGGACGCCGGTTTCTCCGGCGATGGACGGGACTATTATGATGCGGATAACAGCTTCCTGAACCGAGTGCTGGAAACGCGGCGAGGAATCCCTATCACCCTTTCCCTGGTGTACCTGGAGGTTGGCCGCAGGCTGGGGCTGAACTGCTATGGGGTGGGCTTGCCGGGTCATTTTCTCGTCGGACTGGCCGAACCAGATCTGTACCTGGACGCCTTCAACGGCGGACTGCTTCTCTCCGCCGCAGACTGCCGGCGCCAAGTTGCGGAAGGGTTCGGCTCTCGAGTTCGATGGCAAGAGGAATATCTCGCCCCCTGCACCAATCGGGAAATCCTCTTCCGTATGCTAACCAATCTGAAATACATATTTATTGAGCATCAGGATTTTCGCTCGGCCGTTGCGGTGCTGGAGAGGCTGGCCCTGCTCAATCCGTCCATGTTCGATATTTATAAGGAACTGGCCTGGTGCCACCTGAAGTTGGGGGAACGGGGAGATGCCGCTGGCTACCTGGACCGGTATATCCAGGGGGCCTCATCCACCGGAGACGCGGAGGATGCGCGACGCCAGGTGCGGGCCATGTGGGAATCCCTGGCCGGGCCCGAACAGCAATCCAATCTCCCATGAATAACGTAGGAATCCATAGCCGGGTCATTCCAGCCCAGCCCAAGACTTGCTCCGATGGCTGAATTCCGGGAGGTTGAAACCTGGGAAGCCGAATCCCGGGAATTGGAGGACCGGCAGCTCATCCATCAGTCAGCCGCTGGCGAAAAGGAGGCTTTGGAGGAGCTGTATTCCCGGTACGGCACCGCAGTCTACTCCATGGCCCGGTATATGTTGCGGAACGAGGCTTTGGCGGAAGAGGCTACCCAGGAGGTGTTTCTCAACATCTGGCTCAAGGCCGCCAGCTACAACGCCGAACGGGGACGTCCGAAGGCTTGGGTAATGAGCGTGGCCCACCACAAAATTGTGGACATAATCCGTTCCCGCCGTCGGAATATCGCTATGGCCAATCCCACCGATTATGAGATCCTGGAGTCTCTGCCTTCCAGCCAGCGGGCCACCGACGAACAGGCAATAACCAACCTGGAAGGGGAGCGCATTCGGAAAGCCCTGGCCATTTTGCCCCCCGCCCAGCGAGAGGTTATCGAATTGGCTTATTTTCACGGGCTTTCCCAGTCGGAAATCGCCCGGAAACTGGACCAGCCCCTGGGCACCGTCAAGACCCGGGTTCGTCTTGCAATGCAAAAATTGAGAATTGAATTAGAGGAGAATGTCGGCGACTGAACCTAACATAGAACCTAACAGGCCCGGCCACCCGGATGAACTGCTGGAGGCCTTCGCCTTGGATGCTCTGGAGGATGACGAGCACCTACAAGTGGAGCAGCATCTGGAAAGTTGCGGCCGCTGCCGGAGCTACGTCGCGCAGTTACACCAGACCACCAGCGGGTTGGGGCTTTTTCTAGACCAGGTCCAACCCCCGGCCGCCCTCGGACTGAGAATCAGGCAGGGCTTGGCCGCACCGGTTGAAGACGCGCCGGTCGCGACTGGGCCGAGTTCCCGGTCGACCGGGGTATCGCCTCGCCGTTGGTTTGCCCCTCCTCAGTTGGCAATGCCCCTGGCCGCGGTCCTGATGTTAAGCCTTTTCTCCCTTTCCTTGTTCATGAACATCCAGTCCGCCGGGAGGATGGACCAAATGGAGCGCGCCGACTCGGCGGTTACCGCCCAGCTGGACCAGATGGAGCACGCCAGCGCGACGGTTACTGCCCAGCTGGATCAGGCAATGGCTAAAACCAAGCGGCTGGAAGAAGATAACGAAGCCCTGACCGCTCAGGTGTCGCCGGACGCAGTTACGGAGTCTAGTCCGATGATGGACACCATACAGGAGATTCGAGCCGCCAGTTACCTGTTAGCCCATCCCGAAACCCGGCCCCTGGTTTTGGAGCCGCCCGGAGGAACGGGAGACTCCCAGGGGGTATTGCTGGTCGAGGACAAGGGAAATAGAGCTTTCCTGATGATTTCCGACATGGGCTATCCGCCCCCCAGGCAGCCTTACCAGGTTTGGCTAGTTCGGGATGGCCGCCGAATGTGGGCCGGCCAGGTAGCTGTCGATTCCACCGGATGGGGAAGCCTGGCGCTCCAGCCCCCGGAGCCGGTGTCCCAGTTCGAGTGGGTAAACTTGACCATGATCGAGGACAGCGGCTCCAACGCTGGCACCGAAACCATGGTACTCCGCAGCAGAATAGAGCCTGAACCTGGGGGAAGGTAGGCGTGAGTTCGAACGGGAAGAGCGATGTCGAATCGAGAGAATCAGTGAGTCCAGGGCCGGCCGGCCCAGCCAGCCAGCCTCCTATCCAATACCAGACCGGAGAATACCTTACCTGCGAAATTTGCGGGCAGCGCATGTCCGAGCGGCATTGCAAGATAGTCTGCCCCAACTGCGGCTATACTCGGGACTGCTCGGACCCCTAGCCGGTGGGCGAGACGCAACCGTTGACGGTTCGACAAGCCTTTCGTGCACTGGAGCGGGGACGGCTCCAGCGGTCCAAGCCATTTGCCCTGCTCCCAATTGAGGCCCCATTGCCTACAGGTTCATGGCCTCCAGACCAATCCGGGACAGGTCTTCATCGGCCTGACCGCTGGTGTACCCTCCAACGCCGATACCGCCCAACAAAACCCCATCTTTCATAATCACCAGACCGCCCTGACCATGGGTCAGCTGAGGGTCTCCCAGCTCGCTGATGCTCCTGCCCTGGCTGTGCAGGCGTTGGGCATTGGCCCCGGAATCAGTAGCCAGCACCGCGGCGGTATAAGCTTTGCGCACGGCGTGCTTGCGGCTAAATAGTCTCAGATTATCCATGCTGGCGTAAGCCCGCAGATTTCCCGTGTCATCAACTATCGCCATGGCCACCGGCTCATCCGGGGTCTGAGTACCCTTGGCGATCATAGCCTCCATTGCCGCCTTGATTTGCTGAAAAGTTAGTGAGTCTGCCACGGGTGGCAGCTCCTGAATTTATTAGGTATCCTAATTTTTTGCTAACGCCGTCCCTGAGCAACTTTCTCAAAACGACACTTGTCATTCCGAAGGGCTCGGGGTGACATTTTGCGCCGTCCCCAATCCCTCCAATTATCGCCCCGCAGGCCGGAGGGTTGGGACTAGCCGGTCATAAGGGTCAGCCCCGCAGATCAGTCGGTAGAGAAGGGCCACCAGTCCGGATAGTCCCGCAGCCGCAGGTGACGGAACAGCTGGGGATGGGTATCCACCGCCAGCTTCATCGCTTCCAACATAGGCTCCCGGATGGAAAAGTGGGCCAATTGGGACGTCCTTAACTTGAACAGATGGTAGCATTCCCGGAGATTCAAGCGGGCTAGAATTCGACGGTAGTGAGCATGGGTCACCAGATACTGGGCCGCCGCCGGGGAGGTTGCCGCAACCTGCTCATGGGTGCGCTCCACTCGCGTCATGGCGCCCCGGAACAGCTCCTCGAGGCCGGCGTCGGCGATAACCTGGGGTACCCGATAGCCGTTAGCCACGGTCGGCGGCTGGGGGACATAGGACATCATACGATGCCGCTTGAACTCCCGATAGGCACCGTAATCCATGGAGAACTCAAAGGTGTAGCCTATCAGCTCGAACTCCCGAACCGGCGCGTCGTGGGGGCCCAAAGAGGCGGTGCAGCGGGCGATGATTCCCTGGCGCTCCTCGACCCCCATTTCCACGACTTGCCGCCAGACCTGGGAGTAGCTGCGGGAGGAATAACGATACACCAGGGCCGCGGCCAGCTTTTCTTCGGCCTGCTCATCCCATTCCACCAGGCTTACCCCCACCGGGCTGCTACCTTGGGATAAATTGGCCGTCGGCTCCGGTTCACCATTCCGGGAGATCTCCCGCTGCTCCCGGTTGGTCTGGATTAGGTAGGGAACTACATCCGCATATTTGATCAGCGTGGGCGTAATGGACTGGCTTTGTTCCCTCAGCTCCTCGCCCAGATGCCGCTCCTCCTCCAACTCAGAAGACATGAGCTTGGAGATAGCGTGCTCCAGCACCCGGGCGTTGGCGGTTACCCCGACATTGGTGAGGCTGGCCGCCGGTAGAAGGAGCCGGCAGCTGTCGGTGGCGATGCGCCGCAACCGCAGATCGTAGGCGCCGGCCCGCTCCTGGTCCCGCTGAGAATGCTGGGAATGCTGGGTCCGCAGGTACTCCACGCAGCCATCGATGCACCGCTGATAATCCCGAAACAGGGCATCGCAGGTCTCCCGGTAAATCCTTTTCTGTGCCGGCTGTTGGTCCAGTTCGGAGGGAACGTGGTAGTAGCCCTCGGGAAAGACCTGGTAGCGGGAGGACTTTTCGGTGTAGGAGGCCAGCCGGTTGTCTTCCAGGGTGTCACAGGCGATACGGGAGATGTTCTCCACCGCCAGGTGCAATACAGCATGTTCGGCGACCGAGGCATGCCCGTAGCCCAGCACCCAGCGCTCGTGGAAGTCCGCCGCCTTTTCCTGAGTGACCTGTTGGGCGATTTCATCGAAGGGCTCCGGCCGGCGGGAGGTCATGGCGAAAGCGACGGCTATTTGCTCCTCCGTCAGCTGTCGGGCGTCCAGGGGATAGACCCGGCGGGGATAGTCGGACCCGGAGGCATTAGCCATGGATTGGGGGTTCTGCCGGGTCTACGCCAAAATGGAACACTTGCTTCTTCCTTATACCAATGCGCCAAAGCCGTTGGGCGTTTCTACCTCTATTAGCTGTACCCGGTCGGCAGGGACCGCCTTCTCCAGCGCCCGCGTTAGCTCGGCAACTGTCGCCACCCGGGTACCTTCGATGCCGTAGGAGTCGAACAGCTTGATGAAGTCGGGATTGACCAAATCGGTCGCCATCTCTCGCCCGCCGAAGCGGTCGGCTTGGTAGCCCTTGAGCACTCCCCAGGCGTTATCGTTGAACATTAGGATTACCGGGTTGATACCGTACTGCACGGCGGTGCCCAACTCCTGAGCGTTGTATTGGAACCCTCCGTCGCCGGTGATGCACACCACCGGGTTATTGGGCATCCCCACTTGGGCGCCCAAAGCCGCGGGGAAGGCAAACCCCAGTCCGGCCCAGCCGTGGGGGGCCATGAAGGTACGAGGCTGGTTGATGGCCAGGCAGCGGGCGGCCCGGCTGGCGGGAACCGTGGCGTCCAGGGAGAAGATGGTATTTTCCGGGGTGACGGAGCGGATGGCCTCGAAGGTGCGCAGTTCGTTCCCCCAGTTTTCTTGCAACCCTTTATACACGCGCTGCTTCAGGGATTCGACCTCTTTCCGAAAGCTCTCCCCCTTGCTGACATCCCGCTCGCCGATGCCCTCCAGCAGCTGGGTCACAACCGCCTGGGAGTTGGCGGCGATGGGGATGCTGGCCGGGTAGTTTTTGCCGATGGACTCGCCATCCAGCAGCACGTGGATCACCTGCTCCGGCAGCTTCATGCCAACGCCGGCGGTGGAGCGATAGTAGAGGGTCGAGCCCAGAACCAGCGCCAGATCGCAGGTGCCCAGCCAATCTTGAACCGGGTTGTCGCCCCAGATTCGGCGTCCCAGGGCCGGTCCCAGGGACAGGGGGTGATTCTCCGGGAATGTCCCCTTGGCGCCGTCGCCGGTCACCACCGGGGCGCCCAGCCTTTCCGCCAGCTGGACGATCTCCGCGGTTCCACTCTGGGACTGGACCTCTTCTCCGACAAAAATTACCGGACGGTGGGCCTGCAACAGGGCGGCTAGGGCCTTTTCCACCATCGCCGGATCGCCCTGGGGAATGCTGGGCCTGCGGGGTTGCAGGACCTCCACCTCGGCCTGATGAGCCAGCAAATCGGTGGGCACCTCCAGTTCGATGGGCCGGGGACGGCGCTCCTGAAACCGTTGGAAGGCCTCCGTCAGGTAATCTGGGATGGACTCCACCTGGTTAATCAGTGCGTTCCAGTCGGTGACCGCCTGAAACATCCCCAGTTGATCCTTGGTTTCGTGGGTGGCTAACCGCCCGCTGCCAATGAATTCTTGCTCCACGTTGGTGGTGAGCTGTAACACCGATGAGCTGGAAAAGTAGGCCTCCCCCATGGCGCCCATGGAGTCCGCCGCGCCGGGTCCGGTGCTGGTTAGCAGGACACCGGGCTTGCCGGTGGCGCGGGAATAGCCGTCGGCCATAAAACCGCAACCCAACTCCAGCCTGCCGCCGATGAAACGGAGATTATCCTGGTTATCAAACAGCGCATCGAACAGGTCCAGGGTGTGAACGGATATGATACCGAAGATGGTATCCACCCCATGGACTTTCAGTGACTCTACTATCGCCTGGCCTCCGGTCAATTTCGCCAAGGTTCATCTCCCGACCGATTTGATTTTATGGGGCGGGTTCACGGTATAAGGGCGGAGGGCGCTGTTACAGCAGCAGTCTGACTGGACTCTCTAACAGCTTCTTTACTTCAACCAGGAATTGGGCAGCCTCGGCGCCATCGGCGACTCGATGGTCGGTGGAGAGGGTCGCCTTCATCACCTGGCCGACCGCTAGCTCACCGTCTCGCACCACCGGCTGGGATTTGACCGTACCTACCGCCAGAACCGCGGCATGGGGCGGAAAGATAATCGCTGCAAAGCTGTCAATATCGAACATGCCCAGGTTGCTGACGCTGAATGTGGTACCGCTGTACTCTTCGTTTCTTAGAGTGCCGCTGTTGGCCCGGGCGGTAAGGTCCTTGCTGGCGACGGCCAGCTCTTGCAGGCTTTTATCTTGGCAATTGCTAATGCCGGGCACTATGAGCCCGGCCTCCAGAACTATCGCAATCCCAATGTTGATGCTGGAGTTCAGCCGCAGATGGTCTCCCTGGAAGGAGCCGTTGAACTTGGAATATTGGTCCAGCACTATCGCGCAGGCTTTCAGGATCAGGTCGTTCACGCTCACCCGGTTCTCAGCGGGCAGAGCGTCGTTAAGGTCCCGGCGCAGGCTCATGGCCTGGTCCATATCCACTTCGGCCGTGACGTAGAAATGGGGCGCTTCCCGCTTGCTGTCCGAGGTTACCCGGGCGATGGCTTGCCGCATGCGGGAGAGGTCCACCCGATCTCCGGACAGGGCCGCCCCAGGGGTCGCGGGGGAGAGCGGAGCCGCGCCGGTCGCGGCCGGGGAAAACTCCAGCACATCCTTTTCAACTATCCGGCCGCCGGGACCGGTGCCGGTGATCAATACCAGGTCTATACCCCGCTCCTGGGCTAGGCGGCGAGCGATAGGGGATACTCGCAGCCTGCCGGGGGACTGCTCGGGAGGGGCGGCAGTTGGCGGGGGGGTGGTTACTGCCTCGGCCTCCGCAGGCGGCGTGACCGGCTCCTGGCCTGGAGCCTCAGCCGGTGTTCCGGCGGGCAGGTCTTCCGGCATTGCGTCTATTACCTCATCCGCGCCGGCGATGATGGCGATAAGCTCTCCTACCGGAATGGCTACCCCCTCATTGGCGACTATTCTCCGCAAGACACCGGAGGTATAGGCTTCGAACTCCACCGTTGCCTTGTCGGTCTCAATGTCGGCTATGACCTCTCCCCGGGCCACTTCCTCGCCCTCACTCTTGTGCCACTTGACAACAGTGCCCTCACGCATGTCGTAGCCCATCTGGGGCATTACGATGTTTGTCGCCAAGGTCTCCTCCTCATAACGGCAGAGCTGCTGATACAGCCGGCTTGGCGCACCTGTTGCGGTGGGCCTCCCCTTCGCGAAGAAGGTTCCCAGGGGTCCGGACGGGGTTCGGTCTCCCCGCCAGGCGTCTAGATGATAAATCACGCGGGAGAAGCGGGCAAGGCGGTGCCGTCTTTTGAAGATGCCAGGCTCCCGAGATCCTGGATTCGGGAAGTGCCGGCTGCTCAGGCCCCAGCGCCGCTAGCGAATTGGACCAGAATACGGTCTGGATCGTACATGTAAAGGCTACGAACCTGCCCCTGGCTGTTGGTGAAGACCTCCCAGGAACCGGCCAGCTCATATCCTTTGGAAATCAAGTCTTCGGCCAGAGACTTGGGGTCAGCCACGCTGAAGGCAAGGTGGCTGATACCCACCTGATCCAGCTGAATGGCCTGGCCGTCCGGCTCTTCACCCGGGTGGTTGGTCAGCGTCAGCGTCGGATTGGTGGGGTTCTGGCTAAAGCTGAGGCTTACCCGCCTGCGGGTCCGGCGCGGGTGCCGGTAGTTGTTGGGTCGGCCCCCTTCGGTAGGGTCTGTATCGCCGTCGGCGACTACTCTCATGCCCAGAGCGTCGCGGTAGAAAGCCAGGGATTTTTCCATGTCCCGAACGCATATGCCGATGTGGGAGATCTGGGCTGCATCCATTCAATCTCCTCCTTGGGCGCAGGGTTGGCCCCGACCGGAAGAATTCCTGCCCCGGAGTCACACCATGCTAGACCGTAAGGAGATTCTTGTCAAAAGGGAGGCGGGAGGATGGCCTTTCGGCTGCCGGAGAAGGGCCAGCTACATATGGAGCGCTCGTCCCTGGGCGTCCAGGGCGGCCTCTTTCAACATTTCGGAAATCGTAGGATGGGGATGGACCGCCCATCCCATCTCCAGGCTAGTACCCTCCAGCAGCTTGGTCAAGGCCAGCTCGCCCAGCAGTTCGGTTACCTCTGGGCCAATCATGTGGCCTCCCAACAGCTCACCGTACGTGGCTTCCACGACCAGCTTGACCATTCCCTCCGTCTCGCCCATGGCCAGCGCCTTCCCATTGGCCTGGACGTTGAACTTGCCTACTTTAACCTCGTACCCCTGCTCCTTCGCCTCTTCCTCGCTCAATCCGAAACTGGCTATTTGAGGTTGGCAGTAGGTCGCTCTTGGCATCACAGAATAGTCCAAGGCTTGGGTTTCCCTTCCGGCGATGTGCTCCGCCGCAGCCACGCCCTGGGCTGAAGCCACGTGGGCCAGAGCCATCTTGCCGGTAACGTCGCCAATTGCAAACACGCCAGGGACGTTGGTGGCCATATGATCATTTATTTGGATGTTCCCCCGAGAGGTTTCGATGCCCAATTCTTCCAAACCCAGGCCATCGCTATTGGGTTGAACCCCAATGGCAACCAGGACCTTGTCGCAGGAAATAGACTGCTCTACGCCATCCTTGTCCACCTTAACTTTGAGCCCGTCGGTGCCCGGCTCCAGGCCGGTCACTCCTGTTCCGGTCATAATGTTGATACCACTACGGGAGAAGGAACGCTCCAGCTGCTGGCTAATCTCAGCGTCCTCGGTCGGTACCAGCCGGGGCAACAACTCCACCAGGGTGACCGCCACGCCGTAGGTGTGGTAGAGGTAAGCGAACTCAACACCAATAGCGCCGGCGCCCACAATTACCAGGGAGGCCGGCAGGTCCTTGAGGACAATGGATTCGCGGCTGCTGATGACCTTGTCGCCGTCGATGGGCAGGGAAGGAACGGTGCGGGGGCTGGAGCCGGTGGCGAGAATCACGTTTTTGGCGTGGAGGGTGATGCCCTCTGGGGCCACCGTCACCGTTCCCCGGCCGGTTAGACGGCCCTCGCCGGTGATGTGGTCCACCTTATTTTTGCGCAGTAGGTAGGCGACGCCCCGGACGTTGCGGTCGACAACCTTCCGGCTACGGTCCACGGCGGCGGCGTAATCAGCGCTGAAATTGTCGAAGTTCAGGCCGAACTCCTTTGCGCGGTGGAAGTAGGAGACGACCTCGGCGTTCTTGAGCAGGGCCTTGCTGGGAATGCAACCCCAGTTGAGGCAGACGCCCCCCAGAGCCTCTCGCTCGACGATGGCGGTCTTGAGTCCCAGCTGTCCGGCGCGGATGGCCGCTACGTATCCCCCCGGCCCAGCACCAACCACCACCACATCATACTCTGAATCCATCTACACCTTCGAGCTGGGAGTCCCCGCGGCAACCACCCCTAACCCAGTTGCCATGAGGCGATTTGCTAGCTGATTACGTACTCCAATTATACAAGTGGGGTTAGTTAACAACAAGGTTCCCGCCGGCTGCCCCAGCGGGGAAACCATTACCCTGTCTTGGATTAGAATGCGCTTTCATTTATAGTAATCCAGTGCATCGATTTGGGGTGGAGATTTGACTGGGCAAGCTATCCGCAGAGGCGACCACATAACCCTGTCCCTAACCTCCTGGGGCCGGCTGGGCGAAGCGATGGCCAAACACCAGGGTTGGGACGTGTTTGTCTTCGGCGGCATCCCCGGCGAAAGGGTGGTTGCCGAAATACTACGCATCCAGCGTAAATACCTGGCGGCGCGAGTGGTTGACCTGATTCAGGGTTCCGAGCTGCGGGTAGAGGCTCCCTGCCCTTACTACGGGGAGTGCACCGGTTGCCAGTGGCAGCACCTGGACTATTCAGCCCAGCTAACCGTAAAGAAGAGCCGGGTTGTCGACGCTCTGGAACGGGTTGGCGGGTTAAGCCATCGGCCGGTCGCTGCGGTGATACCTTCCCCAGACCAGTATGGGTACCGCAACCACGCGCGATTCACCGTGGGAGCGTCCGGGTCTTTGGGATTTGTTCATCGGGAAACCCGCCGATTCGTTGCCATCGACCGCTGCCTGCTGATGCACCAGGGGATCAACGATATGCTCACCCAGTTGCAGGGCCAGTGCAGCGAGACCACCCAGCTGGCTATCCGCGCCGGCAAAAACACTGGTGATTACCTGGTTCAGCCCCCTCTGAAAAATCCGGCCGTCCCCCTGCCCACCGGGCAAACCCACTATTTAGAATCGGTGGGAGACCAGCGCTTTCGCGTGGCTTCCCCCTCCTTCTTCCAGGTAAACGTAGAGCAGACCGCTCAATTGGTAGAAGTGGTGCGAAATGCCCTGGACCTTGATGGTGACGAGGTTTTGGTGGACGCCTACGCCGGAGTGGGCACGCTGGCCATACTGCTAGCGCCGCATGTGGCTAAGGTTATCGCAATAGAAGAGTCCACCGCCGCAGTGGCCGATGCGCAAGAGAATGCCTCGGGACTCATTAACGTGGAGTTCTGGACGGGCAAGACCGAGGAGATGCTGTCCCGATTGGCGGCCCGCCCCGACGCCGTGGTGTTGGACCCGCCCCGGGCCGGCTGCCAACCCCAGGCCTTAAGCAGCCTGCTGGAAATTGCGCCGGAAAAGGTAGCCTATGTTTCTTGCGACCCGGAGAGTTTGGCGCGAGACCTCAAAATACTGGTCGAGGGTGGCTATCATCTGGATCGGGTGCAGCCTCTGGACATGTTTCCCCAAACCCACCATGTGGAATGCGTGGCTGCTCTGACGCTTCGGAAAGGCCATCCCAAAATCATCCTGGCCTCTGCCTCCCCTCGTAGACTGGAGCTGCTATCTCAGCTGGGCTTGGACTTCCAGGTCACACCTTCAGATATTTCGGAGGACCCGGTGGATGGAGAATCCGCGGAGGAGATGACCAGGCGTTTGTCCCTGGAAAAGGCTTTGGCGGTATCCCATCAAGTGAGTGAGGGTTATGTGATCGGAGCCGACAGCACCGTGGTATGGGAGGGCCGGGCCGTCGGCAAGCCGGTGGACGCCGACGATGCCCGCCGGATGCTGCGGGAGCTGCGGGGCACCAGCCATCATGTAACCACCGGCGTGACGGTGGTGGATGCGGCATCGGGCCGTCACATCACCGATGCCCTGACCAGCGACGTTGTGTTGCGGGACTTCTCCGATGCAGAAATTGAGGAATCCATCGCCACCGGCACTCCTATGGATAAGGCCGGCGCCTACGCCATCCAGGACCAAGAGCTAAGACCCGGCGAGATAGTTTCCGGGTGCTATCCCAACGTCATAGGATTGCCTATATGCCGGTTGCTGGAGATGCTGGCGGAACTGAGATGTTCCCTGCCGCCGCTGGAATTCCCCGAATCGGCGGCCAACTGCCGCCGGGAATGTCCCTTCCGGCCTGGGGGCGAATCTTGAATTTCCTGGGCATGGGAATGCCCGAATTGGCGGTTATCTTTTTGGTGGCCTTTCTGGCCTTGGGGCCCAGCAAGTCGATCGAGATGGCCCGGACCACGGGAAGGTTGCTGGGAGACTTGCGACGAACCTTTAACGATGTTATTGCGGCGACCACTCTGGATGCTGAAGACCCGTACCCTTCAGACCCCAACGCTACCGGAAGCCCACCGACGAGGAGCGGCTCCCAGGCTAAAGACTCCTCCGGCGAGTCTCCCGGCAACTCTAACGAGGGGGGCCGGTAATGACCCAACGGCAACTGACCCTCTGGGAGCACCTGCGAGAGCTGCGAAGAAGGCTGCTTATCTCAGTAGTAGCGCTGGTCGCTGGTACCGCCCTGGCCTTCCCCTTCTGGGAAAAAATAGTGATGTTGCTCAAGCGGCCGGCCCAGGAATTGAACGGCGGAGCCGGGGTGCCTCTAATTGCCACCCAGGTCACCGAGGCATTTACCACCAGTTTCAAGGTCTCAATAGTCGCCGGACTGGTTCTGGCCTCTCCCGTGGTCCTTTATCAGATAATCCGATTTATCGCCCCCGGCCTGACCGGCCGGGAACAGCGTTATTTATTGGCTTTTTTACCTGCGGTGCTCCTGGCCTTTGTCGGCGGAGTGGCCTTTGGTTACTTCGTACTGACTCCGCAAGCCCTGCCCTTCCTCCTTAGCTTCGGCGGCGAAGTGGTGGAGCCCCAAATTCGGGTCAGCAGCTACGTGGACGTGATGGTCCGTCTGCTGTTCTGGATGGGAGTGGTCTTCGAAACCCCCCTGGTTATGCTGCTGCTGGCCCAGCTTGGCATCGTCAAGGCCCTAACCTTCTCCAGATTCCGCCGTTACTGGATCATAGTGGCATTTACTTTGGGGGCGATCATCACCCCGACGGTTGATCCCGTTAATCAAACGCTGGTCGCAATACCCTTACTGGTGCTGTACGAAGTCGGAATCCTGCTGGCCAAGCTGGTGGGACGGAAACAACCCGGCTCTTCCCAAGCCATCGAGCCCATTTCCGGCGTCGATTAAATCCCGGACAAAGACACCGGCGATAAAAAAGCGACCCGCGGTTTAGTCGGGTCGCTGCAAAACAAGTGTACTTGCCTGCTGCTCTAGGGGCTGCCGCTAGATGTAAGGTTGAACCGAAGCCTCAGACCAGGTCGTCAGTGTTGCTGGGGTTGCTGTCCTTACGCTCCGGCTGGCTCTCTTCCCGCTTTTCATCCTCGCCGGTCACCGCGCTCTTGAAGGTTCGTAAGCCCTTGCCTAGAGAGGAGCCTATCTCCGGCAGGCGCTTGGCGCCGAATACGAACAGCAGAATGACTACAAGTACGATTATCCATTCCGGTCCCGGACGAAACATATCCTCACCCTGGCCACAGGAGGTTTGGCTCTCTAGTCAGGTCTAATGATAGCAAAATCCCCTCCCTGGCACAATTCGTAATCTCGCCGTATAGCCGTATAGCCGTATAGCCGTATATCGGTGCGTCCGTGGGTGCGGGCAGCCGTACGTACATATTGCGTCAGGCTGGGTCTCGTTATACACTGGACGGAATTCGTGCAAACCCTAGACGGGTTTGGTGCATCTAAAGTAATTGGAAGACCAATTTTAGGAGGACCTAATGGGAGAACCTATCGAGGTAAGTGAAACTACTTGGGACGACGAGGTTATAAACTCGGAGTTGCCAGTGCTGGTCGATTTCTGGGCTGAATGGTGTGGGCCCTGCAAGATGATCGCTCCGGCGATTCACGACCTGGCCTTGGAGTACGATGGCAAGTTGAACGTGGCCAAGTTGGATGTGGACAGCGCCCCCAACATAGCCATGAAATACCGCGTAAGTAGCATTCCGGCGCTGATATTTTTCAAGGATGGCCAGCCCGTAGACCAGGTCATCGGCGCACTCCCCAAGGGGGCATTGAAGAAGAAGATAGACGCTGTATTGGGCAGCTAGCAGGCAAACGGCTTCGGGGGAGTGGACGGGGCCCGGTGGCTCCTGCGGACTTCAAATCCGTTATGCCTCGTGACGAGCGGGGTAGGTGGGTTCGACTCCCTCGCACTCCCGCCAATATGAAATGATCCTGGGGCAGTCCTTTTTGAGACTGCCCCAAGCTTTTGTCTTATTCAATTTAAGAGGCTTTGCTCACGGAGTGCTGATGATGGGACCAAACAGAATCTCCGGTGCCGCTCATCGGCTCAGAAACCCCAACGGCGATGCCGAAGGTAGGATGCGAACCAACACGGGGTTGCCCCCACTGTGTACCAACGTATAAAGGTCGCTGCACCTCCCGCAACACGAGCGGAGGATCGGCACCTTCGGTTTTGTTTTTCCAATGCGATTTAGCTTCAAATAGAAGCTGAATCCAGATCTGACATAAGGACATAAGTGGGTTACCATACTGCAATTACCTTTGCGGAATCTAATAGTATGGGTATACACGATTCGTTGAATCTGCGGCGGGTATCGCCCTTCAACCAGCAGGCTTTTCCCTCCGCTGCTCAGGCTTTATCGGACACTTTAATGGTGGAGCCGGATCCCCTTTCCCCACCACCAAACACGAAGGGGAGATGATTAAAAAAGGCGGAGGCGTGGGTGCTTCATCCCAAAAGCGGTCACGATCCTCGATGCTCCAGCATGTCGCTAGCACTACCTGAGCCAGGCCCCAACCCAAAATCCGTTCCTGTTCGAATCCTAACTCGTCAGTGAATTGGTCCACACACCGTGCCAAAACCCTTTCTGGTTGCGGCTTCGAAGGCAGGCAATTGCGCAGAAAGGCTCCCTCAGCCCGGGTTTAGAGCCAATTTGGCCATCCGGACCAAGTTGTAGGCAGCCACCGTCATGTCTGCCCATAGTTGGTTGCGGACTACTCCGATGTAACGCAACTTGCGTCCGCCGTCCACCGCCTTGGTCCAGCCGAAGATCTCTTCCACCCGCTTACTCACCCGCTGGCTGATTGCCTATCCCGGGTGACGGGTTGTCCTGCCATCAATAGCGCTGGCCCGGCCCTTGGTATTCTGGGCCCCGGGTGGCGTGACTTTCATATCCCGACATTTAGCAACGAAGGCTACGGTGTCGTAGTTCTTGTCGCCCTCCAACGTTATCCGTCCTCTTCGCCGCAGACGGGAAATTAGGTCCACCGTGGCCTGCCTCTCCACCCGTCCCTTGGCCTCAGTGACCAACACCCCCAACGCCAAGCCATTACGGTTCTCCATTAGCACATGTCCGGCAAAGCACAGCTTAGCCTCCTTCCCTGGGCCCTTACGCGCCAGTCGAGCCTTTGGGTCCGTGGTGGAGGCAGGGCTGTCGTTCTTCCGTTGTTCCCCGCGAAAGTCCACCTCGGGGTTGCGTCTTCCTTTCTTGGGCCCTTCGCCGTCTTTGGGTCGGAAGCTCTTCAATGACGCCCAAAATTCCAGCAAGGTCCCATCCACAGTGAAGTGCTCACCAGGACCTCGATATTGCCGTCTCGGCCCTTGTTTTGTCGGGTTGCATGGGTCACCGACCGGGCGGCAAGCCCCTTTGTAGGCTTCGCAGCGCGGCGTTTTCCCGGGGATCCCCGGGGTTTCAGCCAATTTCGAGAGGAATAACCCATTCCGCGCCCCCGGTCCCTGTTCCCGAGGTGAGCAGAGCATCCGAGCTTTTCCCGCCACCCGCAGGTCCACCGGTGCGCCGGCGGAAACGCGGCCGGCCCCGAGACCGGCGCCCATTGCCCCTGGTGCAGCGCCGTTAAACCCGGAATTGGACCTGCCGGCAAGGGGGTTTCTTAACCCGAATCCACCGATAGAGGGCGTGTCGCGACAGGGCGGATAGGGAAGGAAGTGCTCCTCTGAATCTGGGATAATGGTTTTATAACAGAAAACCGACCAGAAACAAGGAGCACCCAATAGATGCTACCACGCAACCACCTC
>JAKZUA010000243.1:0-21205 GCA_047516825.1 Dehalococcoidia bacterium
CAGCGCCGCAGATGGTGGCACAAAGGGCAATGGTGACGATATCCAAAAGTTTGTGCCGCTTGGTACGATCAATCCTCGGGTCGTCCAACGCCGCGAAGTATTGGGCGATGGGTGCGCCTGTTGCCTGAACCATCACTACCCCTCCCTAGTTTCGTCATGATGATTACTATTTTAAACAAATTTAAGAACGATAATAAGACGCGATTGCCCTGTATCTAACCCCCGAGTTCTTATGCAGCTCTTCCCTATTCCCAATGTCCAGCCTAAAATCCCCAGCTGGGTTGGTACTCCCCAAACACTTCCCGGAAAACTCCCATCATCTCTCCCAGAGTTGCGTAAGCCTTGACCGCCTCCAGTAGGGGTGGCATCAGGTTGGCGGAGCCCCGGGTCGCCTGCTCCAAGGCCCGCAACTTGACCGAAACATCCCGGTTGTCCCGGCGGCGGCGGACCCGTTGGAGTTGCTGAATTTGGCGCTGCTCCCCCTCCGCGTTTACCCGTAGCAATGAAATTTGCAGGGGGTCGGCGTTGGCGTACTGGTTAACCCCCACCGTGATGCGTTCCTTGCGGTCCTCTTCCAGCTGATAGAGGTAGGACGCCTCGGCAATCTCGTGCTGGAAGAACCCGGACTTCAGGGCCGGTATCACACCACCAACGTCCTCGATGCGGCGGAAATAGTCCCGGGCTCCTGCTTCTACCTGGCCGGTCAGTGTTTCCAGGAAGTAGCTGCCCCCCAGGGGGTCCACCGTGTCGGTCACACCGGTCTCATGCGCGATTATTTGCTGGGTGCGCAATGCCAGCAGTGCCGCTTCCTCGGAGGGGAGGGCCCAGGCTTCATCCTTGGCGTTGGTGTGGAGCGACTGGCAACCTCCTAGGACGGCGGCCAGGGCCTGGAGGGAAACCCGCATAACATTGTTCTCCGGCTGCTGGGAGGTGAGGGCGGCGCCAGAGGTTTGGGCGTGGAAACGCAGTAAATGAGAGCGGGGGTCTTGCGCCCCAAAAGTGTCCTTCATCTCCCGGGCCCAGATGCGACGGGCGGCGCGGAACTTGGCTATCTCCTCGAAAAAGTCGTTGTGCACGTTGAAGAAGAAGCTGAGCCGGGGGGCAAAGTCGTCTATCGCCAGTCCCCGGTCCAGGCAGTGCCGCACGTACTCCAAGCCGTCGGCCAGGGTAAAGGCCAGCTCCTGCACCGCGTTGGAGCCCGCCTCCCGGATGTGGTAGCCGCTGATGCTGATGGGGTTCCAGGCCGGCAGGAATTGGCTGGCAAACTCCACGGTGTCCACCACCAGGCGCATGGAGGGCTCCGGCGGGAAGATGTACTCGTTTTGAGCCAGGTACTCCTTGAGGATATCGTTTTGCAGCGTGCCGCCGATCTGGTTCATAGGCACGCCCTGTTTTTCGGCCACGGCCAGGTACATCGCCCAGATTATGGCCGCCGGACTGTTGATGGTCATGGAGGTGGTTATCTGGCCCAGGGGTATGCCGTCGAAGAGCGTCTCCATATCGGCCAGCGAAGAGACAGCCACTCCGCACTTGCCAAATTCTCCGGCCGCCGGGGCATCGTCGGTGTCGTAACCGTAGAGGGTGGGCATGTCGAAGGCTACGCTCAGACCGGTCTGACCGCCCTCCAGCAGGAACTTGAACCGCTGATTGGTTTCCTCCGGAAGGCCGAATCCGGCGAACATGCGCATGGTCCAGAGCCGGCCCCGGTACCCGCTGGGATGGACTCCCCGCAGGTAGGGATACTCCCCAGGCATGCCCAGGTCCCGCTGGTAATCCAGCTGCGAAACATGCTCGGCGGTGTACAAGGGCTCCAAGGGGATCTGAGAAAGGGTCTTGTAACCGGATTTACGCTGAGGAGCGGCGGCCGCCCTTTGCCTCCAGCGCGCGGCGCTGTTTTCGGGGTTGGGGGGAGTTGGGTTGTTTGAATTGTCGGGCAAAGAAACCTCCGCCACCGGGGCTGAATAACTATTTCAAAACGACTCAGGTCATTCCGAGTTTTCATGCTCCAGTGGAGCGCCACCTACAGATAAAAACGGGTTCCCCTCGGCTCATGGTTCGACGGGCTCACCACGAGCGGTAGGGATCCCGTTCGTCCTGAGGCTCTCGAAGGGCGAACGGAATATTTACAGAGCAGGTGTGAAGCGCCTGGGGAATCTAAATCCTGGGCCGGAAAACTTCATGAATCAGCATTACAGTTACACCATAGCCAAGGGCATCAGGGCCATGTTCCCAGAGACTTTAGACCCCTCGCGGAGTTCACCCTTAGCAACGCCGAAGGGCTCGGGGTGACATTCTTAAATAATTACTCAGCTGGGCTAGCGGCAGTTGGCCTGTCTGGCTAGACCAGGCGCAGGAAACGGCGCTTGCCCACCTTGATCACGTCCCCGGACTGAATCGCCAAGCCGGGAGAATCACCGGGAGAATCAGAGGAAAAAGTGTAGGATTCACCGCTGGTGCGAACCAGCTCCACGGCCCGTTGGCTGATCAACCGTTTGGCGGCGGCGTTACTGGAGGCCAGCCCGGTCGAAACCAGCATTCGGCTCAGTTGCGGCAGGCTGCCATCCCCAAGCTGGACCAAGGGGAATTCTGGGATGTCCTTAGGGAGATCTCGACCTTGCACCACCCGTTCAAAGTTGTCCCGAGCAACCTGGGCGGCCTGCTGGCCGTGGAAATCTGCGGTGATCTGGCTTGCCAGGTCTTTCTTGGCATCCATGGGATTGGTGGACTCTGCTGAAATTTCCCGCGCTAACTCATCCAACTGTTCTTGGGGAGCATCAGTGAGGTACTCGAAGTAAGGGATGATCTGCTCGTCGGGAATGGACATGAGCTTGCCGAACATGTCGTCGGGTGGCTCTTCCACTCCCACATAGTTGTCCAAACTCTTGCTCATCTTTTGTACGCCGTCGGTGCCAACCAGGATGGGCATCAAGAAACACTGCTGACGCTTTTGCCCCATCATTCCCTGCAGCTCCCGGCCAACCAGCAGGTTGAACATTTGATCGGTGCCGCCGAACTCCACGTCGGATTCAATCATTACCGAGTCGTAGGCCTGCAGCAGGGGGTAAAGCAGCTCGGTAATGGCGATGGGTCGGTGCTCTCGGAACCGCTGGGCGAAGTCGTCCCTCTCCAGGAACTGGGCCACCGTGAATCGGCTGGTCAGCCGGATCACGTCGGCCAGGGTGAACTTCCCAAACCACTCGCTCTGCCACTTCACCTGGGTCCGCTGCTGGTCCACAACTTTGAAAAACTGGCGCAGGTAGGACTCGGCGTTGGCGGTCACCTCTTCATGGGTGAGCATGGACCGGGTAGCAGACTGCCCGCTGGGGTCGCCGATCTGGGCGGTCCAGTCGCCGACAATGAGTATCACCTGGTGGCCTAACTCTTGCAGCTGGCGCAGCTTGCGAAGGCCTACCACGTGCCCCAGGTGAATATCGGGCCGGCTGGGGTCGAAGCCCATCTTCAGCCTTAGAGATCTCCCGGATTTTAGCAGCTCAATGAATTCCTCCCGGGAGATGATCTCCTTCACTCCGCGCTGGGTAATCTGGGCGATAGTGGCGTCGCTAAGCAAGGGCCGGTCCTCCATCGTGGGCCAGCGCCAGCCGGGCATCGGCCACGTCGCGGCCCACCTGCGCGACCAGGGCGGGGATATCGGCGAAGGCCTCCTGGTCCCGTAGCTTTCTAACGAACTCCACGGTTAACTTCTGGCCGTAAAGGTCGCCGCTGTAGTCGATGACATATGCTTCCACTACCCTCTGGGTCAACCCGAAGGTCGGCCGGACGCCGATGCTGGTGGCGGAGGGATGGCGTACTCCGTTGATTATCGTCCAACTGGCGTAGATGCCGTCGGCCGGCAGCAGGATGTCCTCCGGCAGCGACAGGTTGGCCGTAGGAAATCCCAATTCCCGGCCCTGTCGGTTCCCGACGACCACGGTCCCAGTAAGGGAGAATTGGCGACCGAGCAGGCTGGCTACTTCGCTAACTGACCCCTGGCTAACGGCATCACGAATTCCCCGGCTCTTGATTGGAACACTGTCGACCATTAAGGGCTCCACGCCCTCCACCCAAAAACCCATCTGGTCGCCCAACTCTTTAAGGAAGGGGGCATCGCCCTGCCGGTCCCGACCCAGCGCGAAGTCCGGTCCTACCACCAATCCTTTGATGTTAAGGTGCTCAACCAGGGCGGCTGCGAAGTCGTGGGCGGTGACCGAGGCCAATTGCCGGCTGAATTTTAAGGGGACTACCAGTTTCACCCCTTGGTCCTGGATCAGCCGGATCTTTCGGGCCGGAGTGGTGAGGTATTGGACTTGATAATCTGGCCTAAGTATGGTGGCGGGATGGTTGGTGAATGTGATGACGGTAGGCAGGTACTCAGAACCGGCCAGCGTCACCAGGCGCTGCAACAGATGGCAGTGGCCCAGGTGAACCCCGTCGAAGACCCCAATGGTTAAGACGGTTTCCTGGTCGGGAGTGGCGTTGGCCAGCATCTGGCGGAAGTCCATGTTAATTCCAAACCTGCCAGGGTATATTAGGAGTATTGTATCTCCAAATGCCCCGGTGGTCGAATAGTGGTCGAATACCTGGCGAAGAGGAATTAGCGGATTTGAACCTCCGGGCTGGAACAGCGGGGGCTGAGCGGGAGGCCGGGACGTAGTTAGGGATGGTGGCATAGTCCCATGTAAGGGTTTATGAAATAGAGCTACTATGGAGTTAACTGAAAGTGTCATCCTGAGTCCTTAGGCGTCGCTCAGGATAAACTCTGGGAGGGGTCTAATGTCCCGGAGTAGATGGCCCAGACCCCATTGGCTATGGGGTTACTGGAATACTGATTCATGGGGTTTAAAGGGCCCAGGATTTAGATTCCACAGACGCTCCGCTCCTTCGGAATGTCACGGCCAGAATACTACGGGCTATGGTGAGGTAATCGCTAAGAAGTGGGTGCATCCCGACCTAAGAAGTTCCACGAGCAGAAGCAAAAAATGAGAAAAACCGACCCCGGTTTCCGCTGGAAAATCGTTGACATAATGAGCTACCATGCGGCCTAGAGGCTCTTTGCGAGTGGTCGGCGGGTCGGCTAAAGGGCATCGCCTGAGGGGAACCCTTTCCCCCGAGGCCCGCCCGACGACCGAGCGAGTCCGCGCCGCGATTTTTAACGTCCTGTCTAGGGAGACCTACTGGGACCGAAGAATGTTGGACCTCTACGCCGGGTCCGGCAGTTTAGGTATTGAAGGTCTCAGTCGGGGAGCGGGCTGGGCCGACTTCGTGGAGCGGGACAGCCGCCAGTGCGAGGTGATTCGGTCCAACTTGGAGCATGCCGGATTCAGTCAGCGATCCCAGGTCTACTGCGGAGAGGCGAGCCGCACCCTGGAAGTTTTGCCAAGTTCCTACTCCCTGGTGGTTTTGGACCCGCCTTATAAGATGCCAAACCTGGCCCAAGTGCTGGAAGAGATAGATTCTACCGGGGGCCTAATTGAGGAAGACGGTGTGGTGGTAGTGGGGCACTCCAGGCGCTTGGAGCTACCGGATGTCATAGGACGCTTAATTTTAGAGTCCCACCGCCGTTACGGTGACAACGTGGTGGAATTCTACCGGCGGGGCGGCTAACGATGGTTACCGCCCTTTATCCGGGGAGCTTCGATCCGGTCACCATGGGTCATCTGGATATCGTTGAACGGGGGGCAGCCCTTTTCGAAAAGGTGATAGTGGCGGTTTACGCCACTCCCTCCAAGGATTTGCTCTTCACCACTGAAGAGAGGGTGCAGCTCTTTCGGGAGTGCGTGGGTAACCTGCCCAATGTGGAAGTACGGGAATTCAGCGGCCTGGTGGTGCGTTTCGCCCGAGAGGCCGGTGCCGCAGTGATCATTCGCGGTTTAAGAAGCGGAGCGGATTTCGAGTACGAGTACGACATGGCGTTCATGAACCGGAGGCTGGAAAGGTCCGTGGATATGGTTTCATTTATGACCTCGCAAGACTATATGTTTGTAAGCTCCAGCCTGCTCAAAGAAGTTGCTCGGCTGGGTGGGGATGTCACCGGCATGGTGCCTCCCCACGTGGTTATGGCGGTAAACGCCAAATTTGGATTGCCCCTCCCAGAAGCTTAGAGGCCTAGATTAAAGACCCGGATTATAGACCCGGAAGGAGGAAATCATCGATATCATAAACGTGGTAGACCAATTGGAAACCCTCGTTTCCACCAGCAAGGCAATTCCAGTGGGTGGCATCGCGCTGGTGGACAAAAAGAAGCTTATGGAGCTGGTGGACCATCTGCGCTTGTCGATCCCCCAAGAAGTGAAGGCTGCCGGGGAGGTACTGGCGCAGAAAGACCAGATAATTAACAGCGCCACAATGGACGCTCGCCGCACCAAGACCCAGGCTGAGGATGATCTCCGCGAGAAACTCAGCCAAAATGAGGTTCACAAGAGGGCCGAGGAGGCGCTTCGGGAGGCCGAGCTGCGAGCCCTCCGCATTATCGAACAGGCTGAGACCGAGTCGCAGGCCCGCCGGACCGAAGCCGACGCCTACGCCTTGCGCTGCCTGCGGGCTTTCGAGCGCGAGTTGAACACGCTGAACGGCTCGGTGCGGAAAGGCATCGATCTGCTGGCCGGCAACGCCTTGGTGGGAACCCTAACCAGCAACCAGCGGGAAGCGGAGCTGGAGCCGGTATAAGCCGGACTGGGAAACTGCCGGCAGGACGTGGAAAAGTCCTGGGAGATTTCGTAGGGGCGCACGGCCGGGGGCCCCTACCCTATCCAAAACACGGACCTTTCACCTATACCGCTGGTATTATTGGTGTCATACCGAATTTACTGGTTTGATGATGGACCGTTAATGGGCTTGCCGAAGACGGGACTCCAGAGACCGTAGGCACGAAGGTAATGCAGCGGCCGTTTCTCCTTCTCAAAATCTGGGAGGACTCCTGTTTTTAAGCGCCCGCCGGGCAGGACCCACGGGCTAAGCCTGGCGGGCTAGTCCTTGTCAGAAAGCATCTCCCCAAAGTAGCCCCGCATCGATTGTCCCAATTCCTGCAGCCGCCGGTCAACCAGGTGGTTGACCGTGCCCGGTGGATAGCCTCCGTCGGCCCTCCGGACACCGGCCGGCTGGCCGGTCAAAATTTCAACGCCTTCATCCACGGTTTGGACGGCGTAAATATGAAACCGCCCCTGCTTGATCGCCTCCACCACGTCTTCCCGAAGCATCAGGTTCTTGACGTTCTGATGGGGAATCATTACTCCTTGATTGCCGGTCAAGCCGGACAGGCGGCAGACGTCGAACATTCCCTCTATTTTTTGATTGACTCCGCCGATGGGCTGGATTTCGCCCATCTGATTCACCGAACCGGTCACCGCTATGTTCTGGTTGACGGGGAGCCCGGACAGGCTGGAGAGAATAGCGTACAACTCGGTGGATGACGCGCTGTCGCCGTCCACACCCTGATAGGACTGCTCAAAAGCCAGGCTGGCCGACAGGGTCAGCGGCCGATCCCGTCCAAACCTGGCGCCCAGGTAGCCGCTAAGAATCAGCACCCCCTTGTCGTGGGTGCGCCCGCTCAGGGCGGCCTCCCGCTCAATGTTGATCACACCGCTCCGCCCGGCGTAGGTCTGGGCGGTGATGCGGCTGGGCTTGCCAAAGCTGAAATCCCCCAGGTCGTATACCGCCAGACCGTTGACTTGGCCGACTACACTACCGCTAACGTCGATCAGGATGGAGTGGTCGGCGATCATCTCTTCGATGTTTTTCTCGATGAGATTAAGCCGGTAAATCTTCTGGCTAATGGCCTCGCTTACGTGCTGCGCTCGAACCTGGGGGCTGGAGTCTCTCCCCGCCCAGTAGTCGGCTTCGATTAGCAGGTCCTTAATCTGCCCAAATCGGGAAGAGAGCTTGGTCTGGTCGGCCACCAAGCGGGCGGAATACTCCATTACCTTGGCTGCGCCGCCGGTGTCGAAGGGGAGCAGCCCTTCTTGCTCACAGGTGCGGCAGATGAAGGCCGAGTAGGCATCCAGGTTCTCCGGAGTCAGGTCTATCCGGGAGTCGAATTCGGCTTTAACTTTGAAAAGGTCCCAAAAATCCTCATAATCCTGGGCGGTGAGCAGCCGATACAAATTCTCATCGCCGGTCATTATCACTTTGAGGTCCAAAGGCACCGGCTCGGGACGCAGCCCCTGGGGAGTGTAGGCCCCGGTTTGCTCGGCCGGGTCTTCCAGCCGGATTTCCCCATTCCGGATCACCCGTTTCAGGCCTTCCCAAACCCCCGGGTAGGAAAGAATATCCCGGGCGTTGAAAACCAGGTAGCCACCGTTGGCCAAGTGGACCGACCCCGGCTTCAGCATGGTGTGGTCGCTGATGTAGGTGCCGAACAGGGCGCGACGCTCGATGCGTCCAAAGAGATTTCCCCAGTTGGGATTGGGCTCAATAATGATGGGAACGGTTTCAACGGCGCTTTCGTCGACCAGGACGTTGATTTCAAAGGGCAGAAAGGGGTTAGTCGGGCCGCCGGACGGCCCACCCAAGGGCAGCTGAGGCGCAGCCGGGAGTTCCTGCTCTTTGAAAAGAGAGAGATTGTCCAGCACGTAGTCGATAAGACGGGTTAAATATTCCCATATTGCCGGCTGGTCCCGATAAGAATCCATTAGCTCCTGAAATATGTCACAAACCCGTTCGTTGGCCACCACCCGTTCCAGGGCTTGAACCTGGTCGGCCGTCTCTTTCTCCAAATCCCGGATGCTGGCCATGGTGTCCTGGGTCAGCTGCATCAGCCGAATCCGCTTTTCATCGATGGATGTTTTGGCTTCCGCCTCAAGCTGCTGATATTCCTCCGGAGTCATCGGCTGGCCATTCCGCATGGGAAAGATGCTCACACCGGCGGGGGTGACTTGCAATGAGAAATCCTCCGCCTGAGTTGCCTGCTCCAAGCGCGTCATCAGCTGCTGGGTGCCTTGACGGCCTGCTTCTTCCTGCTCCCGCAACTGGGTCTGATACTCCTCGCTCTTGAAAACCAGGGGAACCTGCTCTTTGAGGGCGGTTAGTATCCTGCTGAGGCGTTGGCGCAAGGGTCTGCCCAGCCCCCGGGAAAGCCTGAGGGCGCGGGGCCGGTCGGGTTCCTCAAAATTGTGGACGTAGCACCAGTCGTAGATCGGCTTCAGCTTCTCCAGCCGCGCCATCTCGCCGATCAGATTTTGCAGGTGTTCCTTAATCGCGGTGGTTTTGCCGGTTCCGGTGAGGCCGGTAACAAACAAGTTGTAGCCGGGTTTGTCCACTTCCAATCCGAAGCGAAGGGACTCCAGGGCCCGTTCCTGGCCGATGAAATGGTCCAGGGGGGCTAGTTCGTCGGTACATTGGAAGCTAAAATGTTCCGGTCCGCAAGTCCAGCAGGTGTTCTGCCAGGGCACCCGGTATTGTTCCAGTCGTTCGTCAGGGGCCAAGGATCACCTCCGGGACATCCACTTGATAACAGGCATTGGCTCCCAGGGACTCAGAGCGGTTGCGGCCCCTGGAAGAAGCTTGGGCGAAAGAAGTTGGAGCGGAAGGGGTTTAGGCCCGCCTTAAGTTTATGATGCGCGGAAGGCCTATTGGGGTGCCAACCGCTTCCAATTGGCTTCTCTCCTGGTTGACATCATATTTCTAGGGGGCATACAATTTCAATGCGCCAGGTAGCGTGTGGAGGCAGCGGGAATGCTGGAACTTTCCATAGACAGCATACGGGTCAGCCCGATGAATTACCAGCGGGTGGTTATCCTCAAAGATAAGGAGTCTGACCGGTATCTGCCTATTTGGATCGGACCCGCCGAGGCTGATGCTATCGCGGTGAAGCTTCAGGACTTAAGTGTGCCCCGCCCTTTGACCCACGACCTGCTTCAGACGATGATCGATACCCTGGGCGGCGCGGTAAAACACATCCTGGTAAACGACCTGCAGAATGACACCTTTTACGCCAAGATTGTCATTCAGGTCAACGGGGACGTCAAGGAGATCGATTCTCGCCCCAGCGATGCCATGGCCCTGGCGGTTCGCACTCAGGTGCCCATCTTCGCCGACGAGTCGGTGATGGAGAAGGCGGCTATCCTCTTGGACAAGGAAACCGGCAAGCCCATTCCTCCGGAGGGTCAAGGCCAGGGAGAGGGGGCGGAGCTCAAGGAAGAGGAACTGAGGAGATTGTCGGCGTTTACCGACTTCATCAACGACCTGGATTTGGAGGATTTTGGTCGGCAGCAGTCTGGGGGAAGCTGACTTTCCTCCATCAGCCTAGTAACGGCATAAGACCCCAGCAAGCACAATGCTGGGGTCTTTCTCGTAATGGTGAGTGTGGATTTCGTCGCCTCTTGTCTAAATTGACTTTTAAAAAACATAGTGATAATATTCATCCGGTTTGGAGCCGGGGATGCCTTGGTGGGTAGTTGGCCTGCGCCTAACCGGCCTGGGCTGGTACATTGCCTTCTGCGTGGCTGGAGGCGTGCTGCTAGGCTTGTGGGGGGATAATCTTCTTGGAACCACACCCCTTTTCACTTTGGCGGGGACAGTTTTGGGTAGTGTCGCGGCCTTCTGGGGTATATACCGAATGATTCTCCCCATTCTCTACGGGGCCAAAGCACAAGAGATGGCGAGGAAGCGGAGGAAGCGGTAGTGCCGTCGAGTCCGGCAGCTAAAAAACTGCTCCTGGTCTTTGGACTGGTTCTAGCCGTTCTGGCGTTGATGGGTGTGGTGTGGGGAGGCATAGGCGCAGCAGCCCTAGGCGGGTCCCCGCTTATTTCTCGACCGGAAATCCATCTTCCCCCGCAGCCGGTCTTTCCCGCATCTGTCCGCAACGAATGCTTAGGTCTAACCGGCGGGCAAGGACATGCCTGCGATTTCGGTGATGAAGAACATGCTGAAGAGTCCCCAGGTGAGGACACAACTGTGGAGGTTCACGGTGCACCGCTGAAGGTCGAAAAATTCGCCATAACCAATACCATGCTTTCGGCATGGCTCGCCAGCGCTGTCTTGATCCTTTTGTTTGCCCTGGGAGCCTGGAAGAAGAGCCTGATTCCGGGTCGGCTGCAATCGCTGGTGGAAGTGCTTTTCGAGGGTGTGCTCAGCTTTGCCAGCGGGGTGGTGGGACCGGAGATGGCGCGTAAGACCTTTCCAATTGTGGCGACTATCTTTTTCTTCGTCCTCTTCAATGCCTGGCTGGCATTGCTCCCTTTCTATCAGTTTCTAGGTTTCGTCGACGGCGACGGGGAGATCAAGGCCCATCTGCTGCGGCCGGCCGGCACCGACTTGAACATGCCCCTGGCCCTGGCGCTGATATCCTTTGGTTTTGTTGAATACTGGGGTTTCCGGTCCCACGGCTTTGGCTACTTGAAGAAGTTTTTTGCCTTCGGCAGTCTGATCCGTAAGGGACCGATGCAGGGGCTAATCGATATTGGGGTTGGACTGCTAGAACTGCTCAGCGAGGCTGTTCGAATCGTGGCCTTCACCTTCCGGCTATTTGGCAACATGACCGCAGGGGAGATTCTGGTGGTGATGATAACCTTCCTGCTTCCTCTGGTGTTCACCAATTTGGTGTACGGACTCGAACTGCTGGTGGGGCTGATCCAATCAGTGATTTTCGCCGGACTCACCCTGGTTTTCATTTCCGTGGCCACGAGCCACGAGGAGCATTAACGGGCACTGGAGAGAGTATCCGTCTGGTTGAAGTAGGCCGGTTGGAGTTGAACTTCAGGCCAAACTAATAGGAGGGAAGAGAGGATATGGATCTAGTCCTTCTGCAAGGCTTGAGCGCAGAGAGTGCAAAACTGCTGGGGGCGGGTATCGCCATTGGCTTGGGGGTAATCGGACCTGGCATCGGCATCGGCATATTAGGTGCTGGAGCCATGACCGCCATCGGCCGCAACCCCGAGGCGGTGGGCTCAATAACCACCAACATGATCCTGGCGATCGCCTTCGCCGAGGCGTTGGGTATTTACGCCTTCGTTATCGCGGTAATTTTGCTGTTCGTGGCCTAAACCGGCCCGACCCAGAATACTGGGGGTAGCAGTGACGCAACTGGGGATAAACCTTCCTTCATTGATCATATATTTGGTGAACTTCGGCATTTTGCTGGCGGTTCTCTACGTCCTGGCCTATAAGCCGCTGCTACGAGCTATCGACCAGAGGGCGGAGCGAATTAGAGACAGCCTGGCCGCCGCGGACCGGGCCCGAGACGAGGCCGCCAGCTCCCAGGCCGCCATCGAAGAGCAGCTGAACGAAGCCCGTCGCCAGGGGCAGCGCCTGCTCGACCAGGCCAAGGAGGCGTCGGACCGCTTTAGGGAAGAGGAGATGGAGCGGGCTCGCCAGGAGGCGACCACCTTCGTAGAGCGGGCCAGGGTCGATATTCAGCGGGAGCGGGACTCGGCTATTGCCGAGGTGCGGGTTGGCTTCGGAGACCTGGCCATTACCGCCGCGGAAAGGGTAATTCGGCGCTCGCTGGACCGCCGGGCTCATGAAGAGCTGATTTCCCAGGTGCTGGAAGAGAGTGGAAACAACCTGAGGCAAGGTTAGGTGTAGGTTGGCCAAACGGGTTTCCGGTAAACGCTACGCCCAAGCGATCTTCCAGCTGGCGGTCCAGCAGGACCAAGTGGACCAATGGGCTGGGGATCTGGAGTCTTTCAGTCAGGTGCTGCAAGATGAGGAGTTCAGCTCCTTTCTCGGGCATGCCCAGGTTCCCCTGTCGGAGAAAAATCGTAGCATCGAAGCAGTCTTTCCGGATACCAGTCCGCTGGTGAGGAACCTGTTGGCGCTGCTGATTTCTCGCGGTTCCGTAAAACTGATTCGTGATGTGCACCTGAACTATGGCCAGCTGGTGGACGAGTACCGGGGCCGGCAGCACGTGGAGGTCACCTCCGCGGTTCCTCTCGACGCTGCGGAGGTGGAGCGAATCAGCCGCTTCGTCGCGGAGCTAATACAAAAGGAAGTCGTCGTCTCCACCGAGGTGGATGAATCCATTCTGGGTGGCGTCATCGTCCAGGTGGGCGACCAGCTACTGGACGGCAGTGTGCGCTCTCGGCTGGAGGGCCTGCGCCGCCAGGTCCGGTCCGAAGTAACCGCAACGGCCGCCTAGGACTAAGACACCGGGGACTAAGACACCGGGGACTAAGACAAAGGAGGGTCGCCCATGGCGATCAGGGGTCAGGAAATTGTCTCGTTAATCAAGCGCCAAATCGAAGAATTTGGCGCCGACCTCACTATGGTCGACGTGGGCACGGTGGTTCAGGTTGGCGATGGAATCGCCGGCATTCAGGGTTTGCAAGGGGTCCGCTCCAACGAGTTGCTGGATTTCGGCAATGAAGTCATGGGGCTGGCGATGAACCTGGAGGCGGACCTGGTCGGCGCAGCCATCCTGGGAGACCCCAACGCCGTCAAAGAAGGGGACCGCGTTCGCTCCACCGGGCAGATCATCGAAGTTGGGGTGGGAGAGGCTTTGATCGGGCGAGTGGTGGATCCCATGGGCCGGCCTTTGGATGGCAAAGGTGCGGTCAACACCAGCGGGCTGCGCCCCGTGGAACATGTTGCTCCTAACGTGGTGGTGCGACAGTCGGTGGACACCCCGGTGCAGACCGGAATCAAGGCCATCGACGCGATGATTCCCATCGGCCGGGGCCAGCGGGAACTGATCATCGGCGACCGTTCCACCGGCAAGACCACCATAGCCCTGGATACTATCATCAACCAGAAGGGCGGCGACCTCATCTGCGTGTACGTAGCCATCGGGCAGAAGCAGGGCAAGGTAGCCCAGGTGGTGGGAATCCTGGAGGAAGCCGGCGCGATGGAGCACACCATTGTGGTCAACGCCGGAGCGTCGGATTCGGCTCCCATGCAGTTTATCGCACCCTATTCCGGCTGCACCATGGCCGAGGAGTTCATGGCCCAGGGCAAGGACGTGCTGGTGGTCTATGACGACCTTACCAAGCACGCTTGGGCCTACCGGCAGATGTCGCTGCTGTTGCGGCGCCCAGCCGGTCGAGAGGCCTACCCCGGCGACGTGTTTTACCTGCACAGCCGTTTGTTGGAGCGGGCTGCCCGCCTGGACCAGGAGCATGGCGGCGGTTCTATTACCGCTCTGCCCATTATCGAGACTCAGGCCGGCGACGTTTCAGCCTACATCCCCACCAACGTTATCTCCATCACCGATGGTCAGATTTACTTAGAGCAAGACCTTTTCAACTCCGGTATCCGGCCGGCGGTCAATGTGGGTCTTTCGGTTTCCCGAGTCGGCGGAGCCGCCCAGACTCGAGCCGTGCGACGAGTGGCGGGCCGGTTGCGGCTGGAGCTGGCCCAATACCGGGAGTTGGCTAGTTTTGCCCAGTTCGGCACCTCGGACCTGGACCCGGCCACCCGAGCCCAGCTGGCCAGAGGTCAGCAGGCGACGGAAGTGTTGAAGCAGCCCCAGCAGCGGCCTTTCAGCCTGGAAGATGAGGTTATAATCCTCTTTGCCGTCAACGCGGGACTCACTGACGACATCCCGTTGGAGCGCTGCGCGGCCTTTGAAGAGCAACTCCTTCGCCATGTTGGGACTACCCATCCGGATATTGGTGGGAGCATTCGAGAGACCAAAGACCTGAACGACGAGACTGAAGCCAAGTTGACCCAGATCATCAACGACTTCAAGGGTTCCTTTAGCTAGGCTGGCCTTAACAACTGGCTGGCTTTTAGTAAGTCTTGAATCAACAGCCAAACCCGGTCGAAGACGCCGCAGTTTGGGTAAATCCCCATTTTTAAAAGAGGGACTGAGGGGGATTTGGATCTTACAAGCTTAGAACTTTCGTCGAGGATCAGTAATGCCCAGTCTGAGAGACGTTCGACGGAGAATCAGGAGCGTTGAAAACACCGGCAAGGTCACCAACGCCATGTCGCTGGTAGCCGCCTCCAAGATGCGCCGGGCCCAAGAAGCGGTGCTGCAGGGCCGCCCCTATTCGGAAAAAATCCAGGAAGTCATTTCCCACTTGGTGGCGCAGCGCACCGAGGATAGCAATGAGGTTCCCCCGCTGCTGCGGGTTAGACCGGTGCGAAAAATCGGCCTGGTAGTCATTACTCCGGACCGGGGGCTCTCCGGAGGCATGCACGCCGGCGTCAACCGGAGGGTGGCTCCCTTTATTCTGGCCCAGGATGCTCCGGTGGAAAGCGTTGTCGTGGGCAGAAAGGGAAGGGATTTTCTGGTGCGAACTGGCCAGGAGATCAAGGCGGTTTTCATCGATATGGGGGACCGCCCCAGCCTGCTGGATACCCTTCCCATCTCCCACCTTGTTATCGACTCCTACGCCTCGGCCGAGGTGGATGAGGTGCACCTGATTTATACCCAGTTTCTCTCCACCATGTCCCAGCAGGCGGTTCTGGAGAAGCTGCTGCCGGTGACCCCGGCGGAACTGATTGGAACGTCCCGGGCTGGATACATCTACGAGCCGGATGCAACCAGCGTTCTGGATGCCCTGTTGCCCCAGTTTGTGGAGATGCAGATCTACCACGCTATCTTGGAGTCTATCGCCAGCGAGCAGGCGGCGCGCATGGTAGCGATGCGGAACGCTACCGACAACGCCAACTCCTTGAGTCAGGACTTGACCCTGGTGATGAATAAAATTCGCCAGGATAGCATCACCAACGAGCTACTGGATCTGGTCGGCGCAACTCTTGCCCTGGAGGGCTGAGCACCGGGGGCTGAGCAGCGCCACTAATTATCAACAATCTCTGGGGGAGGTCCCACAATGGCTACCGGAAAAATCGTACAAGTAATTGGAACCGTCATCGACGTGGAGTTTCCGCCGGATGAACTCCCCAATCTGTTCGACGCTCTGGAACTGGAGAACAGCGGGGATAAGCTGATTCTGGAAGTCCAGCAGCACGTGGGAAATAACTGGGTGCGCTGCTTGGCCCTGGGGTCCACCGACGGCCTGGCCCGCGGAACCGAGGTAAACGACACCGGAGCCAAGGTCATGGTGCCGGTAGGCCAGGAAACCCTGGGCCGCCTGTTCGATGTTACCGGTACTCCTCTGGATAATCTGGGTCCGGTTGAATCTGCCCTGAGCTGGCCGATACACCGGGATGTCCCCGCCTTCGATGACCAGAACCCGGATATTGAAATCCTGGAAACCGGCATCAAGGTGTTCGACCTGATAACGCCTTTCCCCAAGGGCGGCAAGGTAGGCGCCTACGGAGGAGCCGGCGTCGGGAAAACCGTTATTATCCAGGAGTTGATCCGCAACATCGGCGCCGAGCACCAGGGCGTCTCGGTCTTCGCCGGCGTGGGCGAGCGCTCCCGTGAGGGGAATGACCTATGGCATGAGATGCAGGCTTCCGGCGTGCTGTCCAGCACGGTGCTGGTTTTCGGACAGATGAACGAAACGCCGGGTGTGCGAGCCCGCATCGGTCTTACCGGATTGACCATGGCCGAGTATTTCCGGGAAGAGGAGCACCAGGACGTCCTACTGTTCATCGACAACATCTACCGCTACATTCTGGCGGGCATGGAGGTGTCCGCCCTGCTGGGCCGGATGCCGTCCGCGGTGGGTTATCAGCCCACATTGGCTACCGAGATGGGAGCGCTTCAAGAGCGGATAACCTCCACCAAGTCCGGGTCCATCACGTCCTTCCAGGCCATTTACGTGCCGGCCGACGACTACACCGACCCCGGTATCGTGACCACCTTCGGGCACCTGGACGCCGTGGTCTCTCTGGAGCGATCCCTGGCCGCGCAGGGATTGTATCCGGCGGTGGATCCGCTGGCCTCCTTTGCTAGAATCCTGGAGCCTCGAATTGTGGGCGAGGAGCACTATCGGGTTGCCCGAGGCGTGCAGCAGGTTTTGCAGCGGTATCGGGACCTGCAGGATATTATCGCCATCCTGGGCATAGAGGAGCTTTCCGAAGAAGACCGGCTGGCGGTTTTCCGCGCCCGTAAAATCCAACGCTTTTTGACCCAACCCTTCTTTGTCGCCGAAACCTTCACCAGCCAGCCAGGCAAGTATGTTCCCGTGCGGGATACGGTAAAGGGGTTTGCCGAGCTCCTGGATGGCAAGTACGACGACCTGCCGGAGCAGGCTTTCTACATGGTGGGCACCATTGAGGAGGCTATAGAAAAGGCGGAGCAGATGCAGGCCAGCGCCGCCTAGACTCAACCCGGCGTTCAGAATCTTTCACCGGATCTGGCAACAGCTTGGCGGCCGGACCCCGGGCCCCGGAGCGAGGAAAGAATCATGGCACCAATGCGCTTGGAAATAATCACCGCTGAGCGCCGGGTTTACAGTGACGACGTGGACCTGGTGGTAGCCCCCGGCTCGGAGGGTCAGCTGGGCATCCTGCCCCACCACGCGCCATTGATGAGCAGCCTGCAACCGGGCGAGCTGATTATCCGCAAGGATGGCGAAGAGACTTACCTCGCGGTTAGCGGCGGATTTTTGGAAGTGCTGGACAACCAGGTAACCGTGCTGGCCGACGCCGCCGAGCGGTCCGATGAGATAGACGAGGAACGGGCCCAGGCAGCAATGGACCGGGCCAGTGAGGGGATGGCGGGCCGGGGGGCCGAGATTGAGTTGGAACAGGTGGCCATTGCCATGCGCCGGGCCCAGATACGGCTGAACGTGGTGCGCCGCCGCCGCGCCAGGGCCGATATGCGAGGAACCGTGGGAGGCCCAGGAGCCGGCTAAACCAAAGCCAAAGGGAAATCTACATTGACACCGGATTGGGCAGCGCTGGCAACACCGTCATACCGTCGCACGCCGGAATCCAGGGAACAGCCCAGAATGGGCATGTCGGGGCAACGGCGAAAGCCGTTGTGACGAAGGATTTTGCTCCTTCAGGTGGCGCGAACTAACGCACTGCCGATTGCCGAAGCAGACTCTGGGGTTTTAGCCGAGTAGTAGTTTTCACCTTGGTATCAGTCTAGTTCGCCCGGCTAATTGGCAAGATAAAAGGTCATAGATTGCAGCGATAATACCGGGTCGATGTTGCGGATGTTCACGTGTGGCGGCACCTGAGGGGTGGTGGGAGCGTAGTTGAGGATGGCCCGGACCCCACATTCCACCAGCCGGTCGATTACTCCCTGGGTATGAACACCGGGCACCGCGACGACGGCGATGCTGATGTCATACTCTTTAACTACTTGGTTTAGCTCTTCCACCGGCCTTACCACCAGGCCATCCACGTTTTGACCGACCAGGCCCGGATTGTTGTCCAAAGCCGCTACCAGGTGGAAACCATCGGGGGTGAATCCGGGGTAGCTTAGAATCGCCCGGCCCAGCCTGCCTACGCCGATCACGACTACATTCCAGTGGGAGTTGAGACCCAAGATCTGCTTAAGCTCGTCCAGCAGGTGAGGCACACTGTAACCCCGACCCTGCTTCCCGAAGCGGCCAAAGTAGCTCAGGTCCTTCCTTATTTGGGCCGGGGTCACTTGCAGTTTTTCGCCGAGCATTTGGGAGTTGGCCACCTGAATGCCGTCTGCGAGCAGCATGTTGAGCACGCGTACATACTGGGGCAGTCGGGCGACCACCACTTCAGGCACGTCAATTCGTTGCTGGGTACGCTCGGATGGAGTTTCCGCCAACTCCCGCATTGGACTCCTCAGCGGACCGGTCCGGAATAGGGGATTTGGCGTTAGGGTATCATAGAGGGTTGCTAAAAGAACCCTTTCGGCTGCCTCTGATCCCGATTTCGCCGCATTGTCATATAATCTAAAGGGTGGTAATTACCTAGTCAAGGCCGCATCGGGACCATCTTGGTTGAACCCCGATGGAGGCGCGCCCGACAGGACTTCGCTAAGAGCCTGCGTCGAAAGCATCAATGGCCTATGTGGCGGTTTATTCGTCGCTCCGGAGAAAGCCGGAGCCCAGATGCTGCCCCCTGGTCGATGGGTAGATGATGCTGGATTCCGGTCTGCGCCGGAATGACGTGCAGGGAACTATGCTGTGCCCGGATTTCTTTGAACACAGGCTCTAAGGTGTGCCGGGGCGAAACGCGCCTGGGAAGATAGGTTATCGCTGCGGGGAGGTTCGACTTGCACATTGGCATATGCCGGATGGTGCTCCACTTGCCGGACAATCATAGCTTGAAGGGAAAACGGCAGGTGGCGCGTTCCCTGACATCTCGAATTCACAACAAGTTCAACGTTTCAGTGGCAGAGGGGGAGGATTCGGAGCTGTGGCAGCGGCTGACTCTGGTGGCCTGCAGCGTCAGCAATGATGCCAGTCGAGCCGACGAGGTCTTGTCGCAAGTCGTCTCTTTTGTCACCGACACCCGGCCTGATTTGGAGCTGCTGGACTATGATACTGAAATCATCTCCGGAGTCTGAGGCCTAAAGAAATTCTAATCTTGTGAAATCCGAATCCCCCACATCCCCCTTAAGAAGAGGTAATCATCCACCTATTGCAGGTTGAGCTCCTTCCAAGGGGAGGCCCCACGATTTCTATGTTGTATTTGTCAGTAACAGCCATTCCCCTTTCAACGAAGGTGGCGGTGTCTATTTCTTCGTCGCCAACAACCTCAACAAAGAACTGCTCGAATCCTGGCGGAGAGAAGATACCCAACAGTTTGGCGGGCGTTGGCCCAGCATTCCAAAAAGTGTGGACTGTACCTCTTGGGATGATGACAAAGGATCCAACAGTGCCACTGATTGTCTGTTCTCCTACCTTGATGTTGACCTCTCCCTCCAGAACGTAGAATGCCTCTTCCTCGGCTTTGTGGATATGTTGTGGCGGCCCATCACCTGCTACGACCACCTCGAGCAACGAGTAGGCACCCCCAGTATTCTCTTTCGTGGCCTTGTAAGTAATTGGATGGCCAGGCACCTGAATCACCCGGCCCTCGCCAGGCCCAAGTGTGGTGGGTTCGATACTAAATGACATATTTTACTTCCTCTCGTCTATTACCCTGGCGGCTAGTCCGCCCGCTGAGCGATGGCCTTCATCAAGTCCTCTATGTCCGGGAAGATGTGGGCGTTGGGCTCGTGCCGGTGCTCGGCGATAACCTCGCCGTCGATTATCACGTCAAACTTACCGTGGGGCCCGGGGGTTAGCTTGAAGTTGGTGATGTTTTCGCCCCGTCGAGACAGAGCTTCTCCTGCCATCCAGGCAGCACGCAGAGCGTGTCCTCAATCCCAGCAGTAAAGGATTTCTATTTCCATCTTTTTAGCGGTTGCCATCGTCGACCTCCTCAAAAATCCGGGAGAATCCGGGTAGCAGCATAATAGGTTGGGTGGACAGGTATGTCAACGGCTGGGGGGCGCCCCCAAGGTGCCCAGAAACTCACTCAAGGCATGCCAGTAAATGTCGCCCGCTGCGGAGTAGGTGTCGTTATGGCCGGCACCGGGCAGGACCTGAAAACTCTTGGGCGGATTAGCCGCCTCTAGCAATTTCTCACCCTGAGACCGGGGCACTATGTCATCCTGATCGCCGTGCATTATGAGGACCGGCCGGTGCACTTGGGAAATGCGGGACACCGAGTTGTAGCGGTTCCCCAACAGCCAGCTAAGTGGTAGATAGGGGTAGGCGATGCGGGCCATTTCGCCCAGCGAGGCGAAGGGAGCCACCAAAACCAGACCGGCCGGGGGCTGCTCGGCCGCCAGTTCGATTGCTAGCGCTGCCCCCAGTGACCTGCCGAAGTAAACAATCTGCTGCGGGGCTGGCTCCGGCCGCGATCGTAGGTAGGCCAGCGCCGCCCGGGCGTCTCGATAGATTCCCTGCTCGGAAGGGCTCCCCTCGCTGTTGCCGTAGCCCCGATAGTCGAAGATGAACACGTTTGCATCCAGGCGAGCGTGGACCAGCGCCAGCTCTTCCACCCGGTGGCCGATGTTGCCGCCGTTACCGTGGAACCAAAGCAAAGTGGTGCCAGAATTACCGGGGATGTACCAGCCGTGGAGGCGGTGGCCATCGGAGGTGGGGAAAAAGAGCTCCTCATAGGCCAGCCCCACATCCTCGGGAGTGTATCTCACCTCCGCGGTGGGAAAGAAGACAAAAAACCTTTCCAGCTGGCTCCAGAGGCCCACTAACAGCACCACGGTTGCCACCGCCGCGAACCAGACGATGACGGATTTGAGAGTCTTGACTACCGGCGGCTTCCTTAAGAACGGTTTCCTAGTATTACAACGACGGATTGGCGAATAAGACGGCTGACGGTTCTTGTCCAGCTACGAATCAGTGATCGTGGAAAGATCGCAGCGGTGCTGTGGCAGGTTCAATTTCCTCGCAGGAAGCACCTCGTCAGTTAATCCGTC